>CAIVRI010000065.1 GCA_903908265.1 uncultured Pseudomonadota bacterium
AGCCTCCGGCACAAGCACCGGCGGGGACGCGTGAGGATACCGACTGCGCTGGCGAAGGCAACGGGTGGCGTGTCAGCGCTGTGCGCGCCCGGTTGGGGCGTGGTCTAATCCGAACCCATGTTTAGGCCTCTGGAACTCGCCATTGCGTTGCGATTCGTACGGTCCCGTGAAGCGGGGCTGTTCGTATCGTTTGTCACCTGGGCCTCCCTGATTGGGGTGTCGCTCGGTGTGGCGGCACTTATCACGATCCTATCGGTTATGAATGGCTTCGAGGCCGAGGCGCGTGAACGTTTGCTGTCCCTGTCAGGCCACGCCACCTTGTTTCGCCCGGACGGCGCGGCCTTCGACGGTGCCGCACTGGCGGATCGAGCCCGCGCCTTCCCCGGTGTAGTTGGGGCAGCTCCTGTGGTCGAGCAGCAGGCGTTGGTCGTGCATGGCGATGACATGGCCCCAGCCACCCTGCGTGGTGTCGATCCGGCTCGTGAGGAGTCGGTGACTGCGATGTCGGCGGTGCTCGGTGGTGCGCATTTGGAAGATCTCAGCGTTGGCGAGGATGCGCTTTTTCTCGGACGCGCCTTGGCTTTTCAGTTGCACGTGGTGCCAGGGGAGACGGTGACCGTCATGGTCCCCTCGGTCGCGGAGGATGGTTCGCTGGAGCCGCACCTGCGCACCTTCCAGGTCATTGGTCTGTTTGAGGCCGGCTTACAAGAGCACGACTCGACGTTGGCGATTGGCAGTTTGGCCAACGTGGCAGCCTTTGCGCGGACGGGCGGTGCCACCGCGGTGCGGTTGCGCTATGGCGATCTGTATGCCGCGCCGGCGGGTGCGCGGCGCATCGCAGCCGAGCGGCCGGGTTTTGCGGTACGCGATTGGACCGAGGAGAACGCGGGGTACTTTCGTGCGGTGCGACTCGAAAAAACGATGATGACCCTCATTCTGCTGCTGGTCGTGGCGGTGGCTGCCTTCAACATTGTGGCGATGCTGGTCATGGTGGTGCGAGCCAAGCGTACGGATATCGCGATCCTGCGCACACTCGGGCTCTCGCCGGGTGGCATCGTGCGGGTCTTTTTAGGGCAAGGCTTGCTGATCGGTTGGACCGGGTCACTGCTCGGCGTCGGCCTGGGTACCTTGCTCGCGACCCATGTCGATACCGTGGCGGCTTTCATTCAGCAAGCTTTCGGCTTTGAAATTTTCGACTCGAATGTCTACTACATCACGCGCATCCCCTCGCACATCGAAGCCGTGGATGTGGCAATGATCGGTGGCATTGCACTGGTGTTGACCTTGGCGGCCACGATCTATCCGGCGCGTCGGGCGGCGCGGGTGCACCCGGCGGAGGCGTTGCGCTACGAATGAGCACTGCAGCGCCCATGGCCTGGCGGATCGCCCGCCGCTATTTACGACCGAAGAGCGAGAATGGCTTTTTGTCGTTTATCGCTGTGGTCGGGGTGGCCGGGGTTGCGCTCGGTGTGGCGGTGCTGTTGGTTGTGCTCGGCGTCATGAACGGCTTCGAGTCCGAACTTAAGGACCGGATCCTTGCGGTGGCGTCGCACGCGACGATCACTTCGATCGAGGGGCCGATTGCGGACTGGCAATCGCTGGCCGTAGCGGCGCAGCGTGAACCGGGGGTGCTGGCAGTGGCGCCCTATGTGGAGGAACGCGCACTGGTCGCCCACGGTCGGGCTGTGAATGGTGTCCTGGTGCGGGGCATCGATCCGGCCGCCGAACGTTTGGTCTCCACTCTGGATCGCGCTGTGCGCGGCGCGACGCTCGAGGTGCTGACGTCGGGCGCTTACCGAGTGCTCCTGGGTAAGTCACTGGCGGCGGATCTAGGCGTTAAAGCAGGGGATCTTGTCGTCATCGCCGCGCCGCATGGGGTCGCCACACCCGCCGGCGTTGTGCCCCGTTTGCGCCGCTTCCGCGTTGCCGGCACGATTGATTCCGGGTTGTATGAGTTCGACCACAACGTCGCGCTGATTGCGCGCGCAGACGGTGCGCGGCTTTTTCGGACTGGCAGCGGAGTCACCGGACTGCGCTTGCGTCTGGATGACCCGTTTTCGGCGCCGCGGGTCGTGCGTCGGGTGGCTGTTGATTTAGGCGGCGGTTTCTATATTTCGGACTGGACGCGCGAACACGCTAATTTCTTCCGTTCAATCGCCACGACCAAGTCCATCATGTTTGTGCTTTTGCTCTTGGTGATGGCGGTAGCGGCGTTCAACATTGTGGCTACGCTCACCATGCTGGTGCGCGAGAAGCGCTCAGACATCGCGATCTTGCGCACCATGGGCGTGACGCCGCGGACGCTCATGGCGACTTTCGTGTTGCAGGGCAGCGTCATCGGAGTTGTCGGTACGGGCTTTGGTCTGCTCTTGGGTATTTTGGTGGCAACAAATTTATCGACACTGATCCACGGTGTGGAGGGCTTGCTGCGCACGACCTTGATTGACCCGCGGGTCTACTTGCTCGATGAGCTGGTAGCCCAAGTGACATGGGGCGACGTGGTGCGCGTTTGTGGCACCTCCGTGTTGCTGTCTATCCTTTCTACATTGCCGCCGGCGGCCAGCGCCGCCCGCACCCAGCCGGCCGAGGCCTTGCGTCATGACTGAACTCTCGTCACCTGTGTTATTGGCCCAAGGACTCGTTAAAGAGTTCCGGGAAGGGGCCACGACCTTGCGCGTGCTAGATGGGGTCGACTTTGCAGTGGTTCGGGGTGAGCGGATTGCCGTCGTCGGCGCCTCGGGCTCGGGCAAGACGACCCTGCTGCAATTGCTAGGCGGGCTGGACTTGCCAAGTGCCGGTGAGGTGCACATCGAAGGGGCGTCCATGAACACCCTATCGGACACGGCCCGTGGCCAGTTGCGCAATCGCTCGGTTGGCTTCGTCTACCAATTTCATCATTTGCTTCCGGAATTCAGTGCCCTTGAGAACGTCGCTATGCCGCTGTTGGTGCGCCGCGTGCCGGTGGCTGAGGCCGAGGCGGCGGCGCGCGCGCTACTGGAGCGAGTGGGTTTGGGTGCGCGATTGACGCACCGACCAGGCCAGCTGTCGGGCGGTGAGCGCCAGCGCGCCGCGGTGGCGCGGGCGCTGGTAACCCGGCCAGCCTTGGTCTTGGCTGATGAGCCGACCGGTAACCTGGATGGGGTCAATGCCGCTCAGGTATTCGAGTTGATGTTGGAACTGAACCGGGAAGTGGGGTCCAGCCTCGTGATCGTGACCCATGACGAGCGCCTTGCGGCGCGCATGGACCGGGTCGTTGTGCTGCGTCAGGGCCGCCTAGAGGCCCCCTAGCTGTCGCCCCGTAAAGGCGTTCAGTCGAGTATGATCAGGCACTTGCGCTTCATGGGCAGGTAAAAGAACGATGTGGGAACTGTTCCAAGCGGGGGGGCCGATCATGTGGCCGATCCTCGTGCTCTCCGTGGTGTCGTTGACTATTCTGGTCGAGCGCGCGCTGGCATTGCAGCCCGCGAAGGTGCTGCCACCGGCATTGCTTGGTTTGGTGCAAAGCGGGCAGGGCCCGACGGATGCGACGGCTGCTGGCGATTCGCCCTTGGGGCAGGTGGTTGCCGCGGCGCTAGACAATCGGCATCGAGATCGTGCGTTGCTCAAAGAAGCGGTCGAGGATACGGGTCGACATGTGGCGCATGAACTGGAACGCTACCTGAACCTGCTGGGCACCATAGCGGCCGTGTCGCCGCTGCTCGGCTTGCTGGGCACCGTCATCGGCATCATTACGGCGTTCAGCGCTATCACGCACAGTGGTATTGGTGATCCCAAGGCGCTCTCTGGTGGTATCGGGCAAGCACTCGTGTCGACGGCATCGGGTCTGATTGTGGCGATTCCCTCCTTGATGGGTTACCGGTATTTGCGTGGCCATGTGGATGGCCTTGTGATCCAAATGGAAAAGGCGGCGCTAGGCTTGATCGCGCGCATCGACGCGAGCCGTGAGCAAGAAGGCAGGGTGCCGTGAAATTCACACGACGCCGTGATCTGGAGCCGGAAATCAACGTGACGTCGTTGATCGATGTAGTGCTGCTGCTGGTGCTTTTTTTTATGGTCTCCAGCAGTTTTGTGCGGGATGGTCATTTGCGCCTGCAATTGCCCGAGGCGAGCACCTCTGCAGAGCGGTCGACGGCGAGCGCAGTCACCATCACGGTGGCTCAGGATGGCTCTTACCGCGTCAACGGGCAGGCCCTGATGAATACGCAGCCGGCGACCTTGCGCGCGGCTCTCGCGCGGGTGGCGGGCGATGGTGCGGTCGGGGCCGTTGTATCGATTCGGGCCGACGCGCGGGCCACGCACCAAGCCGTCGTGACGGCGATGGACATTGCCGGCAAATTGGGCTTTGCGCAGGTCAATATCGCGACGGTCAATTTGCAGCCTGGGAGTTGATGTGGCGGACCCGCAAGACAATGCACGACTGATTTATGCCCGATTGCGCGCCTATATTTGGCCGCATTGGCCCATGTTCCTGTTGGCAGTGCTCGGTATGGCCATGTTCGCATCGGTCGATACGGGTTACGCGTACCTGGTGAAACACTTCTTGGATGGCGCCTTCGTCGATCGTAATCGCAGCACGCTGGTGTTCGTGCCGGCGGGCATTGTGGCCTTGTTTGCTATTCGGGGCGCGGGTGAGTATCTGTCTCAATATGGATCCGGCTGGGTCGGTCGTCAGATCATCAAGAAGTTGCGCGGGGAGTTGTTTCGGCACTACTTGGATCTGCCGTGCGCTTATTATGATCGCGTGTCGTCTGCGGACCTGCTGTCCAAACTGACTTACAACACGGAACTCGTGGCGCAGGCGGCAACCGAGTCGATCACGGTGATCGTGCGCGATTCGCTCACCATCATGGGGCTCCTGTCTTGGCTGCTGTGGCTGAACTGGCGTCTGACCTGCGGCGCTTTGGTGGTGGCTCCACTGATTGTCGGCTTGCTGCAGATTATCAATAAAGCTTTTCGGCGCTATTCCTCACGCATCCAGAACTCAATGAGCGATGTCACCCGGGTCGCTAAGGAAGCGATTGATGGTCAACGCCTGATCAAGGTCTTCAACGCACAAGACTTTGAGGCGGTTGCGTTTGAGGTAGTGAACGAGTCCAACCGCTATCAAAACATGAAGTTGATGCGCGCCCGGGCGGTCTCGAACCCGGTCGTGCAATTTATCGCCTCGATTGCGTTGGCTGGCGTGCTTTATCTGGCTATTCGGCAGGTGTTGACCGAGCATTTGTCGGTCGGGGATTTCGTCTCCTTCCTCGGCGCCTTGCTGTTGTTGACCGCACCGCTGAAGCGTTTGGTATCCGTATTTGGGCCGCTGCAGCAGGGCATTGCGGCGGGGCGCAGTATTTTCGAATTGATTGATGAGCCGGGTGAGCCGGACACGGGCACACGGTCTTTGGCGCGCGCAACGGGCAGGGTCTGCTTCGACGCGGTGCGCTTTGCCTACCCCGGCAAAACGCCGGCAGTCGACGGCGTCTCTTTCGAAGTGCCGCCCGGCCAAACTGTGGCCATTGTGGGTCGCTCAGGCAGCGGCAAATCGACCTTGGTCGGGCTGGTAGCGCGGTTTTACGACGTCTCTGAGGGCAGCGTCCAAGTGGATGGGGTCGACGTCCGCGAGTTTCGGCTCGGCGAATTGCGCCGTAGCGTGAGCCTGGTCAGCCAAGACGTCGTGCTGCTCAATGGCTCTATCCGCGACAACATTATTTTTAATACGGAAGGGGCGACGCCTGAGGCCGTGGAGCGGGCGGCACGCGCGGCGCATGTGCTGGAGTTTGCCGAACAATTAACGGCAGGGTTAGACACTTCCGTTGGCGATCGAGGCGTCTTGCTGTCCGGTGGTCAGCGTCAACGCATTGCGATCGCGCGTGCGTTGCTCAAGGATGCGCCGATCCTCATTCTGGATGAGGCCACCAGTGCGCTGGACACGGAGTCCGAGCGCACGATTCAGGATGCATTGGCTACGCTTATGAAAAATCGCACGACCTTGGTCATTGCGCATCGTCTATCCACTATCGAACATGCGGATCGCATCGTCGTGATGGAGGAGGGGCGGCTCGTGGAGACGGGTAGTCATGCGCAGTTACTCGCGTGCGATGGGGTGTATGCCGCGCTGCATCGGATGCAGTTTAACGCCTGAATATGCGAGTCTTCCTCGAACGAATCTGGTTCGGTGGTGGTCGGGGCAGCTGGTTGCTCGCGCCATTGGAGCTGCTCTTTGCGCTCCTCGCGGCACTGCGCCGTTGGTCCTATCGGCTCGGTTTGTCGTCGTCGATCCATCCGGGTCGTGTGGTGGTCGTGGTCGGCAATCTAACCGTGGGCGGCAGTGGCAAAACGCCGATTATCGTTTGGTTGGCCACTGCGCTCACGGCGCGTGGGCTGCGCGTGGGCGTGGTTAGTCGTGGTTATGGCGGTACGGAGACGGGGCCGGTGGAAGTGCTGTCCAGTTCCAGCCCCGCACGCGTTGGGGACGAGCCGGTACTGATCGCACGACGCACGCAGGCGCGGGTCGTGGTCGGGCGGGATCGGGTGGCTGCGGCGGTGCAATTGGCACCCGCGGTCGATGTGATTCTGGCCGACGATGGACTGCAGCATTACCGATTAGCGCGTGATCTGGAGATTGTCGTTGTCGATGCGCGTCGTGGCTTTGGCAACGGACACCTGTTGCCGCGGGGCCCCTTGCGCGAGCCGGTGCGCCGCCTGTCATCGGTGGCCGCCGTGATCTTGAATGGGGAAGGCGAGCCGGGCGTGCCGGGGATGCGCGCTCGTCTGGCGCCTAGCGGACTGGTTCCGCTGCTCGGTGGCAAGCGCCTCCACCTAGAGGACCTTGGCGGCCGCCGCGTGCACGCGGTGGCAGGGATCGGCGATCCTGAAAGATTTTTTAAATTACTGGAGTCCGCCCAGTTGCAGATCATTCGCCACCCCAAACCGGATCACGCGGTGCTGACGCCGGCCGACGTGGAGTTTGCCGATGGCTACCCGGTGCTCATGACGGAGAAAGATGCCGTAAAATGTATGGGGTTCGCCCGTGCGGGCCTGTATTACCTTGAGGTTACCGCCGAGCCAGAGGCGGTGCAGGGTGCCCGGCTGGTGGAGCGGATCGTTGAGCTGGTTGCGCGTCGCAAAGGATCGCCATGAACCCGAAGTTACTCGCCCTGCTGGCCTGCCCGCGTTGTAAGGGGCCGCTGGAGCATGACCGCAAGGCGGGTCAGTTGCTCTGCCTTGCGGAGAGCCTGGCCTATCCGGTGGAGGATGGGATTGCGATGCTCCTGCCAGCGCTGGGGCGCCCGATCGACCCGCCGGTCACGTCGTGAGTTTCCGGGTCGTCATACCGGCGCGCTATGCCTCGACGCGCCTGCCGGGCAAGCCACTGCTGCTGATTGCGGGCCGACCCATGGTCGAACATGTGTGGCGACGTGCGCAGGCTGCGGGCGCGCTCGAAGTGTTCATTGCGACAGACGATGAGCGTATTGCCACGGTGGCACGGGCCTTTGGGGCTGCCGTAGTGCTGACCTCCCCGGCGCATCCGTCCGGTACCGACCGGTTGGCCGAAGTGGCCCATCAGCGCGGTTGGTCGGATGAGACCGTCGTGGTGAACGTGCAAGGCGATGAACCCTTGCTGCCGTCGGCCAATGTGACCCAGGTGGCGCAACTGCTGGAGGACGACCCTGGGGCGGCGATGGCCACCCTGATGACCCCGGTGCGCAGTGAACACGACTTTCGGGATCCGAACGTGGTGAAGGTCGTGACCAATCAGTCGGGTCGGGCGTTGTACTTTTCGAGGGCCCCGATTCCTTGGCCGCGCGATGGGCAGTTCCCGGAGGGGCTGGGTCTTGCTTGGCGGCACATTGGGCTCTATGCCTACCGGGTCGGGGCGCTGCGCCGCTTGGCCGGCTGGGCACCGACACCGCTGGAGCACTGCGAGCGGCTCGAGCAACTGCGTGCGCTGGAAAATGGTCTTGCTATCGCGATTGCACCCGCAACGGAGACGCCAGGACCCGGTGTAGACACAGCGGAGGACTTGCAGCGGGTGGCCGCTTTGCTAGCCGTTTGAAGCAGGTCAACCGCAGCCAATGCAGAGCCTTATTCATACCCCTTGCGAGGATCCACCGGTGCGGTGATGATCCGGTTAGTTTCTTGGACGTTTTCGGTAGGAGTTGCCCGATCATGAAGTTGCGTAATCTTGCGTGGATCGCATGTGCAGCCTTGGCCTTGGCCGGCTGCAGCACGGGTCCTGCCGTACGAGCGAGTGTCGATGCGTCAACAGACTTCGGTGCTTATCGTACTTTTGGCTTTGTCGAGCAACCGGGCACGGATCGCGGCGAGTACGCCACGTTGGTGACCCGCGCGCTAAAGGCGACCGTCGCCGCCGAGATGGAGCGGCGCGGTTACCACCCGGCCGAGAATCCGGACCTCCTGATCAATTTCCAGGGGCACTCGGAGGAAAAACAGCAGGCGGATGGCATGATGTCGTCGGGCGCCGGCTTCCATCATGGGTTCGGTTTCGGTTTCGGTCTGGGCGGCCGCTACGGTGGGGATTACAGCTGCTGGCGGGATGTCCGTGACGTGACCAGTGGGACGCTGAATCTCGATGTCGTGGATCGGGCGCGGAAAGTCTCGGTCTGGGAGGGCACCTTGGTGCGCGAACTGACCGGCGATGAGAAGAAGGACCTGGTGAAGTCGTTGCCGGTTCTGGCCGCTTCGGTGTTCAAGGCTTACCCGTATGTGGCGGGGCAGACGGCACCGGTCGTGCCGGCGAAGCACTAAATATGAACGGCCCGCGCCGGCCCGGCCGGCGTCTGCGCAGCTGCGCTGCGTGCTGCGCAGACCGGGCCAGTCTGCCGACGCGGGCGCCTACGTTATATTTAGAATAGCGGTACAATAATTATTGTAAGCGATTGTATTTATTCGATTTAACTAGGTTATTTTTTTCTTTCACAACGCCTTCGCGATTTTGATTGCAAGTAAAATCAGCCGAAACGGTGGCGCGCATCGGCCGGCTTCAGTGGCCTGCCGGCGAGCTTCGATCCGACCAAGAAGTATCCGCTGTTTCTTGCAATGCATGGCGGGCCCGATGCTAGGGGCAACGTATTGGGTCAAGCACTTTCCGTGGGTGGATCAGGAGACGTAGTGGCAGTTGTCGCCGCTCATTGGCCGGAAATGTGACCACACCGACGATGGTGCTGGTGGGGCTCAGTGACCTGCGGTCGCCAGTTTCGGAGGCAGAACAGTACTTACCAGGCGCTGCAGCGCCAGCGTCCCCACGACACGCTACGCGATTCGCGGAGCGTCTCACGGAGGGATTCGCCCCGCCTATTCGCGCAAGCCCAGTCGGCGATTGTTGCGTGGTTTGCACGTGACCGGACGCGAAACCCGGAGTGTTGCGTGGATACGAGGGACCGGCGCGCTGCGTGTGCCGGCCTTCGATGGAACACCCAATCGGCTCGTCAACGCCCACCGTGCCTTGGATTTTCTAAGGCTGCGCGGTTCTGGACCGCACAGCGACCGTTCAAGAATCCGCAGGTAGCCGGCGCGACGCGTGCACGTGACCGAGGCGGCCGCTGCCAACGGCACGTTAGGAGTCGGCGTTGTGGTAGGTCGCGTGTAGGCATTGCGGACCACGTCGATATGGAATCGCCTGATTACAGCGGGCCACTCGATTTGATATTGGCAAGTAGAGAGAGGTGGCCCACGGCGCGACGAGCCTGCCCGTCGCGTTCCTGCGCTGCTGCGTAGCAATCGGGGCGGCGTGCACAGGGCAATGCCAGCGCACATTTGCCGTGTCCATTGGGTCTCGTTGTTGGCTTTCGCGCCGACGGTAGGCGTACGCGAGGAGCCCGATCCTTACTAGAGCGGAGCGGGTGGGTTTGAGCAGGCGCTCCACTGGGGAGAAATTTCCGCCCGCGGACTGATCAGGGAACTGCGCCGTCGTGCGCGCAATTCCCTGCACCCGACTCAGAGTCCCTGCGTCGGCTTTTCCGCTACGGGCGTCGTTTGCACAGCCGCTGCGGCGCTGTGCTCTGTTGCCGGCACTGCCTCTGCAACTGCCGGTTCCACTACCGCGGCAACCACTTCGGTAGCCTCTGGTACGGCCTCGGCGGGCACCGCCTCGAACGGCGCTGCCACCGCTTGCGTCTCGGCAGTCACGGCATCCATCGGTACGCTAACCACCGCCTCAACGGTCGACGCAACGGCAGCGACCGGGTGGATGCCCTGCTCGCGCTCGTACTGTTCGACGTTCAGGGCCGGGTACTCACCGGAGGCGCCGATCTCCGGTACGTTGTCACCGAATTCAGAAGACGGTGGCCCGCCCTCGGGCGAACCCTCCGTGCCTGGCGCGCCATCACGGCCGCGACCAAAACGACCCCGGCGACGACCACGACGGCGGCCGCGGCGTTCGCCCTGACGCTCGTTGTTACCGTCCGCGCCATCCGTGCCCTCGGTGGACTGTGCGGGGCCAGCTTGCGTGTCCCCACCTAGGTTAGCGGGGGCCGCTACGTTGGACGCAGGGGCTGGTGCGTTGCGCTCACCGTCCCGTTGACGACCGCCGCGCTCGTTACCGCGCTCGCGGTTGCCATCACGGTTGCCGTCGCGGTTGCCATCACGGTTGCCATCACGGTTGCC
>CAIVRI010000066.1 GCA_903908265.1 uncultured Pseudomonadota bacterium
GGCGCCGGTCAAACCCGTGTTGCCAGTTGCACCGGTAGCGCCAGTGTTGCCCGTAAGGCCAGTAGCGCCCGTGGCGCCCGTGTTACCCGTAGCACCCGTTGCACCCGTGGCGCCGGTCGAACCGACGCCGGTAGCACCCGTAGCGCCGGTTGCACCCGTAGCGCCAGTCGAGCCCTTCGCACCAGCGGTGCCCGCAGCGCCCGCAGCACCCGCAGCGCCCGCGGTACCCGCTGCGCCAGTCGCGCCTGTGGCGCCTGTGGCGCCTGTGGCGCCCGTGGCGCCAGTTGCGCCAGACGCTATTTTGGCGGCGATAGGGAGGTCGTAATTAAACGAACCGGTCGTGCCGGCCGTAAGGACCAAGGTATAGGTTCCATCAGAGAGAAGCGGTAGATTCGCGGCAACGACGGTCGCGGTGGCGGAAGTGACCGTCAGGGTTGTTCCACCCACGGTAACTGTCGTCGTGGTCGGGGTCGTGCAGGGGGAGCACAAAGCAGAGCCATTAATGTTGATGGCAGTCGGTGTTCCGCCTGCTGAATAAGTCGTGAAAACCGATGTGACGGCCGGTGCGGCGAGTGTCGCGGCTGCCGGTAATAACGCTCCGAGTGACAAGGCAACTGCGCGGGCTAATGCGAGATTCTTGCGATATGACATTGGTCTCTCTCAAATTAAGAAAACTAGAACACTAGGGCCTTCATTCTTCATCTAGGCTTTGCATGAGCAGGTTTCCTTACCTACCGCATTGAGAGTAAGCATCGGCTTTCGCTGGGGTTTCCTGAATGGGGCCGTAACCCGATTTTCAGACGCACTGGAGGGAGGGTTAGACCCTAGCCATCGCTTGATTTCAAAGTTAATTTCCTAGTTTAGTGACGTAGTTCCATGCTGTAGCGAGACGGTTCGTGCAAGCACGAACTTCGCCGCGGCGGTATGCTTATTACATCCACCCCTTAGGCTTTAGATTGGGAGGCTCTTATGTCATTACGGCGCCTTGTACTGCTCGCATTCCTCTTTATCGGAACCGGGGCCTACGCCCAACCATTGGTCACCCGAAATGTCGTTTTTGTGGTCAGTGACGGTCTGCGTTGGCAAGAGATTTTTAACGGTGCCGACCCGGTGCTTATTGCCGATGAAAAAGACAACTGGACTGAGATTCCGGTTCTCAAAGCGCGGTATTGGGATGAGGACTTGCAGAAGCGACGCGCCAAGCTCATGCCTTTTCTCTGGGGCACCATGGCGCACGAAGGGCAGGTGTTCGGTAATCGCACTAAGGGCAGTTTGGCCTCGGTGGAGAACAATCAATGGTTCTCCTACCCTGGTTACAACGAGATGTCATCTGGAGTGCCCGACGCCAAGATTCGTTCGAACTCCTTTGGCATCAACCCCAATATCACGGTGTACGAGTGGCTGAACCAGTTGCCTGAACTGAGAGGCAAGGTAGAGATCTATGGAACCTGGGGCACCTTCCATGAGATTTTCAATGAGCACCGCAGTCATTTGGTAGTCCGGTCAGGGCAAACGTTGGTCGATCCGAACGATCAGAGCCCGAGGGGTCGTTTGTTGCGTGAACTCTATGAAACCCAAGTGCCGCTGGAGGAGCCGGACCCGTCCGATGCGTTCTTACATATTGCACTGCGTGATCACTTGGCGACTGCCCGTCCACGTGTCTTGTTTGTGGGCTATGGGGATACGGATAATTTTGCGCACATGAAGCGCTACGACGCTCTGTTGGAATCGGCGCACCATGTAGATGCTTTCATTGCTGAGCTATGGCAGCAACTGCAGTCGATCCCCGAGTACAAGGGGACGACGACACTGATTTTCACGGCGGACCATGGCCGGGGTAAAGGCCGGCATGATTGGATTGACCACAGCGTCAAACAGCCCGGCTCCGATGAAATCTGGGTTGCTGTGATGGGACCGGACGTGCCGGCACTGGGTGAACGGGAGAATGCAAACCCAATTACGCAGGCGCAGTTGGCTGCAACAGTGGCGGCGTTTATGGGTCAGGACTTCCGCGCGTTCAAGCCAGAGGCAGCGCCGTCCTTGTTTGAAGCGCTCGGTGTGAAGCACTAGGGGCCTTGCGTACGCGTCATCGGACTGGATCCGGTGGCGCCTTGCGCCACCCATGATCCGTCGATTGGCGCAAACACGGCGTGGCGGCTGCGTTCGAGCTCTGCTGATTTGGCGTTGATCGCGTGGCGCTAGGGCGTTGCACCCGCGCTGCCTAAGCCAAGGCGCTAGTGCGCTACTCTGCTAAGAAGGTATTGCGGTGGGCTTTTGGTCACCTGACTGGTGTAGTGGCATTTCCTTATGGTCATCGCGCTGTGCGCGCTAAGCGTTGGGGCGGGCAGAAATGCCTCGTTTTGGGCCGTCAAAAAAGCCGAAATTTTGTGAACGGCGTCCCAAGTTCCGACGCCATCTAAGGCCCTGTTGGCAAACGTGAACTGAGTCGCGACGCCAAATCCTTACAAATTGCACTCTTCCTTTCGACGGATAAAACGTCACCATCTGAACGCACGTTGAGATGGCGAAGCCGGATATTTGTTGAGGTGCTTAATGGGTGTACTCAGTTTCCTCGGAGCCGCGCGTCGCAAGACGGACTTGGCGCCACAACCGGTCACCCCGGCCTACACACCCAAGCCGACAGTGGATACCCCGCTCGAGCGCATCGAGGCGAGGTTTGGCGCTGCCGCAAAGCCGGCCGGTGCCCGCATCCGTGAAGCCTTCCTCTGGCACCGGACCAATCGCAAAGCCGATGCCTTCGTGGCCTTTCAAGCGATGCTGGCCGATCCCAATCTAGCTAGCGACCCGAAGGCGCGTATGGCGCTGGAAGGCGAGATTCACAGCCGCTTGCGCCGGTGCTACGAGCGCGAAGGGTGCTTCAGTCCGGCATTGGTGGAGGCCGCACTCGCCTACGCCGCACGCGCCAAGGTGTTCGCAGCAGAAAACCAAGAGGATTCACTGCAGCAGCTACGGGACCCAGAATTCTTCGATCGCCACTTCAAGCCCTTGCTAGAGCGCGCCCGCCTGCCGCATGCGAGCGTCAAGTTTCGCGCAATCGTGGAAGCGCAACTGAAGACGCTGCCCATGGTCGATATGGGTGCGATGCGCGAAGCACTCGAACAGTTTCGTCAGAACCCGCCGCCACCGCCCAAAATGGTGGTGGAGCGCGTTGCCGGTCGTCTGCACATCGCTGAGTTGTACGGCAACTAACAGCCCCCCCCTGGTTTGGCCGCGCGGAGGGAACCGCCGGCCAAACTTTTTTATTGTGCCCTTTAGCGCGCTTCGCCTCGCCGCAACTTCTCCAGATAACGATCCCGTAGCGCTGTTTGACGGGTCGATAGAGTGCGCTCTTCCCCGTTAAGCCATGCAGCCTCCACCCGGGAGGTCACTTCGAGCGGGTCACCCGTCCAGACGATCAAATTGGCTTTGCTACCCACGGCGAGGCTGCCAAATTCACTACCCACGCCGAAGAGTCCCGCAGGCACAGCGGTTATAGCGGCGAACGCTTGCTCCCAACGCAGGCCATGCGCTACCGCAATGCCGGCGCCTTGGCGCAGCCTACGGACTTCATGTGGCGAATTAGCGCGCAGGCTGAAAGCGACCTGCACGCCTGCGTGGGCCAGACGCGCGGCGTTCTCGAGTGTCGCGCTGATGCTGTCGAAGTTTGCGGGTAGATCAGCAAAAGGATCGATAACCACAGCCACTTGGGCTTTGGCCAGATCTTTCGCCACCCGCCAGGCCTCGTCGCCGCCACCAATCAGGGCGCGGATTTTTTGTTGTGCCGCAAAGTGGAGTACTGCGCGAATGTCGACGGCCCGATCCACATGAAAGAGAACGGGTAGGCGACCGGATAGGACCGCACGTAGGGTCGCGCGACCAGCCTCAGTCAAGCGACGCGGTTCACCCGGGCGCGGCGGGTGCCGTGTCTCTTCGAAGGCATCAGATAGGAGCAGGAAGGCTGCTGCCCGATTATCGCCAGCGAGTGTCCCACCGTGATGACCCATTTCGACCACGAGTGCGGTGGGAGCCTTGGGGCTCTGGCCATCTAAAGTCACCACGTCGGCGAGTCCGGCGATGACATTGCCGCCTTTTGTGTGTTCCTCGGGTTCGGGTGCCAGCAATGCAAAACCCACGCCCTCGACACGCGCGATTTCCACGGGTTCCGAGTCTGGGTTGAAGGCTAGTGCGGGATCAAACTCGGGACGGACCTCATCGAGGTGCAGTCCACTGTCGTTGGTGGTTGGCTCGTTACTGATTTCCACCACACCCATGGAGCCGATACCGCCGAACAGAGCCGGTGTCAGCCAACGGCCATGGAGGTCGATCACGGTCGCGCCGGCGGGCGCTTCCAGGGCATTGCCAATGGCCCGGATCTGACCATCCACGAGCAGTAGTGAGCCATTCTCGAGGGTTGCGCCGGCGACCGGGACGATACGGCCGTGCTGATAAAGCGTTGCGCCTGCATGCACGACGCTCGTCAAAAAGAGTGCTGCAGCGGTCAGCGGTAGGGTGGTCTTCATGGCAATTCTCCACGAGTGGCCGGTTGTCCGAGCAGGAAGTCCGAACGCGGTGTCGTGCTGGGATGGGCGCGGTCAAATTGCAGGACGCCATCCACGTACACCTGCATTGCCAGCGCATAGACGCTGAATGGATCCCGATTCCAGAGCACGACGTCCGCCATCTTGCCGACCTCGATCGATCCGGTACGGTCCGCAATCCCGAGTGCCCGCGCTGGATTCAAGGTGATCCAGCGCAGGGCCCGCGCGGGGGTGAGATCGAGACCCATCGCCTGTCCCCGCGACAGCGCTTTGGCAGCCTCCTGATTCAGGCGTTGGATGTCTTCTGCAGAGTCGGAGTGCACGATGGCGCAGCCGTTGGGTGCGGCATCGACCAGGGCGATGTTTTCCTGAATGCCATCGAAGGACTCCATCTTGAAGCCCCACCAGTCGGCCCACATGGCGGCGCAAATGCCCGCATCGGCTAGGCGATTGGCAATCTTGTAGGCTTCGCTGGCGTGATGGAAAGCGGCAATATGAAAGCCGAATTCCTTGGACATGTCGATCATGGTGGCCATCTCATCGGCCCGGTAGCAGTGCATCTGTATGGGGATTTCGCCTTTGAGTGCGCCGGCTAGCGTGTCGAGGCGTAAGTCGCGCTTCGGGGGGCGCGCCTCCTGCGCCTCTTTGCCGCCGGCGCGCAGCTTGGCTTCGTAATCGGCTTGTTCACGCACGTAGGCTTGCGCCTCGATCCATTGCGCCCGATAGCCGGCGACGTTGCCCATGCGCGTGGAAGGCGCCTGGTTGCGTGTGCCGTACACGCGCTTGGGGTTTTCGCCACAGGCCATCTTCAATCCCTGCGGTGCGCCTGGAAATTTCATGGCCTGATAGGTGATAGCGGCCACATTCTTGACCACCACGCCACGACCGCCGATGAGGTTGCCCGAGCCGGGCAAAATTTCCAGCGACGTGACGCCGCCTTCCAGCGCCGTCTCAAAGCCCGGATCGACCGGCCAAATCGAGTGCTCGGCCCAGACATTTGCAGTGACGGGCGCGGTCATCTCATTGCCATCGGCCAAGGAGGCGAGGCCCGGGCTTGGATAGACGCCCAAGTGCGAGTGGATGTCGATCAGGCCCGGCGTTACGGTGAGGCCGCGCGCATCGATCATGCGGGCTCCCGCCGGTGCCGCCAAGGCGTGGCCGACGGCGGCGATGGCGCCGTTTACGATCAGCACATCGGTGTCCTCGAGACGCTCCCCGGTGCCGGTCAGTACGGTTGCCCCTTGAATGAGTACGGGCGCTGCGGTGGCGGCGACGTAAGTAGACGGGTAGGGGTCGCTCGGCGTGGCGTGGGCGAGCACAGTACTCGCAAGACTCGCGAACACGACGGCGATACGAGCCGGGAAGACACGTTTCGTGGGCATCAGCAAAACCTCCAGGGACGAGTGGCCCCGAGGCAGAGTGTAGCGCCGCCGTGGCGGCGCTGCAGCGGCGGCTGCGTTTAAGGGTCGCGGGCCAGTGCGTGCGCGGCGACTTCGAGGGTGACGCCGTCGCTAAAGTGCACGGCACGGGCCATATCGGCGGCGTTGTAGGCGAGGTGCGTGCGCCGACCATTCTTCGTGAAGACGCCGTACAGCGGCGTATCGGCGGTCACGTCGAAGGCGGGCTGACCCATCTCGGCCAAGCTCTCAATCCAATACAACGTGTGGGTGCGCGTCTCGCCAATTTCCACGTAGGAGTGGCGATCCCAGGCCTTCATGCCGGCCGCAGGATCGGCCAGCGCCCAGTATTCGGCCAATACGTCCTGCCATATATCGGGCGGTGTCCCATCGGTGATGCCGCGGGCCTGATAGGCTTTGACCTCCCCGGGTAGGGCCGCAAAGCCGCGCTCGATCGAACGCGGATCCTGGCCCAGATAGGTCGATGCCGGGGTTATGGGCAGTAGGTTGATCGCCATGATCTGGCGCGGTTCCTCGGTCCACCACGTGTTGTAGCCGTACATGCCGCCAAAGACCATGCTGGCAAATGGGCTGGCGAGTTCGGGAGCCAACACGTTGCGCGGTAGATCGAACCAGTACTGCTGCACTGCGGCCACTTCAGACGTGTACAGATAGATGCCCAAATCGCGCATGGCGCGGTCGTGCAGGGTCTCACCCAGTACAACCAGCGCCGCCCACGCATTGATACCCTCGGAGGAACTCTCCTGATTGTTGCCGAATTCAAACGGCTGCGTGCCCGACGCCCAAGAATGCCCTTCGTAAGGGTCGAAGTTGCGCAGGAAGGGAAAGTCAGTCCGACCCCGCTCCGTCGTGGCGATGTCCTTCACTAGCTCGCGGACCATGCTGCCCCAACGTTCGTCCGCTAGCCACTCCCGGTCGCGCAGACCGATCGCAGCAGCCGCCTGCAGCCAGTAGCCGTAATGAAAGTGATGGTCATTGATCTGTGTGACGCTGCCGTATTCCTGCGGGAAGCCAAATAGCGCGCCGAGACTGGGGTCGTAGGTGAAGTGTTGGGCGTGATGGCCGTCAAACCAGGTCTCCAGTCGACGCTTCAGGGTGCCAATGAGTTCGTCGCGCTGCGGCAAGCGACCTTCGGCCTCGGCCACACCGGCCAGTTGCGCAATTGCGCCGAGGCCTTTGCCGATCCAATAGGTGCCATGGCCTTGCTTCATGAATAACTGATCGGCTTTGGCAACGTCACCGTTGAGGTAGGCGTCGACCTGCGCGCGGGCGGTAGGGTCGGTGATGGCGCCCCAACGCGGCAAGATGCCGTTGAAGGTGCGCGTTAGGGTGAATGCATTGGCCGCGATGAGCCGGATGGGGCCACGCACGGACTCATAGGTGGGGCTTGCGGCTGGTGCAAGGTCGGTCGCGCTCCACTGGTGTGGATATAGACCCATGAGCGTGGTGGTCGCCTCGCCTTCGCGTGCTCGGGTCGTGATGCGATAAGTGCTGGTCACTTGCGCCGTGGCTTCGTCGTAGTGCCAGTCGATGCGTGTTGCGGTCGGCCAAACGTAGGCATGCGCGGCAAACAGCGCTACCGTCTCGGGCCGTTCATCCGGCAGACCGGCCACAATGGCGTAGCGTGCGCCGTCGATGAGGTGCAGCACGACATCAGTGGGTGAGGTGCGCTCGAAGTGCGCACTGGCCGGTGCATAGATCGCATAGGCCTGGCCGTCGATGCGCAGCGTCAGTGCATGCGCCTCGAGTGCGCCCAGATCCTGCGTCGGGGCTTTGAAGTGAAAGTGCAGGTCGCCTTCGGCCACCGCGTAGTAACTGTAAGGGCTGCCATGCAGCACGGTAGCATCCAGCCCATGGCCGGCATCGTCGGCGAGACGCACCGTGACCAACCAGTCGTCGTGGCGGGCGAGCGCGCTGTGCGTGGGGTGAAAGGCGGTCGCGGCCACCGTCAGCGCCGCGCTATGGGGGTAGCGAATGAATCGCTTGCGACCGTCGTCCTCGATCGCCACCACCTTGCGCGGCAAACCGACCTCGAAGCCGGCTTCCGTCGGGCGGTAGGTCAGTGGCTGCGCGTACAGCGGGTACGACCAGCGATGGAACATCGCGGTTGAGTACCACTGATTGGTGGGCGCGGCCTGTAGGGCCGCCTCATCCACCCGGAAGGCAGCCGGTGGTGGCGCCGGTTCGAAGCCCAGTTCGCTGGCGATCGGACGCAGGGACACCGCGCCCGCACCGTGCTTTTCAAGGCTATCGCCACTGCCCGCGAGGGCCAGTGTGGACACCAATCCTGCGAGCAGACTCGCGAGCGCCGGCGCGTACCGACCCCTTGCCGAACAAGACAGGGGGTTCGGCGTCGGGATGCGGTTCATACGGACCTCAGAAAATAAAGTTGGCGCCAAGCGTCAACGAATTGGCCGAACGACTTTCCCGCGGATCCGTGTTGAAGAACGCGGTGTTGTTGGGGAAGGAAATCGGTGCCGGCAATTGCTTGTCGAAAACGACTTTGCCGATGCCGCCGTACAACTCCATGTGCTTGGATAGTTCTGGCAATTTGCGGTACACCCCGAAGTTCACAAACGTGGCGCTGTTGGATTGGCCCCATTCGGTCGGTGTGCGTGTGTAGGCCTTATTATAGCGTACGCCACCCACCGTGAAGGTCCAGAGGCGGTAGGTGTAGCCCACACCCAACATGGCATCCCACTCGATCGCGTGGTGGCGCTGGAAGTCCGAACCGTAGTTAAAACCCGGTTGGTCCCAGAAACAATTGCTGGCGATGGGGCTCGTCGGGCCGTAGTCGCACTGCTGCTGCTGCCCGCTCCACTCATTGCGTTTGACGCCGTAGTTGAGCTTCCAAGTCGGATTGAACCAGTGCGTGCCCTCGATGAACAGGACGTTCTCGGTCGGCGCCTGATAGTCCGGCGAGGTGGAGGGGCCGTTGGTGTCGCCCTGCGCGCCGTAGAAGGCGCCTTTGGAAAAGGAACTCTGGCGGCCGCCACGCGAGCCCTGAAAGATGATTTCGACCAAGTTCTTGGCGTTCGAGTATTGAATGAACGCTTCCAGTAGTCGTGGCTTGGGTCCGGCGACGACCGCAGAAGTGGGGTTCAGCGGTCCACGTCGCGTCGCCGTGGCGCCGGTCAGCTCGAAGCGAATCTTGCCAACGCCGATCTCGAATTCTCGCGTCGCATAGCGCAGTGCTTCGGGGAAGACGCCGTAGCCTGCGCCGGATTCGGCCCAGGCGCTCGAGAGTCCCATCGGATAGGCGAAGGAGTCCGATCGCGTCCAGGCACGGGAGGTGATTTTGCCGACGTCCAGACTGCCCCACTTGGGGTAGGCAATACCGGCATACAAATCGATCGCGTAGTTGCCGTAGATGTCTGGACCGTTGTTGCGGATGCGCGCGGTCGCACGGCCGGTGACCGACCACGCGTTATCGAACTCATGGTTCAGTCCCGCTGTGAGCATCGCCAAACCCAGATTGGCGGTAGTCTGACCGGACCGTCCGGGTTGGTTGAGCATCGGCGTCGGTGGGTTGAGAACGCCGCGCGGGTCGTAGGACGACGGGTTGGACAGACCGAGTGCGCAGTTGTCGCACATCGAAAATTCGTCCTTCGCGAATCCGTTCAGCTCAAAGTCGCCGAATTTGACGGCCTGTGCCAAACCACTGGCGAGCAGCGCGACCAACGCAAAGGCGAGCGAACGGTACAACGTATTCACGGTTTTCTCCCGATTCATGCAGCGCTCTGGGGCCATCATGGGTAGTACCCGGCACCGTCATAGACAGAGGGTTGGCAATCACCATACAAAGCTATATTTCCGCACAGCGCATAGCGGGCCGTACGGGACGCATCCCACAGGCCCCAGCCATCGTCATGACCCTTCCACGCCTCGTCGAAGCCCTCAAAGTAGAAGATCGTGAGCGGTCCCGTGCCGGCCGCCTGCCAACTGTTCAAGAGATCGACATACCACTTTTGGTTGACCTGATTGGCGGCGTACAACTCGATCTGCGAATTGGGATTCGTCTGCGTTGCCTTCCATCCCGTTTCGCCGATGACGATCGGCAGTGAGGCGGCGATGGAGACCGTGCTGCCCGTATTGTCGCGATACGTATAGTTTGCGACGGCGGTGTAGCTGTCGACGGCACTTTGCAGCGAGGCATGCATCATTGCAGCAGCGCGGTCTGGTCCGCTAGCCACGCCCAACTGCAGCCAATCCCAGCGTCCGTAAGTACTGATCGGATACATGTGGATGGCTACGAAATCCAGCAGTGGCAACACCGTGTCGGGTTTCTCACCCGTAGATGTGAGGCCGGCATAGAAGGTGTAGTCGTCATCGGCCGTGACCGGTTGCGTGACTTGCGCCCGTACGTTTTGGATGTAACTGGCAAGACAGCCCACGGGTAGGTTGCCGGCAAAGGAGGTTTCGTTGCCGACACTGACCGAGACGACGGTGGGGTAGGTATTGGCTAGACTGATCGCTTTGTTCATTTGTGCGCTGTTGACGGAATCAACGCACGAATTGGAGGCGCCCTGCAGGTAGATGCCGGCTTGAAACCGCATCTGCGGATAGTTCATCTGCGCTAAAGAGATGATCTTCTCGGCTACGTTGTCCGCGCCGAACAAACGCAATAGGTTAAAGCCAGCCGCGTCGAGTAGGGCCAGATCCTGCAACACGCTGGCGTCGGAGGGCATTTCGGCCACGCCCGGTCCACCGGCGCGATAGGCGCTGTAGGCTATCGCTTTGCCGGTGCGGTAGATGTCCGGTAACGGACGACGCACGAAAGGGGAGCACGTGATGGCTACGGAAGTGACGTTGCCTGCAGCGGTGCCCGCACCGTTGGCAACGTAGCACAGCTCGCCGTTGGGCGGTGTTTTGACGGTCACGGCATAGGCTCCGCCGTCGTGAATTTTTCGCGCGAACGTAAACGAACCCTCCGTGCCGACCGTGAGGTCATCTGCGTTGTTGTTTTGCAGTACGACGGTGCCGCCATTCAGTCCGCTGACCGTACCGCCGACGCTGACGTCCGGTAGGCAGTTGACGGCGACGTTGACGACATTGGTTGCGGCCGTGCCGGTGCCGCCACTGGTCACCGCGCAGACTGCGCCGTCCGGTTGGGTCTTGACGGTCACGGCGTAGGTGGCGTTCGGGGCCAGTTTCAGCGCGAAGGTGAAGGTGCCACTGCTGGTGACGCTGAGCAGGTCGCTGCCGTTATTGGCCAATACCAATTTACCGCCGGTGAGCCCAGAGACCTGGCCGCCGATCGTGACGTAGGCGGCGTCGTGCGACCAATTCTGGGATCCGCCGCAGCCGGCGAGCGCGAGTCCCAGTGCGGCAAGCGGTAGCCAGCAGTTGCCGCGAAGGGAGCAAAGGGTCTTTTTCATAGGGTTCACCGTCGTTACCTGCAACCGGGCATCGTCAGAACTGCGTCAGTTCGATAGGTCGCAGACACCCCCTCGGTGCTCGCAGCAACCCCCAAACCTTCTGTGCGGTACCGTAGTCGCTCGCCTGATTGGGGGCACGACGAGTACGTTTCCGTTGGAAAGCGCTTTCAAAAGTAGCGAATGGTTCTAGACTTTGTCAAATGCGTCGTACGCTGCAGCGCGTTAAGATGCACTCTGGTGCTCGGCCATTGGCGGCCGGGTCAGGGGAGAATGTAATGGCAACACGCCGCAAGTTGGTCGGTCCTAAGGCGGCAACGACGCCCCAGGCGACCGGTCCCGTGACTCTGGAAATGGTTGCTGCCGAAGCCAAGGTCTCCCCGAGCACCGTCTCGCGGATTCTTAACGGCACCGCGAAAGTGCGCGAGTCCAAGATGCGCGCGGTGCGCGCGGCGATTTCCAAGTTACAGTTTGCGCCCAACCCGGTGGCGCGCTCGCTGGCCCGCGGTCGCTCCTCCAGTATTGGCGTGGTCATTCAGACGATCGATTCGCCGTTTTACGGCGAGGCGCTCGCAGCGATCGAAAAGACCTTATTCCGGGCTGGTTATTCAGTCCTGTTCCTGTCGGGTCACTGGCGAGAGGACGATGAGCGTCGCTGCGTGGATCATCTGTTGGCACGTCGGGTCGAGGGCATCATTCTGGTGACCAGTTGCCTGCCGGATGAGGAGTTGGTACGCCTAGCCAAGAAGATCCCCATCGTACTGACGGGCCGGTCGATCGAAGCCGAGCGCTCCTACTCGATGGATGCCGATGCAACGCCGGGTGCCCGACTCGCCACTGAATATCTGATCGGTCAGGGTCATCGCAAGATCGCGTTTATCGCAGGACCTGAGAATCATCCCGACTCGCAGCAGCGTTTGGCGGGGTATAAAGCCGCGCTGGCGGCGGCCAAGATCCCGTATTCCGTCAAATTGGTCGCCCCCGGCGACTACTCCGATGGGGGTGGTCATCAGGCGATGACCCGTTTGTTGGATGCCAAGGCGGAGTTCACCGCCGTATTTGCTGCCAACGATCAAAGTGCCTACGGCGCAATGCTCGCGCTGCACCGTCGGGGTTTGCGCGTGCCGCACGATATCTCGATCGTCGGTTTCGACGACTTGCCCACGTCTTCTTACATTATCCCGCCGCTGACCACGGTACATCGCTCGATTAATGCGCTGGGTGAGGCTGCGGCGGAGGCCATGATCGACTTGCTGGATGGGCGGGTGCCGGTGTCGAAATTATCGTCAGCGACCCTCGCGATCCGCGAGTCCACCCGATCGGTGCGTGGCTGAGGTGACCGCTACGGCAGTCCTTGCTCTGTCAGGAAGGTCTCGACCGGCGCATGCCAGGCGGCTGCGTTACGGTTAAAGATGAAGTGCCCGTTATTTTTGTCGGCTGGCAAGGCGACGTAGCGTCCAGATCCGCCCGCGGCCTGCCAGGCGTAGAACCAGCGTTGCGGCCAGAACGGTCCCCAGTAGCGGTCGTTAAGGCTGTACAAAACCAGTGCAGGGACGCGAGCGCGATGACCGAGTCCGGTCAGGGCGGTCGTGACGGCCTCCGGGTCGCAGGGGTGGTCGACGTGGTGCAGTGCATCGCCACCGTCCCCTCCGGAGAAGTTGATCACGGCGCGAAGCCCCGAGGGGGGGGCGGCCGCGAGGGCGAGGGCGATCAGTCCACCAAAGGACTCGCCGATGGCGACGCTCTGTCCGGCATTTCCCCACGGTTGTCGCTGTGCGGCGCTGAGGACAGCTGTCATTTCGCTGACGGCGGTACGCAGTGCCGGCTCGAGGGACTTGTGTGGACATAGCCCGGTGTTTTCGACATCCGGCCCACCGGCGATACCGTAGCCGATTCGGGTCGGAATGAGCACCGCATATCCGCGCTGCGCCAAATAACGGGCATTGGCTGGGAAGTCGGCTCGACCCAACCGTAGGTTTTCGGTGGCATCGCGGCCGCGGCCGTGCAGTAGCAGGGCCAGAGGGTGAGCACGCGCATCGTCGGGTCGTACCACGAGGACCGGTAGGTGCGTGAATAGCGTGCCGCGCGACGTCGGCACCTCTACGGCTACGGACACGGACTCTTCAATTACCGCGCCGCAACAGACCACGGAGTGTGTCGTCACGAGCAGGGTGAGCAGCGGAACGTAGTGGCTGGCCATCGGAGGATGCTAGCCCAGCCGTTGACACAGTGGCCGGGCTTTGTGGTAATTTCCATGAAAGCGCTTTCTTGATGCTCAGGCGTCCTGCAAGCATTTCTACAATTAGGGGCGCCGCGCCCTGAGGGGTCTACATCCATGCACACCCGTAATCGTTCGAAGTCCTACCGGTTCGCCGGTCTGTTGGCGCTCGTGGTGACCTTTCTGGCGGCGTGCGGTGGTGGTGGCGTGACGCCGACCAGTGGTGGCGGGGGCGGCGGGGGCGGCGGTGGCGGTGGCGGTGGTGGAACGACGGTGAGTGCGTCGCCCTACATCCTGTTTGCCTCCAATTACGTGGCCTATAGCGCGCAGACCAATGGCGCCTACTTGCACTCCATCCAGGGTGGCGATCTGTATGCTGGCTTTGGTGGCAACTATGCCTACGGCTGCTACTCGGCCGCGCAGGGCGATATGGATCGCACGCAGTTGTACCTCGTGCAAGCGCAGGCCAATGGTGACGGCAATTGCAATACCACCTCGTCCACCGCACCGACCTCGGCGGGCGATTACGGCTACGTCGCGGTCAAAGCGCCGGCCAGCAATGGTAGTGGGGTCACGTCGGTGCCGCCGATTGATATCAGTCAGGCGAGTACGCTGCTGATCCAAATGGGCAATACCGTGTCGCCGGATCCGATGCACGGCAACGTGAATGTCTTCACCATTTCGTTGACCAATGACCCGCAGGGAAATGGCTCCTCAGGCAACGAGACGGCCACCTGCAACTATGACCAGACGCTCGGTGCCATCGGTCAGGGTCAGGCCTCCGCGCTCGGCGTGCTGAACTATGCCATTCCGCTGGCGTCCTTTACGTGCTCGCCCGGTTCGATGGCTACTTTGCAAGCAAGTGGCGTTACCGCCGTTGCGGTGAAGTTCACTGGGGATAAAAACCCTAATGCCGTGGTGGGTGAATATGACGTGATCGCATTGGGCTACGTCGGGTTCATGAAGTAAGGGGCGGTCGCTAAGGCGAATCGTGCGAATAATAACGATGGTGTTTTAGGATCAGCCGATGAGCGCGAACCCGACCGAACCGTTGCTGGCCCCAGCGCAGGATCCTGAGCGGATTGCCCGGATGTTCCCGGCCGAGTTCGTCTGGGGCGTTGCGACCAGCGCCTTTCAGATCGAAGGATCGGTGGCGGGTGATGGTCGTGGACCGTCAATCTGGGATACGTTCTGCGCCCGTCCGGGCACCATCCTGGATGGCAGCGACGGACGTGAGGCGTGCAGTCATCTGACACGTTGGGAGTCGGATCTCGACCTATTGGTCGCGCTCGGTGTGGGTCATTACCGTTTCTCGATCAGTTGGTCGCGCGTGCAACCTAACGGTCATGGGCCTTGGAATGATACGGGTATCGCGTTTTATGACCGGTTGGTGGATGGTTTGCTCGCGCGCGGCATCAAGCCGCATGTAACCCTTTATCATTGGGATCTGCCAGAAGCACTGCAGCAGCGGGGCGGCTGGCAATCGCGCGAAACGGTGGCCGACTTCGTCGGTTATGCGCGCCGCATGGGCGCATTACTCGGGGATCGTGCGGCCACGATTACAACCCACAACGAACCCTGGGTCGTGGCGACATTAGGTCACCGAGAGGGAATCTTCGCGCCGGGATTGCGTGATCGACGTGTCGCAGCGCAAGTGTCTCACCACCTGCTCTTGTCGCATGGCGAAGCCTTGACGGCGTTGCGTGCGGATGGTGTGCGCTCACAATTAGGAATCGTACTGAATCAAGCACCCGTGCATTCGGCGACGGCCTTGATGGAAGATCGGGCGAAAGCGCAGTTAGAAGATGGTGAGTTGGTGCGTTGGTACATGGACCCCTTGCTCAAGGGCGCCTATCCCGCAGACGTGCTTGAGCACCTTGGCGCGGATGCACCACAGGTCCTGCCAGGCGACCTCGAGCGCATTCGCGTCCCGTTGGATTTCCTTGGCATCAATTACTACACCCGCAACATCGCCATCGCACAAGGCGCCTATGATCCGTCCAGTAGCGGGTTGGAGCTCACCGACATGGGTTGGGAGGTCTATCCGACTGGTCTGACCGAGCTGCTGACGCGACTGCAGCGTGACTATCGATTACCGCCGATCTACATCACAGAGAACGGTGCGGCTTACCCAGACCAGTGTATTGATGGGGTCGTGCACGACGACGCACGTGTCCGCTATCTGGCCTCGCATATCGAGGCGGTGGCGCAGGCGCGTCAGGCGGGCGTGGATGTGCTTGGCTATTTTGCCTGGAGCCTGCTGGATAACTTCGAGTGGGCGCATGGCTATACCAAGCGTTTTGGCATCGTCCATGTGGACTACCGGACGCAGGCGCGAACACCCAAGAGCAGCGCCGTATGGTACCGCGCATTACAGAAGGCCACACGCGAGCGCAGTGCTGGTGTGGTGTTGCGCGTTCTTGACCGCGAACCGTCCTGAGTACGGTGCGGTGAGCGCGGATTCACCACCCTCTGACCTACTTGCTGGTTGGACTTTGGTCTGGTCCGATGAGTTTGACGGTAGCGAACTGGATCGAACACGGTGGGCGCCAGAGTTCAGTAACGGCTTCCATGATCCGCGGGCCAACCAGTGGGTACCTGGCTGGGGGAATAATGAGCAACAGTACTATACGGAAGAACCTCAGAATTTGAGTATTGAGGCAGGCTGCCTCGTCATTCGAGCGCAGCGGGAGGAGTACGAAGGGTGTGCGTTTACCTCCGCCCGCATTCGCACCCGTCGCGCGGCGGGTCCACCGATGTTCAGTCAGGCCTATGGACGCTTTGAATGCCGTGCGCGCATGACGGCGGGACAAGGGTTGTGGCCCGCCTTTTGGCTGCTGCCGAGCGAGGAACACTACGGCGGTTGGGCGGCATCCGGTGAGATCGACGTACTCGAGGTCGTGGGTGGGCGCCCCAACGAGGTGCTTGGCAGCATTCATTTCGGCGCCGCGTGGCCCTACCGCGATCATCGCACGGTGATTCATACGTTGCCCCACGGCAGCAGCGCAGAAAGCTTTCACGTCTACGCGGTGGAATGGGATCCCGGGGTGATTCGCTGGTTTGTGGACGGTAAGGTGTATGCGGAACAGCGCTTTTGGTGGAGCGCTAGCGGACGCGGCCCCGAGGGCGGGCTCGCGCCGACGGGGCCTGATGATCTGAATCCGTGGCCGGCGCCTTTTGACCGTCCATTCCATCTGATTCTCAATCTGGCTATTGGTGGTGGTTTGCCAGGCGCGCCCGATCCATCGACTCCTTTTCCGGCGGAGTTCGTCGTCGATTACGTCCGCGTATATGAGCGGACAGGTGGCGCGCTGGCGCTGGCCGCCCCCGCAGCAGGTGCAGTGCCCTACGCGAAGATCGGGTGATCCGGCAGGTGGACGATGACTGCGTCTGGAAGTGCTTTTTTTGAAGGCCTCTGGTTGAGACGATTGCGCGATGAGCGCCAGTCCTGCAAGCGCGGGATGATGTACTGATGTTGATTTTTTGGTTCCTGCATGCGCTCGCGCCCGTCACAGTGGGTGCCGATGCGGTCGATGCGATAGAACGGGTCAATGACTTGTTTGGCTTGCTCTAATATTGTTGAGTGGCTGGATTTTCATGTGGAGCGCAACGGTAATGACAGATCGCGTACGGCTTTCGGTGCTGGACAAGGTTGGCTATGGATTCGGCGATTTCGCGTCGAATTTCTTCTGGCAGATGTTCGCGATCTACATCGCGAAGTACTACACCGACGTCTTTCTGCTAGGCGCAGCGGCTATGGGTACGATGATGCTGGTGACCCGTTCAGCGGATGCGATCATCGATCCATTGATCGGTATCGTGGCAGACCGGACGCGGACCCGGTATGGCCGGTTTCGCCCCTATCTGCTGTGGATGGCAGTGCCGTTGGCACTGTCGGCGGTCGCGACCTTTACGGTGCCGGCGCTGGCCGGGGGCCAGAAACTGGCCTATGCCTACGTCACCCTGACGCTGATGATGTTCTTTTACTCGGCGATTAATATTCCTTACTCGGCGCTGTTCGGGGTGCTCAGTTCTGACTCTGCCGAGCGTAGTGGGGTTTCGGCCTATCGTTTCGTCTTCGGCTTTCTGCCGATTTTTATTTTGGTGTGGTGTACCGATCCGCTAGTGCAGTACTTTGGCGGATCGAGCATCGCGCCGCGCGGCTGGCAGGCGGCCATGATTGTGTATGCGCTGGTGGCCGTCGTATTCTTTGTGCTGACTTTCTTGCTTACGCGCGAGCGAGTGCAACCGGTCGCTGATCAACGGCAAAATCTCAAAGAGGATCTGCGCGATCTGCGTAGAAACCGTCCCTGGGTCATTCTGAGTCTCGTTGGGGTGGCGGCGCTGACCTGCGGCAATATGCGTAGCGCGGTGATGTTGTATTACTTCGATTATGTGGTGCCCGGTGGGCACGGTGGCTTCGGCACAGCCATGACAATTGGCGCCGTTGCTTTTCTTGTAGGCGTGGTGGCCTCAGCCCCATTAGTGCAGCGATTTGGCAAGAAGCGCTTTTACACGTGGTCCATGTTAATGACTTCAGCGCTGACTCTGGCCTTCTATTTCGTTCCGGTCGGTAACATTCATGCGATCTGGACCTTGCACGGTTTGATCAGTCTGGCAACTGCGCCGACGGCCCCTATCATTTGGTCGATGTATGCCGATACGGCAGATTATTCGGAGTTGAAGAGCGGTCGGCGTGCGACCGGGCTGGTGTTTTCGGCGGCGTCCTTCTCGCAGAAGGTGGGCTGGGCTCTAGGCGGCGCCGGTACCGGATGGCTGCTTGCGTATTTTGGCTATCAGCCAAATGTGGCGCAGTCCACGGGGACACTGCACGGCATTGTGCTCATGATGAGCGTCATTCCTGCGATGATTGCGCTGGTCGCCGCCGGCGTCTTGCACTTCTATCCCTTGGATGAAGTGGCTGTATCCGACATGGCGAAGGCACTGGGTCCACGTCGGGCAGCGCAGGGCGCTTAAGCGGGTTCGGCGCCTAAACGTTTGTGCATCACGAGGACGTTGTGACCGTCCTCGTGACGGTACTCGACCACATCCATCATTGTTCGTATCAGGTAAATGCCGAGGCCGCCGATGGGGCGATCCTCCATCGCGGCCTCGGTGTCCGGTGGCGGGGCGGCCAGCGGATCAAACGGATTGCCCGTGTCACTGACCGTGAGTGTAAAGGCCTGGTCGACGTGCTCTAGGGCCACGACGGCCCGGACACCGGTCAAGCCCTGACTGCCGTGCATCACGATATTCATGAACACTTCTTCGAGTGCGAGCTCGAACGGAAAGCGCTCTGCTTCCGATAGGCCCTCGCTGGACCAGAAATCGGCCAAAAAAGACTGCAGCGGCCCGAGGGCCGCTGCCTCTGCACCTACGGCGGTGCGCGCTACGCTCACGCGGTGCGGCCGACCTTTTCCAGTGCGCCGGCACGATCATTCAGTACATCAATGATTCGGCCGAAGCCGCTGACTTCAAAGACTTCCTTGACCGCGGCGGTCAGCGCGTAGACCGCAAAGGGCACGCTGCCGCCCTTGGCAGCGCGGGCACCAACCAAGAAGACGCGCAGGCCAGCGCTCGAGACGTACTCGAGGCCAGCGCAGTCGATGATCAAGGCATTGCCGGCGGCCGCGGCGGCTGCAACGGCAGACTCGATCTCCTTCTGGAAAGCGCCGGCGGCCTCGAAATCGAGTCGACCGGCGACGTGGATGGTGGTGGTCTTGTTATCGGTGTCGTTCGTGATATTCAAGGTAAGGCCTCTTCGGCTGGTCTCAATGGATGGAAAGCATAATGGCGTGGGCACGGACTTCGGCGTCGGAGCGGATGGCCGACTCGACGCCGCGCACCACGAGGTCAAGCCCACCGATTTCATCGATGCGCTCGGCCAGACGGGCGATTTCGGATTTCGACAGATAGGCCTCCAACAGGCCACCCGCAACCGCCAGTCCGATCAAGATCGAATCATGTGGCGTGGGCAGCCCTTCAGAGAGCAGCGCGGCGAGAATGCGCAGCTTGGCTTCCTTCTGTTCCTTGCCGCCGTCATCAATAGGGTAGCGACGGGTGTGCAGGGCCCAGAGGAAACGCTTCTCGGTCAGGTGCAAAATACCGCGCTGCTGCAATTGCCCGAGTGTCATACGAATGAGTGCGGGCGCGTCGGCCTGCAGTTCGAGCACCCAGCGCTCGGTGGTTTGGCTGGGGCCGGCGCCGAGTAGTTCGAGGACGCGATCCTGGGCCGCCAGTCCGGTGGGTTCGGTGCTCAGGACGTTCAAGGCCGCCAGATCCGCGTCGACGCGGCCCGCATTGTTCAAGTCGATGATGCACGCGCCTACCAGCGCCATCGCGAAATTCGGTGAACCAGCCGTATAGGCGATGCGGCCGTCGTCTTCGACAGCAAGCAAGGTCAGTTCTTCAGTCAGGCTGATCAAGGCGGATCTCCCCTCGGGTCGGGTGCATTATAGCCTTGCATTGTAGGAATCTGCCGGCTTCTGCATCGCATGATACGACGCGGGTGCAATTAGTGAAGTATTTCTGCCCAATCGGCAAACGCGGCGGCTTGACCGATGGCGTGCCCCTCCCCATTTGAAACGGTCCAGACAGACCCGCCGATGAGGGTAAAACGCCGCCCTGAGGCCGAGATTCGTACCCCCGTGTAGTCGTTGCAGTAGCCTTCACGCTGGACCCGCTCGAGCAGTTGCAGCCGGGCCTCGCGCGCGTCGGGTTCGGCCGATAAGTGCGAGGGCAGGCCGACCAGCCCATTCCAGTCGCGTTCAAACAGTCGTTGAGCCGTCTGGTTCGCGTAAGTGAAACGGGGGGTTGCTGCGGCATCGTGGGCGAGCAGCGCAAAGGGTGCCACATAGGCGCGCAGGGCGTATTCCGCGGCGGATTCCCCGCGCGCGCGCGCTAACAGCGACTGCCCGCAGCGCGCGTCATAACTGCGCAGCACGGCCAGGACGAGGTCGGCACGGTAGAGATTGCTACCGTTCGGTTCTGCTGGTAGCACGGACTCAAGTACTCCCCAGTGGGCGCGGTACCAAACGGCATGGGCGCGGGCAGCGTGCAGGACGACTTGATACGAAAAATATTAAATAGGTGTTAGTCATTGTATTTCAGAGGTAAAAACTTTTTAAACTTGTAACTAATATGCGAATTTTACGTTGAAGAGACGCGCTTCTAGATCACTTGGTACACGTATAAACGGTTGCGGACGTGCGGTTCTGCCTTGGGTAGCGACTGGAAGGCGGCGCCGACGTGCACGAGCGACCATCGGCCTGCGGCCGCCTGCGCGGCCAACGCGACGTGGAAATCGGCCTGTGCCAGGTCGTCCCGTAAAGAAAAGATCGCGTAGCCCCCGGCCCGCGTGACACGCAGTAATTCGTCCAGCGCGCTGGCCGGTGCATGCCCGGGCGTGAAGGCGCCGGCCACGGTGAAGGCGTCAAAGGTGGCGGTCGCATAGGGCAGGGGGGCGCCGAGGGCAGTGCAGGTGAGCGGCCCGTAGACCCCCTTGCGTCGGGCAACTTCTAGCATCCCGGCGGAGAGATCCAGGCCCTCGATCTGCGTGAAGCCATAGCGCGCCAGGTGCTCGCCGATGAGCCCGGTCCCACAGGCCGCATCCAGCAAGCGCGCCTCCCGGGGCAGTAGCCAGGCGACCAGTCCGGCCATGATCTCTGGCATCCGCCAGTCATGCTCGCCGACCAGTACTTGGTCGTAACTTTCGGCCACGCGGTCGTATTCGGCCGCCAGTTCGGCCGGGTTTTGGGCAGCATAGACTCGGGCCGCATCAAATAGATCGCGCATCGTCGTTCCCTCCGCTAGAGCGTAGAGTGTCCGCGCTTGGCGTCTGCGGCTCAAGTGACGACCAAACGCACGGCTTGACGGTGGCAGAATGGCGCCCATGACGACCTTTGCCCAACGACCTATACAAGCGATCCTATTCGATCTCGACGGGACGCTGCTCGATACCCTACCCGACATTGCGCGGGCGCTAAATCGCGCCTTGCTGGCCGAGGGTTTGGCGGCCTTGCCGCTGGCTACCGTGTTGGCAGGGGTCGGTCGCGGCGCCGCTGTGCTGGTCGATCGCGTGACCGCCGCGCAGTCGCTCGACGCCACCGGACGGGCGCGCATTTTGGCGGGTTTCTTCCACCATTACGAGGCCTTACATGCGGATCGTGATGTACTGGTGCAGCCCTTTGCTGGTGTGCGCGAGTGCTTGGATGTGTTGCGCTCGCGCGGCTATCGACTGGCGGTGGTGACCAATAAACGACGCGATCTGGCGCTGTGCTCGCTGGCGGACGGCGGTGTACTCGATGTGTTCGAGTTGGTGGTGGGTGGGGATACCTGTGCCCAACACAAGCCACACCCTGCACCGCTGTTGCATGCACTGCGCGTCTTAGGCGTGCCTGTGACCGCGGCGCTCATGGTCGGTGACTCCTCCAACGACGTGAGCGCGGCACAGGCCGCCGGCATACCGGTGGTGGTGGTTCCCTATGGGTATAACGGCGGCGAGGATCCGCGCCTGTTGCCGGCGGACGCACATGTGGAGGGGCTTGCGCAATTGCCCGGTTTGCTGGCCGCCACTGCCGCGCGGGATTCGGCATAATAAGGCTTACTTGTACGCTTTTCTTGCTAAAGGATTTTACCGATGGCTTTCATCTCGCTTCGCCAGCTCCTCGATCATGCCGCCGAACACCAGTACGGCGTGCCGGCCTTCAACGTCAATAACCTCGAGCAGGTTGTAGCGATCATGGATGCGGCAAAGCAGACGCGCAGTCCGGTGATCCTGCAAGCCTCGGCGGGCGCGCGCAAGTACGCCGGTGAAGCATTCCTCCGTCATCTGATGCTAGCGGCAGTCGAATCGTATCCGGACATCCCCGTGTGCGTGCATCAGGATCACGGGGTGTCTCCTGCAGTCTGTCAGGCCTCCATTCGCTCCGGTTTCTCGAGCGTAATGATGGACGGCTCGCTGATGACCGACGGCAAGACCCCGTCGAGTTATGAATACAACGTGGAGGTGACGCGCACCGTTGTCGGCATGGCACACGCGGTCGGCGTGTCGGTCGAAGGCGAGCTTGGCTGCCTCGGGTCGCTGGAGACGGGTGAGGCCGGCGAGGAAGACGGCGTGGGCGCCGCGGGCAAACTGACGCATGACATGTTGCTCACCGACCCCGAGCAGGCACGTGATTTCGTGGCCAAGACCGGTGTGGATGCCCTGGCGATCGCGATTGGCACGAGCCACGGCGCGTACAAGTTCAGCCGTAAGCCGACCGGTGACATTCTCGCGATCGATCGCATCGCGCAGATTCATGCGGCTTGTCCGAACACGCATCTGGTGATGCATGGATCATCGAGTGTGCCGCAGGAATGGCTGGCGGTGATTCGCGAGTTTGGCGGCGCGTTGAAGGAAACCTATGGCGTGCCGGTCGCAGAGATTCAACGCGGCATTCAGCATGGTGTGCGCAAGATCAATATCGATACCGACATCCGTCTGGCGATGACCGGGGCGATTCGCCGTGCGATGGCCAAGGATCCAGCAGAGTTCGATCCGCGCAAGTATCTGGGGCAGGCGCAGAAGGCGGCGCAAGGGATCTGCAAGGATCGCTTCGAGGCCTTCGGTTGCGCCGGTCACGCCGATCGCATCCAGCCGCTGTCTTTTGACGTCATGGCGACCCGCTACGCCTGAGCGCAACGGGCGGGTACCTCGCCCTTGGATGGTGAACCGCGTGCGCAGGGCTGCCGTTGCCGGCCTCCCTGCGCACGCGACGGGTTCAGCTCAGCGTGGCTTGCCTGCCGTCAATCCGGTGTAGTGACCGAGAAAGGCCCACAGATCCGTCGTCTCGGCGATCTGTTTGTCCGTCGGCTTGCCCGAGCCGTGCCCGGCGCGCGTCTCGATCCGGATGATGTGTGGTTGCGGTCCGAGTGCCGCAGATTGCAATTTCGCCGTGTACTTGAAACTGTGCCCGGGCACGACGCGATCGTCGGTGTCGGCGGTGGTGACCAGAATGGCGGGGTAGGTCACGCCGGCGCGCACGTTGTGGTACGGCGAGTACGACAGCAGGTTGCGAAAATGGGCCTCCTGCGCCGGGCTGCCATAGTCATCGACCCAGTAACGGCCGGCCGTGAACTCCGGGTAGCGCAGCATATCCATGACGCCCACTTCCGGCGCGGCGGCGGCAAACAAATCCGGTCGCTGATTGATGACGGCACCGACCAACAGGCCGCCGTTCGAGCCGCCGAGTAAGGCCAACTGACGCGTGCTCGTCACCTGCGTTTGCACCAGATGCTCCGCAGCGGCGATGCAGTCGTCGAACACGTTCTGCTTTTTGAGCAGTCGTCCGTCCTCATGCCAGGTCTTGCCATACTCGCCACCCCCACGCAGGTTGGCTACCACCCAAACCCCACCGAGGTCTAACCACGCCTGACGTGCGGGGCTGTAGCTGGGTGTGAGGGAGATATTGAAGCCGCCATAGCCGTACAGAATGGTTGGACGAGGACCCTTGGCGATGCCCTGACGCGCCACGATAAACATCGGCACACGCGTGCCATCCTTGGAGGTGTAAAACTCCTGCCGGACCGTGTAGTCCTGCGGATTAAAAGGCAGTTTTGGTGCCCGAAACACACTGGAGACGCCTGTGTGCAGATCCACGTGGTAGATCGTTTCCGGGGTCGTGAAGCTGGTGTAGCCGTAGTAACTATCGGCATGCTCCGGGTCGCCCTCAAAGCCGCTGACCGTGCCCAGACCCGGTAAAGCGAGCGTGTGCACGTCGCTGCCATCGAGCGCATAGGTGCGCACGACGCTCTTGGCGTCCTCGAGGGCATTGACGACCAGTCGCTGACCGACGATCGCGGCATCGTCTAGCGTGCCCGCGCCCTCGGCGACTACCGGGATCAGCGGTGCGCCCGGTGTAGCGGCGTCGACCGAGACCACGCGGTACCGCGGCGCGCTGTGATTGGTGCGCCAGTAGAGGCGATCCCCCACCGAGCCGGCCAGTGACCAGCTGTGCTCCAGTCCCGGGAACAGTACCCGCGGCGGGCCACCGCGGCGCAGGTCCTGCACCAAAATCTCGTAGCGGTCATCCGTGCCTTCCATCGTCGTGATCACCAGCCAGCGACCGTCGTGCGTGACGGTGGCACTGTGTGATCGTTGGGGCTGCGCGGGCGTGCTGTAGACCA
>CAIVRI010000067.1 GCA_903908265.1 uncultured Pseudomonadota bacterium
CACGGCGGTCTTGGCTTGCCTGACCGCGATTTCTACCTGCGCGACGAAGACCAGTTTAAGTCGGTACGGACCGCTTATCAGGCCCACATCGAACGCATGCTGCACCTGGCGGGCTACCCGGATGCCGGTAAGACCGCAGAACAGATCGTAAAATTAGAAACGGAAATCGCAAAGCTACATTGGCCGCGGGCCGATCGTCGTGACCGCGATCGCACCTACAACCCCATGTCCGTCGCTGAACTCAAGCAATTCGCACCCGAATTTCCATGGGACAGCCTGCTCGCTGGCGCGGACTTGACGGACCCAGGGACCGTAATCGTGTCGGAGAAATCGGCAGTGCCCGGGTTAGCGCACTTGTTCCGCACAACCGCCGTTGGCGATTGGCGCGGCTATCTCGCCTATCATTTCCTTGCTCATCACGCCGCCGTGCTTCCCTCGCCGTACGACAAAGAAGCCTTTGATTTCTATGATCACACGCTATCCGGGCAACCCGAACAGCGGGCACGCTGGAAGCGCGCCGTAGGCGCCGCCAACGGCGCGCTAGGTGAAGCGCTCGGCCGCCTCTACGTCGAGCGATATTTCCCGCCCGAATCAAAAGACGCCGCCGTCCAACTCGTCGAAAATCTCCGCGCCGCTTACGCCGAACGTATCGGCGCTGCCCAATGGATGTCAGCAGACACCCGCGAGGCCGCATTGCGGAAGTTGGCCACCTTCCGGCCAAAAATTGGCTATCCGGACCATTGGCGCGACTACAGCAGCTTGCAAATCATCCGCGGCGATGCATTCGGCAACATGGAGCGTGCAGCTCTGTTCACGTGGCAACGCGAGTTGGCGCGTCTGCACAAGCCTACGGATCGAGATGAATGGTTCATGTCGCCGCAAACGATCAACGCTTACTACAATCCGATCTTCAATGAGATCGTGTTCCCTGCAGCCATTCTGCAGCCGCCATTCTTCGATCCGAAGGCAGATCCCGCCGTGAATTACGGCGGCATCGGCGGCGTGATTGGTCACGAGATGAGTCATGGCTTCGATGATCAAGGCGCGAAATCAGATGACAAGGGCGTACTACGCGACTGGTGGAAGCCAGCAGACGTCAGCGCGTTTAAGGTCTTCGGTGATCATCTGGCAGACCAATACTCTGCCTTCGAGCCGCTACCGGGCATTAAGGTCAACGGCCGCCTCACCCTAGGTGAGAATCTGGGCGATGTCGGTGGCATCTCGATCGCTTACGCGGCCTACCATCGGGCAGCCGGCGAAAAGCCGATCCCCGTGCTGGATGGGGTGTCAGGTGACCAACGCTTCTTCCTCGGTTGGGCGCAGGTCTGGCGGACCCTGATTCGTGACGAGGCGCTACGCAATCGTTTACTGACTGATCCACACAGCCCCGGCATGTACCGCGTGAACGGTGTGGTTCGCAATCTCGACGCGTGGTATCAAGCGTTCGGGGTAAAGCCCGGTGACGCGCTGTATCTGAAACCTGAAGAACGCGTCCACGTCTGGTAATAAAAAAGGGCCCCGGGAGACTAGCTCCCGGGGCCCTTGACGCCAGCTCTATCCGACCTGGCGTTCGCGAGGCTTACTGTGCCGCCGCTTCCTTCTTGGCCTTCTTGCCCTTCTTGTGGTGCTTCGCCGGCTTCGCGGCCGACTCCGCAGCGGGAGCCGACGCACTCGGCGCTGTACCCGCAGTCTGCGCGAAAGCGGGAATAGCGAGCGTCAGGGCGGCAGCGATCAGAACAAACTTCTTCATGGACTCACTCCTGGTTTCAAGTGCGCGCCCTTGGGGTGGGCGTGGAGGACATCTTGCGCGGACTTTAAGAGTTCTCCACAAGTATGAAGCACACTTAATACGAGCATTGACCGGGATGCGAACGGTGGCGCCACAGCACAGGGACCTCCCTATTGGTAGGATAGTGTCTAGCCGTCGGACGCCAGCCCATGAATGAACCGAAGACCCACAATGAATGCCTCGGCCGCTTTCGCGGCATCCGCGGCATGGTCGGGAATACGCCGCTCTTGGCAGTCCATTTGCGCTACCGCGGTGAGGCGCGCGTCATCTACGCCAAGGCCGAACACCTCAATCTCACGGGCAGCATCAAAGACCGAATGGCACTGCACATTCTGGAGCGGGCCTATCGCGAAGGTCGCATTCGCCCGGGTGATCGAATCGCCGAGGCGACGAGCGGCAATACGGGAATTTCATTCGCTGCCATAGGTAAAGCACTTGGGCACCCCGTCGAAATCTGCATGCCGGACTGGATGAGCCAGGAGCGCGTCTCTCTCATTCGCGCCTTCGGCGCCACGATCCGACCCGTCTCTCACGATGAGGGAGGATTTCTAGGCAGCATTCGCTTGTGTGAAGAACTCGAACGGCGCGAAGAGAATGTTTTTCTACCACGCCAATTTTCCAACCTGGCGAATGTGGAAGCGCACCAGTTGGGAACTGGACCGGAAATCGCAGCGCAGTTGGGCGCTCGCGGCCTGACCGCCGATGCTTTCGTCGCCGGCGTCGGCACTGGCGGGACCGTCATGGGCGTAGGCCAGTACTTGAAGTCGCTACATCCAGCGATCCAGATCTACCCGCTCGAACCGGCGGAGTCGCCGACGCTCTCGACCGGCTGCAAAGTCGGTCGCCACCGGATCCAAGGGGTATCCGATGAATTCATCCCACCAATCATCCGCCTCGATGCGCTTGATCGGGTGATCGCCGTTGCCGACGGCGATGCGATCCTCATGGCACAACGCCTGGCTAGCGAACTGGGTCTCGGGGTCGGTATCTCCTCCGGGGCCAACCTCGTCGGAGCGCTGATTGCGCAAGATCGACTCGGCCCCGAGGCGGTGGTCGTCACCATCTTCTGCGACGACAACAAGAAGTATCTGACCACCGACTTGCTGCGTGATGAGCCGGTGAAGCCCTGTTATTGGTCGCCGCAAGTTGAACTGATCGCCTATGAAGCACTATCGCGGGCAAACCTGCCGAACTGACTCAGGAAACGGGCCGACCCGCGCCTGCAAACCCTAGTAAGAAAAAGGGCGAGTGCAAACTCATCCGTTCTACCGTACGGCCTGTTGCCGGCGCATGCACAAATTCACCGCCGCCAATATAGATGCCCACATGATTTAGCGGCGTCTGAAAGAACACCAGATCACCTGGCTCGAGGTGATCCACGTCCACCGGCCGAACGGCCACGCGTTGCTCCGCGGCCGTTCGCGGCACCAAAACCCCAGCGCTGTGATAGACGTACCAGACTAGACCACTGCAGTCGAAGCCGTCCGGAGCCGCGCCACCGAAACGATACGGCGCGCCGACCAAAGCCACTGCAAGGCGCGCCGCGGTAGCGGCCGGGCTCTGCGTGGTTGGCGCCACAGGCGCGGCTAATGCGTTCGGCTGCCGCTGCGGCGCTCCGCCACAGCCAGCCAGAAAAATCAGGGCCATCACCAGAACGCGCCACATGCACGGAGTGTAACGCGTCGACACCGCGTGCAGGCCAGGTCTGGCAGTAGAGGCAGGGCATCTTTCCCCCGGGGGGCTTTGGAAGGAGCCATCGGATAGCGCAGAATCCGCCCTACCCGCCCTGCGGGTCTGTACTGTCTGTTCAGAGGTTTCCTATGCAGCGTCTTACGGCCGTCGACTCGCATACAGGCGGAGAGCCCACACGGGTCGTGCTCGAGGGCGGGCCACCGCTATCCGGTGATCTCGTCGATCGGGTACGCCAACTGCGCGAACAACACGATCATTTCCGCTCTGCAGTTTGCAACGAACCGCGCGGCAACAACGTCTTGGTCGGCGCGCTGCTGACCCCGCCCACCGATCCGACGGCCGTCGCAGGTGTTATTTTTTTCAACAATGTCGGCTACCTCGGCATGTGTGGTCACGGCACGATCGGACTGGTACGTACCCTCGCCCACCTAGGACGGCTGAAGCCCGGCATCCACCGAATCGAGACGCCGGTGGGGGTTGTGACCACGCAATTGCACGATGACGGACGGGTTGCAGTGCGCAACGTACCAGCGCGGCGCTATCGTGCAGGGGTTGCGGTCGACATTCCCGGTCGCGGTCGAGTACACGGCGATATCGCGTGGGGCGGCAACTGGTTTTTCCTATGCGAGGACCACGGGCAAACGCTCGAGCTCAACCGAACGGAGGCACTGATCGAATACACCTCGGCACTCAAGCAAGCGCTGGAGGCACAGCGCATCACCGGCGAAGACGGCGCGGAAATCGACCACATCGAGTTATTTGCGCCCTCCCCAACACCGGGTGCTGACAGCCGCAATTTTGTGTTGTGCCCAGGCCGAGCCTACGACCGCTCTCCCTGCGGCACAGGCACCAGCGCCAAACTCGCTTGCCTCGTGGCTGCAGGCAAACTAGCGCCAGGCCAAACATGGCGACAGGAGAGCATCGTCGGTAGTGTCTTCGAAGGCCATATCGAATGGTCAGAGGGAGAAGTCATCCCCACGATCACCGGCACGGCTTACATCACCGCGGAACTGACCTTAGTCCTTGATCCGACCGACCCGTATTGCCACGGTTTTGGCAGCGTAGCGTGAAGGATCTGACGCAAGGCTCGATTTCCCGCCATGTGCTCACCATGGCGGTCCCGATGATGGTCGGGATGTTGGTCCAAACCCTGTATTACTTGGTGGATCTTTATTTCGTGTCCCGCCTGGGCAATGCCACCGTGGCAGGGGTTGGGGCTGGCGGCGCCTTTGCGCTCGCGGTGATGGCCCTGACGCAGGTCTTCGCCGTCGGCACCGTGGCCCTGATCGCGCAGGCGGTCGGCGCCAAAGATCGCGCTGCGGCGAACCTCGTTTTCAATCAGTCCCTCCTCCTTGCTGGCCTGTGCGCCGCCATTGCGCTGTGCGGCGGCTATGCGCTCGTCGGACCCTACATGCGAGGACTGGGTGCGGATGCGGCAACGACCGCCGCCGGCTCCGAATATTTGCGCTGGTACATCCCGGGCCTTGCCCTACAGTTCGCCATGATGGCCTTGGGGTCTGCGCTGCGCGGCACCGGCGTTGTCCGGCCAACGATGACCGTCCAGTTGGCGACCGTACTGGTCAACGCAGTGCTCGCACCGATCCTGATTGCCGGCATCGGCACACACCACCCACTCGGGGCTGCCGGCGCGGGGTTGGCCAGTTCACTGGCCGTGGCGGTCGGGGTCGTTCTGCTCGCCTACTACTATTTGCGGCTGGAAAAATACGTCGAGTTCCACCCGGAACTCTGGCAACCCCGTGTGAAAACTTGGAAGCGGATCCTCAATATCGGCTTGCCCTCGGGATTTGAATTTGGACTCCTGTTCGTCTATCAAGTCGTTGTTTACGCCGTGGTGCGCGACTTCGGTGCGGCCTCCCAGGCGGGCTTCGGTATCGCCTCTCGTATCATGCAAACCTTCTTTCTGCCGGCGATGGCTATTTCGTTCGCCATTGCGCCCGTGGCCGCACAGAATTTCGGCGCCCGCTCTGCTGAACGAGTGCGTCAGACTTTTCGCGAGGGGACCCTCATGGGTGCGGGTGTCATGCTGGTACTGATGCTGCTGTGCCAGTGGCGCGGGGCGCATCTCATTAGCCTCTTTACCGCGGACCCAGCAACGATTGCAGTAGGCACTACTTTTCTGCATGTAATCTCTTGGAATTTCATACTCAGTGGTTTCGCGTTTGCTTGCTCAGGCATATTCCAGGCGCTGGGTCATACCTGGCCGTCGGTACTGGCCAGTGGCACCCGCCTTGCGACCTTCGCTGTGCCCGCGCTTTATTGGTCACACCAGCCGGGATTTCGTATCGAATACGTGTGGTACCTATCGGTCAGCGCTGTCGTTCTGCAGGCGCTCATCGCGTACGTCTTGGTGCGTCGCGAGTTGGACCTGCGCCTACGCTTCACCAACTAACGCGCCGTGCTACCCGATCTGCCCATCCGCGCTGTTACGGAAGAACTGTCGCGCGCCCTCGCCGAGCACGGCACTGCGGTACTTGAGGCGCCGCCAGGTGCCGGTAAGAGCACGGTCGTTCCACTCGTGCTGCTCGACGCACCCTGGTTGGCGGGACGCAAAATTCTCCTGCTGGAGCCGCGGCGCCTGGCCGCACGGGCAGTCGCTACGCGCCTCGCGAGCACGCTGGGCGAATCGCCGGGCGGCCGCGTTGGGTATCGGATGCGGCTGGAATCGAAGGTATCGGCGGCGACACGTATCGAAGTGATTACGGAAGGCATTCTGACGCGGCGCCTCGAATCGGATCCTGCGCTAGAAGACGTAGGCTGCGTCATCTTCGACGAGTTCCACGAACGCAGTCTCACGGCAGATCTAGGCCTTGCCTTTTGTTTGGATGCACGCCGCAACCTGCGCTCGGATCTGCGCTTACTGGTCATGTCGGCGACGCTCGACGGGGCCGCTGTTGCGGCGCTACTAGGCGGCGCCCCGCGCGTGACCAGCACCGGTCGCCAATATCCGGTCGATGTCATCCACGCCCGTCGCCCGGTCGAACATTTGGAGCGGGAGTTGGCCGCTATGGTGCGTCGCGCACTGGAGGAAGCTACCGGGGATGCACTCGTGTTCCTGCCAGGCGCCGCGGAGATTCACCGTACCGCGCGCAACCTGGAGACGATAGGGCTACCGCCAAGGACGCGCATTCTGCCGCTGATGGGCGAGCTTGCACCCGATGCGCAGGACGCCGCCTTACGACCTTCGCCTACCGGCGAACGTAAAATCGTGCTCGCGACTAGCATCGCGGAAACCTCCCTGACGATCGAGGGCATCCGCATTGTGGTGGACTCCGGGCTCGCACGGCGCGCACGCTTTGATCCCGGCAGCGGTATGAGCCGCTTAGAAACGCTGCCCGTCTCCCTCGCGGCAGCGGAACAACGACGCGGCCGTGCCGGTCGTCTGGCACCGGGGGTCTGCTACCGCCTGTACACCGAAGCAGAAGAACGGCGTTTTGCGGCCGCCACGGCGCCGGAAATTCTGGAAGCCGATCTCGCGCCGCTTGCCTTAGATCTCGCCCTATGGGGCACTGATGTCAGTGAACTTTCTTTTTTGGATGTGCCGCCAGCGGCACACTTGGCGCAGGCGCGTGATCTCCTCGAAGCGCTCGGCGCATTGGACCGGGCAGGACAACCCACCGCGTTGGCACGGCGGATGGGGGCAATGGGGCTGCATCCGCGCTTGGCCCGGATGCTGCTGTCCGCACGGCGCGGTCCGGCCGCGCGCATGGCGGCGCGGCTCGCAGCCGTGCTCGGTGAGCGCGACTTCGCGCGTTCCCGGCCCGGCGAACGCAGCGCCTCGCTCGAGGCGCGCCTTGATCTACTGGAAGGGCGGCCAGTCGCCGGACTGGAGGTTGACCGCGGCGCGCTCACGCGCGTCCGCCGACTCGCCGGTCTGTTGGAACGGGACGCAGGCGGCGGTGTGATCGATGCCGATCCCGGTCTGCTGCTATCCGAAGCCTACCCCGATCGCATCGGACGACGCCGTGCCGATACACCACGCTATCTGCTCGCTAATGGGCGTGGCGCCGCCTTTGTCGGCCCGGATGCGCTCACCCGCAGTGAATTCATTGTAGTAGCTGATCTCGATGGGGGCGAACGAGAAGCCCGCATCCACCTCGCGGCAGCTGTTGGTCAGGAGGCACTACTGGCTCGCCTCGGTGAGGAGATCGAGAGTGGCGAACGAGTCGAATGGGACCATCGCCAAAACATCGTCGTGGCCCGTCGTGAACGCCGCTATCGTGCGCTGGTCCTTGCGGAAGCGACGATCGCAAAGCCGGATCCAGCGTTAGCCGTACCCGCAATGATCACCGGCATCCGCTCGATGGGTCTCGACTGCCTGGCCTTGCCGCGCGCGGCAGACAGTCTCCTGACACGAATTGAATTTCTGCGGCGTGTGCTTCCACCCGAGCAGGCGGCGTTATGGCCTGACTGCTCCGACGAGGGACTACGCACAACGCTTGAAGAATGGCTGGCGCCTTATTTGGAAGGGATTTTACGGCGTGAGCACCTATCGCGCCTCGATCTACAGGCAATTCTCGGTGCACGATTGGATTACAACCGCACACGCGAACTCGATCGTCTGGTGCCGACCCACTTGGTGGTGCCGAGCGGCTCGCGCATTCCCATCGATTATGCATCCGAGCCACCGCGCGCCGCTGTACGGTTGCAAGAGGTGTTCGGCCTCGCTGAGACACCGAAAGTGGCCGGCGGCCGCGTTGCCCTCGCCCTAGAACTACTCTCACCGGCACGACGACCCGTGCAACTGACCAGTGACTTGGAGAGCTTTTGGTCGCGGGGGTACGCTGAAGTTCGCAAGGAACTTAAAGGTCGCTACCCGAGGCACTACTGGCCCGAGGACCCTCGCAACGCCGTGCCTACAGCGCGCGTTAAGCCGCGGGCCTGAATCAGGGCTGACGCTGCATGCGGCGGTGAACGAACGCCCAATACAGCATTGCCAGCACGATCAGCAGGCCGAGAATCCAGATCGTGACGCGATGCAAGTCACCCGCCAAGAGCGCCGAGTCTTGACCGGCAGCAACGCCCACGACGACCAATACCGTACTCCAGATGGCGGAGCCCACTAGGGTGGCCAAGGAGTAACGCAGGAAGGACATGCGCACGAGACCCGCCGGCAATCCAATCAGATGCCGGATCACCGGGAGCAGGCGGGCAACGAAGACCCCATAGGGACCGAAAGAGGCCGCCCAACGCTCCGCTCGCGCAAGCGTTTCTGGTGAGATCAACACATAGCGCCCGAAGCGCTCCACCACGGGCCGACCCAAGTGACGCGCAATCGCGTACATCACGCTGGCGCCCAACCACGAACCGACGGTTGCTGCGGCGACAATGCCCGCGAGGCTGAGCTGTCCGGTGGTCACCGCCAGATGCGCGGCGGGTGGAATAATCAGCTCCGAGGGCAGCGGCACGACACTACTTTCGATCGCCATCAGCAAAGCAACCACGGTGTAGCCGCCATCCGCCAACGCAGACAGATACCAATCAATAAACGCTTTGATCACGGGGGACCTCCTGTGGCGCTACGCACGCGAGTGGTATTCTGGACGAAGACCCCTCAAGGGAGCCAATTCGGATGTCTAGCCGAACAAACCTACGCCTTCTATTCTGCGCGATCTTGCTCGGAATGCTCACCCTTACGGTCTGGGCCAGTGTGCACCAACCGGTCTGGCAGTGGGGTGGACTCCACGGACCCGACGCTCCCTGGACGCTCGCCACACTGGCGGACGCCTATGCGGGCTTTCTCACCTTTTACGTCTTCGTCCTAGCCCGCGAGCGCCTTTTTTTGGCACGCGTCGGTTGGCTCCTCGCGATTCTTTTGCTCGGCAATATGGCCATGTCAGCCTACATGCTGATCGCCCTATGGCGACTGCCGCAGGATGCCCCCCTCTCTGACCTATTGCCCCGGAGCCTCTCGTGAACACCCTTGCTCTATTCGGACTCGGTGCACTGCTAGTCATCGCCAGCATGAGCATCCTCTTCGTCATCGGCCGACGCATGGTCAATTACTCCTACGTCGACATTGGCTGGACCGGCAATTTTGCTCTGTTGGCGCTCCTATACGGATTCTTTAGTGACGGTTTCGTCGAACGACGCTGGCTCATTGGGACGATGTACGCAATCTGGAGCCTCCGCTTGGGCTGGCACCTCGGCCGGCGGGTGCTAGGTCACCCGGAAGAAGGCCGCTACGTCGAGCTGCGTTCCAAATGGGGCGGCAACGGCGAAGCCGCGTTTCATCGTCGCATGTACCGGTTCTACATGATCCAGGCAGCGCTCAACCTAATCCTAGCGTGGCCTATGTTGCTCGCCATGAGCGATCCGCGGCCGGAAATTTCGCCGCTGGAGTGGGCGGCAGGCGCTCTCTGGCTGGTCGCGTTGATTGGAGAGACACTGGCCGATCGGCAACTGAACCAGTTCAAGGCCAATTCTGCCCATCAGGGCAAGGTCTGTGATCGGGGTCTATGGGCGTGGTCACGCCATCCCAATTACTTCTTCGAATGGCTCATCTGGATCGCCTATGCACTGGTCGCGCTATCGGTACCAAACCTGGGCTGGAGCGGACTGTTCATGCCGGCATTCATGCTCTATTTCCTGCTCAAGGTCACCGGCATTCCGGCCACCGAAGCACAGGCACTGCGCTCGAAGGGCGCCGCCTACGCCGATTACCAA
>CAIVRI010000068.1 GCA_903908265.1 uncultured Pseudomonadota bacterium
ATCTGGTTGAATCTACTAGCCATGAAGCCCATTGCACCCCTTGATCGGACGGATCGACGCCTGTTGCGCCTGCTGCAGGCGGATGGACGCGTACCGATTGCAGAACTGGCCCGTCAGGTGCACCTCAGCGCGACGCCGTGTTTGGAGCGGGTGCGGCGACTGGAGCGGGACGGTTACATCCGCCGCTATACCGCTGAACTGAACCCGGCACTGCTAGGAGCTGGGCTAATCGCCTTCGTGCAGATCCAACTGGACCGAACCACACCAGATGTCTTCAACCGCTTTCGTGAGGGCGTGGTCAGCCTAGACCCTGTGCAGGAATGCCATATGGTCGCTGGTGGATTTGACTACCTGCTCAAGGTCCGCGTCGCCGACATGGCCGCCTATCGCCGATTCTTGGAAAACCTCGCCGCCTTGCCCGGCATCGAGCAAACCCACACCTACGTCGTGATGGAAGAGGTCAAAGCGAGCCAAGCGGTACCGATTCCTGACTGATCCGCGTTAACGGAAGCGCGCGACGTAGTCCGTTAGGATCTGCGCATGATCAAACGCCAGCGGCGGGGGCTCCCGCGGGTCGATGATCTGGATCGCGCCCGCGTCGTCTCCAGCCACAGGATCACCTCGAGCGGTTGCCACATATACGACCCCAATCGTCTGGCCGCGCGGATCACGCTTCGGATCCGAATAGACGCCGAGCAAGGCGGTCAACGTGACGCGCAGGCCCGTCTCCTCGCTCGCCTCCCGAATGGCAGCCGCCTCAACGGTCTCGCCCCATTCCACGAAGCCGCCGGGAATTGCCCAACCAAGCGGCGGGAACCGACGCGCGATCAGCACGATCGGCCGCCCCGGCCGGTCGATCAGTTCGATGATCGCGTCAGCCGCCACCGGCGGTGTTTCTGGTCGAGTCATGGCAAATTCCTTAGATCGCATCCCGCAGGACGCACCCACCCGGAGACAACGACGACCTTACCGCCTTTGGAGACGTCCTGCAGCGACCACCCCATCCGGTCGCGACCCGGTGGACAACCGCAAGCGCGTGACTGCCGCGGCCGCGCTAGGATTGGCAGCTTCGATTCCCGTGCGGAGACCCCATGAGCACCACCGTCGTCGCCCAAGCCAACATCGACGCCTTGCCGCCGCTAGAGATGGCGCGTGCCTGCGAACAGGCGGGCGTAATCAAAGCCGGGCGCGACCAACTGACCCTGTTGCTGTTAGGCCTATTGGCCGGCGCCTTTATCGCCTTGGGGTCCATCGCCATGCTGGTGGTCATGACCGGGGCCCACGCATTGCCTTGGGGTCTGGCCCGCGCCCTCGGTGGTCTGGCGTTCTCCTTGGGTCTGATTCTCGTCATCGTGGGCGGCGCCGAACTCTTTACCGGTGATTGCCTGATGGTCGTTGCATGGGCCAGTCGCCGTATCCGCTGGACCGCATTGCTGCGCGCCTGGGGGCTCGTCTATATCGGCAACCTCGGAGGTGCGCTGGCAACGGCAGTGTTAGTCTACCTCGCCGGCCATTACCGTCTCGATGGCGGCTTGGTGGGAAAAACTGTACTCGATATGGCCACCGCCAAAGCTGGAATCCCGTCGGTGCCCCTCTTCTTTCTCTCGGTGTTATGCAATGTGTTGGTCTGCCTTGCCGTATGGATGGCGCTCAGCGCACGCAGCACAATCGATAAGGTTATTGTGGTGGTACCCGCCGTAACGACCTTTGTCGCGGCCGGCTTTGAACACTCGATAGCAAATGCGTTTATTTTGCCGTATGCATTGCTGATCAAGCTCTGCGCCGACGTCAGTTTCTGGACCTCGATCGCCCAAGGGCCTGAGTCCTTCGCAGCACTCACCGGACTCAATGTGCTGCACAATTTAGTCATCGCAACGCTGGGCAATCTGATCGGTGGCAGCGTGCTTGTCGGTGGTGTCTATTGGTTTATCTATTTACGCCGCCGCTGAACTCCACGTCGAACAGCGTCAGGGCTAGACTTAAAGTGGCCCTACAGCGATTGGCACTTTGGAGAAGAAGAGAATGGACATTCTGTTTCGGCAACTGTTCGATCCCGTCTCATCGACCTACACCTACTTACTCGCAGATCCCACCGTCCGCGAGGCGGTACTCATCGATCCGGTGTTTGAACACGCATCGCGTGACAGCGCACTGCTGCAAGAACTTGGTCTGCAGTTGGTCGCGACGCTGGAAACGCATACGCATGCCGATCACGTCACCGGTGCTTGGCTCCTTAAGCAGCGCCATGCCAGCACCATTGCCGTTGCGACCACAACCGGCGCCACGAATGCCGACCGACTACTCGAGCCGGGCGATCGAATCGCATTCGGCAGCCGACACCTCACGGTACGCGCGACGCCTGGACACACGAACGGTTGCATCACCTATGTTCTCGACGACCAGAGCGCCGCATTCACGGGCGATGCACTACTAATTCGGGGTTGTGGCCGCACGGACTTTCAGCAGGGTAGCCCTGCAACTCTTTACCGATCCATCCACGAGCAGATTTTCTCGCTACCGCCGGACTGCCTACTCTACCCGGGCCACGACTACCGTGGCCTCACCGCCACCAGTGTTGCTGAGGAGCGGCGCTACAACCCCCGTCTAGGTGGCACCGCCAACGCGGCCGACTTCGCAGGCTTCATGAATAACCTCGGACTACCGCACCCTAAGCTGGTGGATATCGCCGTTCCAGCCAACCTCAAATGCGGCCGCACGGACGACGACAGCGCCACACAGCATGCATCGGCGTGGGCGCCGCTACGGTATACCTTCGCTGGTGTTTGGGAGATCGAGCCGCTGGACCTGCTGGAACACTTGACCGAGATCCAACTGATTGACGTCCGGGAGCCGACGGAGTTCTGCGATGCACTAGGGCACCTCGCCGGTGCCCGACTGGTGCCACTAGCGACGCTACCAGCGCGTATCGGCGAAATTGACAACAAACGACCCGTCGTTACCGTCTGCCGGGCAGGCGCCCGCTCGGCGCAAGCCAACCTGCTATTGCGCAAGGCCGGGCTGGATCGGGTGGCCAACCTAGCCGGCGGCATGCTGCGTTGGCGCGCGGAAGGGTTGCCGGTCGAGGGTGAGCGGCACTGACCAATCCGCGAGACCGTGACCCGGGCGGGCGAAAACGGACCTCCTGCGCCCAAAAGCTCAATCGGAAGACTGACGCCGTACAAATTGGTGCAGTAGACGACGCTCGCGCTTGTCCGGTCGGCCTTCAGTCTGCGGCCGTGACAGCGCATCGAGGCGGCGCACCGCCGTCATGGCCACACGACGGCTAACGCTACGTTCCGTCTCCTGATAACAGGCCTGCGCCTCGAGGGCCGGTCCGCGCCGGTGGGGCACCGTCAGTACCGTAAACTCGAGAATCTGTGCCTCACGGGTCACCTCGAGCAGATCCCCAACGACGATCTCCCGGGAGGGTTTGGGGCGTGCGCCATTTAATTGGACCCGACCGGCCCCCACCGCCGCCGCTGCCAGGGAGCGGGTTTTGTACAGCCGCAAGTGCCAGAGCAAGCGATCGACCCGCAAGCGAGTGCCATGGTCGCCCCCGTGCCTGTCCTGATCGTCATTGGCATTGCGCCGACTCATACCGCCTCCGCCCCGTAACGACCCAATTATTACCTATACTCTACCCCTGCCCTAGCCCTTGGATGCATCGCATGGATACCGCCTTTTACGAACGCTTGACGACCGACATTGCCGCGTTACGCGAACAGGGCCTGTACAAGACAGAACGGGAAATTAGCTCGCCGCAAGGCGCCCTGATCCGAGTAGGTGGAAAAGAGGTCATCAACCTTTGCGCCAACAACTATTTAGGCCTCGCCGGCGACCAGCAGGTCATCGCCGCCGCACATCAGGCGCTGGACCAACATGGTTACGGGATGGCCTCGGTTCGCTTCATCTGTGGGACCCAATCGATCCATCGTACCCTCGAACAGCGGCTTGCGGCCTTTCTGGGGATGCAGGACGCGATCCTCTATTCCTCCTGTTTTGATGCGAACGGCGGACTATTCGAAACCCTCACCAATGAAGAGGACGCGATCATCTCCGACGCCCTCAACCACGCGTCTATCATCGATGGCATCCGTCTATCCAAAGCCAATCGACTGCGCTATGCCAACCGGGACATGGCGGAACTGGAAGCACGGTTGATCGAAGCGGCCGGTGCACGTACCCGCCTGATCGTTACCGATGGCGTTTTCTCCATGGACGGCACCATCGCGCCATTGGCCGCCATCTGTGATCTAGCCGATCGCTATGGCGCTTTGGTCGTGGTCGACGACTCCCACGCCACGGGATTCGTAGGTCGCAAAGGCCGCGGCACTCCCGAAGCCTGCGGCGTCGAAGGACGCATCGACTTCCTAACCGGCACGCTCGGCAAGGCACTGGGCGGCGCCGCAGGTGGTTACGTCGCCGGTTCCGCCCGTGCCATCGAGTGGCTACGCCAACGCTCAAGACCGTACCTGTTTTCAAACTCAATTCCACCGGTCATCGCCGCTACTACCCTGACCGTCCTCGATCATGTCGCCGGCAGCGATGATTTGCGCGAACACCTGCGCGACAACGCGGCTTTTTTCCGCGCCGGCATGACCACGGCCGGCTTCACACTGACGCCAGGTGAGCATCCCATCATCCCCGTAATGATTGGCGATGCGGCGCTTGCCGCGCGCATGGCGGACCGACTCCTCGAGCTGGGTCTGTACGTCATTGGCTTTTCATTCCCCGTCGTTCCGCGTGGCGCTGCCCGCATTCGCACCCAAATGAGTGCGGCCCACTCGCGCGCCGATCTCGAGCGCGCGATTGCGGCGTTTACAACCGCTGGCCGCGAACTCGGCCTGATCGCTTAAGGAATCCGCAAATGAAAGCACTGGTGAAATCCCGCGCCGAACCGGGAATCTGGATGGAAGACGTCGCCGAACCCACCATCGGGCCAAACGATGTGATGATCCGCATGCGCCGCACGGCAATATGCGGTACCGACATGCATATCTGGCATTGGGATGAATGGGCGCAACGCACCGTGCCCGTGCCGATGCAAGTCGGTCATGAGTACTGCGGCGAAATCGTCGACATAGGTAGCGAAGTTCGCGGACTGACCATCGGCGATCGCGTGTCTGGAGAAGGTCACATTACTTGTGGCTTCTGCCGCAACTGCCGGGCGGGTCGACGTCATCTATGCCGCAATACCGTGGGCGTCGGCGTGAACCGTCCCGGTTGCTTTGCCGAGTACATGGCCCTGCCAGCATCGAATGTTTTCAAACTATCATCTGCGATCGACGATGAGATTGCATCCATTCTCGATCCGTTCGGCAACGCCACGCACACGGCTCTTTCATTCAACGTCGTTGGTGAAGACGTCCTCATCACAGGTGCGGGACCCATTGGAATTATGGCTGTTGCTATCGCCCGCTACGCCGGCGCGCGCCACGTGGTGATCACGGACGTCAATCCCTACCGACTGGAACTGGCGCGACAAATGGGCGCAACGCGGGCCATCGACGTGCGCACGGAATCTTTGGACTCGGTGATGCGCGAACTCCATATGGAGGAAGGGTTCGACGTCGGTATGGAAATGTCTGGTGTGCCCTCTGCATTTCGAGAAATGCTCCGCACCATGAACCATGGCGGCGCTATTGCCCTACTCGGCATCCTGCCGAAAGACACTGGCATCGCTTGGGACGAAATCATCTTCAAAGGTCTCGCCGTGAAAGGCGTTTACGGACGAGAGATGTTTGAGACTTGGTACAAGATGTCGAGCATGCTGCAGAGCGGGCTCGACATCCGTGCAATCATCACCCACCGATTGCCTGTATCGGAATACCGACTGGGCTTTGAAACCATGGCGTCGGGGCAAAGCGGAAAGATTGTGCTGGATTGGACCGCCTGAGGCGATACGCTGAATTTAATAAAACGGCAAGTGGTGCAGATACCAAATATGCGCCACAAACGCCTACTCTCGGAGGTATTTATGAACAGAAAGGAATTGGAAGCAACCAAGCCCAAACGGGAACAATTCCAGTCGGAGGAAGAGTTCGAGGAGTCCCTGGGGTATTGGATGGGCCGGGTCGGGCGAATCTTGGCTATGACAGCCCCCTCGCAGGACTTCCGGCAGTCCACAAAGTTGATGGAAAAGAAATAACTTTTGGGCCGCTTCCCGCAGCTCGGGAAGCAGCCGAAAGACACGCAAAAGCGTCCGGTATTCCATACAACCCGCCGACGCAATACGCAAAAGTTGATCCAAAACGTGCTACACGCATAGCAGATGCGTATGAGCAAATGCGGCATGATCCGACAGACCCTAAAGTACAGGCGTCGTATCAAGCAATGGTTAAAGAAACCATTGCGCAATGGCAAGAAATTAAAAAGACGGGATTAAAAGTCGAATTTATCGACGGTCCCGATCCGTATGGCAACAACCCACGGAAAGCAATTTTAGACGTTCAAAATAATAACCATTTGTGGGTTTACCCTACAGATTCAGGTTATGGCGAAGGAACGGCTGCAAAAGACTTTAACGTTAATGAACAGCCGTTGTTGTAAATTGTTGAAGGGGAAACAATTAGCGGCAAACCAGTTAGAGCAAATGACATTTTCCGTATTGTTCACGACTATTTCGGGCACATTAAAGAAGGCGTCGGATTTCGCGCAGAAGGTGAAGAAAACGCTTGGCGCTCTCATGCAGGTATGTATTCAGACGCAGCGCGCCCCGCAATGACAAGTGAAACACGCGGACAAAATTCATGGGTTAATTACGGACCGCCCCATCCAAGCAAGGCCGCTATTCAGCGCAAATTGCACCCGCAATAGGCGTAGATCCGCCGCGGGTCGTTGAGCACTTCCAGTGCCCGCAGCTCACGCTCGGCCGCTGTATAGGCACGTACGACTACAGCAGGCATTGAGTGATACCCGAAGTAACCTAACAAACCTGCACCGCTCGCAGCAAAGGCGCGCATCAAGCGCTCTTTCCAATCAAAATCCTGCTCGAGCCAGACCACCGAGTAGCCATCCGCAGGCAACTTGGCGCGCTCTGCCGCTGCACGCACGGCAGCATCGAGATCCCCAAGATGATCCACGAGGCCGTTGTGCAGCGCTGCGGTACCACTCCAAACACGGCCCTCGGCAATCGCCTCGATCAACCCAAATTCCTTCTTGCGCGCGGACGCCACACGATCCACGAAGTCGTGATACGCGTGTTCTACGCCCAACTGCATCAGTGTTTTTGTTTCTGGTGTGAGCGCACGATCCACCTGAAAGCCACCAGCAATCGCTGAAGTGCCCACACCATCACTCGAAACACCGACCTTCGAGAGCGTGCGTTCAAAGGTGGGAATCATGCCAAATACGCCAATAGAGCCTGTGATCGTGGTTGGCGACGCCCAAATCTCGTCGGCTTGCATCGCGATGTAATACCCCCCCGATGCGGCCACACTCGAGAACGAAGCCACCACGGGTTTGCCAGCCGCTTTCAATTGCGCGACCTCTTGGCGAATTACTTCGGAGGCCAGCAGACTGCCACCACCACTGTCGATGCGCAGCACGACCGCCTTCACCTCGTCATCGAAGCGTGCATCTCGAAGCAGCCCTGCGAAGGTGTCGCTGCCCACCGAGCCTGGACCACGCTCACCGATGACGATTTCACCCTGTGCCACGAGCACCGCCACCTGACCCTTTGGATGCGGGATCTCGCGATCGGAGGTTGTGGCCTCAAAGTAGGTATCGGCGTCGATAGCATTAAAAGAGTGCGTAGACGGATCTTCACCCACCAGACCGGTGATTTCTTGTTCGAACTCAACCTGTGTCTTTAATGCCTCCACAAGACCCTGCTGTTGCGCGAGCTTGGCAGTATCACCACCCACCGCTTTTAAGAGCGGAACTGCATCATTAACGTAGTGATCGAGGGCTCCGTCCTGCAGGTGCCGACGATGCTCGATATCGGTCCGATAAGTAGTCCATAGCGGCTGCATCCAGCCGAGGGTCTGCTCGCGGTCCTCAGGGGATTGGTTCTGGCGCGTAAAAGGTTCTGTGAAAGACTTATGCGTACCGACCTTAAAGACATTGACCGTGACGCCTAACTTCTCGAGAGCATCATGGAAATAAAGCCCATAAGCGGCGTATCCGGCGACTTCAATCATGCCCGCCGGATCAAGGTAGGCGTGATCTGCTTGCGCGAGCAGATAGTACTGATCCTGGCTGACGTAACGTCCATAGGCGTAGACGGGTTTGCCGCTGTGCCGAAACGCATCGATAGCATCAGCGATGCTGCGCATCTTGGTCAGGCCGCCGCCGGTCAACGTTTCGGTATCAAGGACCAACGCTTGGATACGCACATCTTTAGTTGCCGTGTGGATAGACGCGACCACGTCCCGCAGTAAAATCTGGTGCTCACCGTCGCTACCGGACACTGCACGTATGGACCGACCCAACGAGTCTTCGCTTTCCTGCTCAACGATACGACCGTCAAAATGGACGACCAGTGCCGTTTTGAATGGCACGATCGGCAACGAGTGATGGGAAGCGCCGACAACGACGGCGGCAATCGCCAGCAACATTAGCAAATGCAGCCCTCGACGCACCCCGTCAAGGAAATGCCAGACTCTTTGCACAACGGCCTTGATCCGAATCATCACGTCGATGCCCTCTCTATCACCGGAATGCCACTAGGATTCATAACCCCAGCGCCACCAAGAAAAAAAGGGCCAGACGCGGTTCCCCACGCTGGCCCGGTCACTCTATCGCACGCACCCGTCGTCGGGGTGCTGCGACTCAGATTTTCTCTTCGATACGCGCCGACTTGCCCGAGCGCTCACGCAGGTAATACAACTTGGCGCGGCGCACGTTACCGCGACGCTTGACCGTGATATTACCCAGCGCCTTGCTGTACAGCTGGAACACGCGCTCAACGCCTTCGCCGTGCGAAATCTTGCGCACAGTGAACGACGAGTTGATGCCCCGATTGCTGCGTGCAATCACGACGCCTTCGTAGGCCTGCACGCGCTCGCGCTCGCCTTCCTTGACCTTTACCTCGACGATCACGGTGTCGCCGGGACCAAAGTCGGGGACCTCGCGACCCATCTGCGACTGCTCGATGGCCTGAATGAACTTGTTCGTCATGACTCGTGTTCCTCTCGATACTTGAGGAGGAGCCCGCGCTCCTCGCCCGTCAATTCCTTACCGGCCAGCAGATCCGGCCGGCGCTTCTCGGTACGTCCGAGAGCCTGCTGGAGCCGCCAGCGCCTAATGGCTGCATGGTCACCCCCACGCAACACCTCTGGCACCCGTCTGCCTTGCCACTCTTCTGGTCGCGTGTAATGCGGCCAATCGAGCAGCCCACCCGCTTCTGCGAAGGACTCTTGAAGCGCCGACTCGGCGTCGTTCAAAACTCCCGGCAGTAGCCGAACTGTCGCGTCAATGACCACGAGCGCCGCGAGTTCACCTCCCGACAACACGTAATCGCCAATCGACAGTTCTTCATCAATCGAGGTTTCCAACAGCCGCTCGTCGACACCCTCGTATCGACCTGCGAGCAGCAGAAAACCAGGCAACGATGCCAACCGCCGCGCCATCGCCTGATCAAACCGTCGACCCTGGGCCGACAGGTAGATCCGCGGGCTACCCGGCGCTAACCGGGCCGAGGCGGCCGCTATTGCGCTCGCCACTGGCTCAGCCTTCAGCACCATCCCCGGGCCGCCACCGTACGGTCGATCGTCTACGGTCCGGTGAACATCCTGCACGTACGTGCGCGGATCCTCCGTACCGACTCGAACGATGCCGCGTTCCAGCGCGCGCCCTACCACACCGATTGCGAGGTGCTCCCGGATAGCCTCCGGAAACAATGTCACAACCTCTACAGCCAGCCGGGCCGAACCCGCGCTCACCGTCAGAACTCCGGATCCCAATCGACCGTCACCCGCTTCGCTTCGAGGTCGAAGCTTTTCAGATGCTGCGGCACCAACGGGATCCACCGCTCGCGCCCATCGCCAGATACCGCCATGACCGGATTGGCGGGGAACTCCAGCAGGTGGCGGACCACCCCGAGCTCAACCCCTTCCAAGGTCACAGCCGTACAGCCGACGAGATCCTCCCAATACACCTCGCCAGGCCGCGTCGCCGGCAAAGCCGAGCGCGGTACAGCGATCTCGCGCGTCCCGTAGTACTGCGCAGCCTCAGGGCTACTGAGCCCCTCGACCGCCACCACGAGCGTGCGACCGTTGCCATGCCGGCGACCCTGCAAGATCTTGACCGGCTCCCAGGTGGCGTCACGCGAAGCGACGCTCAACCCGGTGTATTTCAAAATGCCTTCCGGCGGATCCGTAAAGGATTCCACCTTCAGCCATCCTTTCACGCCGAAGGCCGCACCGAAGCGACCCAAGACGATCATTCGATCTGCGTCCTCGGACACCCGAGGGCCCCGATCAGGCTGCAGCCGAGGCGTCCGCCGTCAGCTGCTTGCGGTAGTCGAGCAGCAGCGATTGCACGCGTGCTGATGCCTTCGCGCCTTTGGAAATCCAAGAATCGATCTTGGCAACATCCAGGCGGAGTGCCGTTTCCTTACCCCGAGCGATCGGATCGAAAAACCCAACCTGCTCAAGGGTGGCGCCACCCTGGCGGCTGCGGCTATCCGCCACAACGACGTGGTAGAAGGGATCCTTCTTGCCGCCGCGACGCGTCAGACGAATAGTGACCATCAGCTGATACCTTACTAAATGCTGCAGAAACACGGATGGCGAAGCCTGAAGGCCACGCCGGAAAGCCGGTCATTGTACTGACAAGTATCGCAATCCGCTAGGGGTCCTCAGCCACCAAACCCAGGGGGCAGGCGCCCACCGAGACTGCGCATCAAACCGCGCATACCCAGTTTCGAGAATTGTTTCATCATTTGCTGCATCTGCAACTGCTGTTTCATCAGCCGATTCACGTCCTGCACCAGCAAACCCGACCCGCGGGCAATCCGCCGCTTGCGCGATGCGTCAATCAGGTCCGGCTGCCGCCGCTCCGCGGCGGTCATCGAATTGATCAACGCGATCTGTCGGCCCACTTCCTTGCCGGCCATAGGGCCCGCATTCGGGGATTTCGCCGCCGCCGCCATGCCACCAGGTAATTTATCGAGCAGGGCACCCACGCCGCCCATCTGCTCCAATTGCAACATTTGGTCCCTTAAGTCATTGAAATCAAAACCTTTTCCTTTTTGAATCTTCTTGGCTAACTTCTCAGCCTTGTCGCGGTCGACCTGTCCTTGGACCTGCTCGACTAGGGACAGCACATCGCCCATACCTAGGATGCGCGAAGCGACCCGCTCGGGATGGAACGGCTCGAGGGCCTCCACCTTCTCTCCGGTACCTAAGAACAGAATCGGTCGGCCGGTGACCTGCCGGACGGACAGTGCCGCACCACCGCGCGCGTCGCCATCGGCCTTGGTGAGAATAACGCCGGTCAAATCGAGCGCCATATTGAAAGCGCGGGCTGCGTTCACGGCATCTTGACCAGCCATGCTGTCGACCACAAACAGACGCTCGTGTGCGGCAACCGCCCGATCCACCTGCTGTACCTCCGCCATCATCTCGTCGTCCACGTGCAAGCGGCCGGCCGTATCGACCAACAGAATGTCATAGACCCCGCGGCGCGCCTGCTCTAAGGCGGCGGTAGCGATGGCAACCGGCGCTAGACCGGCCACCACCGGATGAAAATCAGCCCCCACCTGGGCAGCGAGTCGCTCCAACTGCGTGATCGCTGCCGGTCTGTAAATGTCGACGCTCGCGAGCAGGACGCGCTTTTTTTGCCCGATCAGAAGGCGTGCAAGCTTCGCGGCAGTGGTGGTCTTGCCCGCACCCTGCAGACCGGCGAGCAGGATCACCACCGGTGCCGGATGGCGCAGATTGAGCCCCTGTCCGGGCTCACCCATCGTCTTGACCAATTCGTCGTGCAAAATCTTAATGAAGACTTGGCCGGGCGTCAGGCTCTGCTGCACTTCCGCGCCCAACGCACGCGCCTTGACCGCATCAATGAAGGACTTGACCACCGGAACGGCCACATCGGCCTCTATGAGCGCCATGCGCACCTGCCGTAGCGCATCGGCGATGTTGTCCTCGGTCAGGCGGCCCCGGCCGGTCAGCGCATTGATCGCGCCAGACAAACGCTCGGTCAAACGGTCAAACATGGCAACTCCTTCGTGACGGTCGATTATAGACCCTTGGAGGGCCACGCTTCCCGCGCCGCTGACGCTGTGCAATGATCTATTGGCCTACCTGGGGATTCACGCGTGTACTCGATCGTCCCACTCCTGCTCTACTTGGCTGCCGGCGCGCTACTCGCCCGCTCGGTCAAAGCCCATGCCAGCGACCGCCCGCCTGCAGCACTCGCGCTCGCTTGGCTGGGTGTACTGGCGCATGGGGCCCTGCTGTTTCGCGCCATCGAGGCGCCAACGGGCCTAGCCATTGCCATCACCGACAGCGCATCGCTGGTGGGATTTGTCGTTGCCGTCACCACCAGCGCAGTCTCCCTACGGGGCGGACTGGCTGCCCTGCCAACCCCGCTGTGGGCTCTGGGAGGGCTCTTAGCAGTTGGCACCGGCTTAGTGACTGGCTTTCATGAGATCAACGGCCAGCAGTGGCAAATTACCCTGCACATCGCCTTCGCGGCCCTCGCGGCCGGATGGCTATCGATCGCTGCCATCATCGTGGCGGGTCTGTACTACCAAAATGCGCGCCTGCGCAGCCGTGCCCCGCTAGGCATTTTGGCGCTCCTGCCCCCCGTAGAGACGATGGAAGCGACCTTATTTCGTGCGATCGGCGCCGGCTATGCGGTGCTGACGCTGGTACTGGTCACGGGCGCCTTCTTTGTACATGACCTGATCGCGCAACACCTTTTGCACAAGGTCATCTTGGCAGTCATCGCCTGGGGCGTGTTTGGCATCTTGCTGATCGGCCGCGTGCGCTGGGGCTGGCGCGGGCGCAAGGCCCTGCGATTTACCATTGTTGGGTTTGTGATCTTGGCACTTGCTTACTTCGGTTCGAAATTTGTGCTCGAGACTGTACTCGGAAGGCACTGGGGCTAAATGGGCGACACTTCGCTTGGCGCGGCGATCGCCTGCCTGATCGCTGCCGTCCTACTTTCAGCGTTCTTCGCAGCGACCGAAACGGCGTTGATGAGCATCAATCGCTATCGACTGCGGCATCGCGCCAAGCAGGGGCATGCCGCTGCACGTCTAACCGAACAACTGCTCGCGCGCCCAGATCGACTCATCGGAGTCGTTCTACTCGGCAGCACGCTGGCCAACGTTGCGGCCGCGAGCATCGTGACCCTCATGACCTTGCAAACTTACGGCGAGCGGTGGCTCGCCGTCGCCAACGGCGGCCTCACGCTGCTGCTGCTGATCGTGTGTGAAGTCGGCCCTAAGACCTATGGCGCACTGCATGCCGAACAGATCGCTCTACCCTCCGCTTATGTCTACCGACCACTGCAGATCCTCACCTACCCAATCGTCTTCATCATCAATGGCATCTCCAACGCGCTACTGCGACTGCTGGGCGTGTCTGCCGAGGCGGTGGCGTCGCACTCACTGTCCGCCGATGAGTTACGCACCGTGGTGGCCGAAGCTGGCGCTCTGATTCCTATTAAACACCAACAAATGTTGGTCGGCATTCTCGACCTCGAGCGTATCGAGGTTGAAGAGATTATGATTCCGCGGGCTGACATTGTCGGCATTGATCTAAAAGACGACTGGGAAACGGCGCTGGATCGATTGCGCGACTCACCCCACACGCGACTCCCCGTCTATGAGGGCGATCTCGACCTGATTGTCGGTATCCTGCACATGAAAAAGGTTGCCGGCCAACTTGCACGCGGTGAACTCGATCGGGAGTTACTCATCGAACTAGCGAAACATCGGGAACCCTATTACATCCCCGAAGGCACCACCCTGACGCAGCAGCTGGTCGCATTCCAAGAGAACCATCGCCGACATGCGTTCGTCGTCGATGAGTACGGGCATGTCACTGGCCTCGTTACCATCGAAGACATTCTCGAGGAAATTGTTGGCGAATTTACCTCGCTACCCCAAGCCCTCAAGCGTGGAGTACATGCGGGCGCGGACGGCAGTTTCGTCGTCACCGGTACGACTACCGTACGCACCTTGAACCGGACGCTTGGGCTGTCCTTGCCTACCGGCGGCCCACGTACCGTGAGCGGACTGGTGCTTGAAAAATTGGAGACGATTCCAGAGCCTGGGACTAGCTTCCAACTGGAAGGGCATCTGATCGAAGTGCTGCAGATCGCCGACAATACGATCCGTACGGTGCGCATCCGACCAGTGGGCTAACGGACGCCGAACTTAGTCGGCGCGATGCAACCGTAGCGATAGTTCGAGGCGACCGACGAGAAGCCCCACCGTGTTATGCATCTCTGGCGCGCAAAAACTGGCTAATGCCGCCGGCACCGGCAACGCTAATTGCCGCAATACCTCGCACACAATCGACGGCACGACAGCGCCAGCACCATCCTCGACTTTGACTGCAATGCCCAATGCGCCCCCCGCAGCCACCGCAAGATGCGTCACTGCCGAGGCACGAATGCCGACGGCGTAACAGCCATCCGCGCCTACTTTGCCAATCAAGGCACCATCAAACGCGGTGACTAAGGCGGTGCAAAATCGACCAGTCCCGGCGATAAGAGTGGGGTGCTGAGCGATCGCCCGATACAGACGAGCCAGCCGGTGGGTACGTAGCGGCAACGTCGCGGCACGCGGTCCCTCAGCACGATCCGCGGCGGCTGCGAGACCGGCATACAAGTGCGCCAACCGATATAGCGGGAGCGCGGGCGTCGGCAAATTACAACCATCGATCGCCCAGCCAATCTGCTCGACTGGACAACACACGAGCTCGGCCAACGTGTGACGGATACGATGCTGCAATAGGTGTTCTGGCTGGTGATAGTCTGCCACCGAGCCGGTCAATGCCCGCGCTGCTGCAAGCATACCGATGTGTTTGCCAGAGCAATTGCTAGACAACGGGCCAGGAACAACGTCACACCGGATCCAAGTGCGATTCACAAAATCATTGAGTGACGGGTGTGCGCCACAGCGCAAATCAGATTCCTGCAACCCTAAGCGCACCAGTAAAGCACCAGCACGAGCCAAATGTATGGGCTCAGCGCTATGGGAAGCGCACAGCAGCGCAAGATCCCCATCGTCAAAGCCGAACTCTGGCGGCTCAGTCGTCTCCAATACCGCTAGTGCCTGGGCGGGCTTTGCGGCCGAACGCACCAAAGTCACCCGATGTGCATCACCGCTGCGATACAGCAACCGGCCTGCCGCGTCGGTGATAGCCACATGGACTCGATGCCTATTTTCCACAAATTCCCCGCGCCATGTGGTGGCCGCGACCTCACCCGCCGCCAAGGCGAGGATGCTGTTCTCAGATTCAGGCATCGGATTTCCGGGAACTGCCACTCACCGCACGCAGCGCCTCCAGTGCCTCGGACAGTCGCTCAACGCCAATCACTTCCAGCCCTTCAATCGCTTTGCGCGGCGTATTAGCGCGCGGCACGATCGCACGCTTAAAGCCGTGCTTGGCCGCTTCGCGTAAGCGCTCCTCACCGAAAGGCACCGGTCGGACTTCACCGGCCAGACCTAGTTCGCCAAAAGACACTAAATCCTGTGCGAGCGGCCGGTCATCAAGACTCGACACAGCCGCCAGCACCGCAGGCAGGTCCGCTGCGGTTTCTCCAAGGTGCACGCCGCCGACGACATTGATAAACACGTCGTAAGCACTCAGCGCGACGCCCCCGTGCCGGTGCAGCACTGCGAGCAACAGCGCGAGGCGGTTGCCCTCGAAGCCGACGGCGACGCGCCGCGTATTCTGTGCACGCGCTTCATCAACCAACGCCTGCACCTCGACCAGCAGCGGCCGGGTGCCTTCTCGCGCAACGGTCACAATGCTGCCCGCCACCGGCGCAGGATGGCGCGATAGGAAAATCGCTGATGGATTCTTTACCTCACGAAGGCCGCCCTCTTCCATCGCAAAGACGCCAATTTCGTTGGCTGCACCGAAGCGATTCTTCACTGCGCGCACAACACGGAAACGGCTACCGGCATCACTCTCAAAATAAAGCACGGTATCGACTAGATGCTCGAGCACACGGGGACCTGCAATTACCCCCTCTTTGGTGACGTGGCCGATCAAAAATACGGCCGTACCGGACTGCTTGGCGAAGTGCACAAACCGAGCAGCCGACTCGCGCAGCTGAGAGACAGATCCAGGGCTCGACTCCACAGCGGCCGTACCCATGGTTTGGATGGAGTCCACCACCAGCACCCGCGCCTCACGGCCTTGGGCTGCTGCAATCACGGTCTCCACATCGGTCTCTGCGAGCAGGCCCAAAGGCGCGTCATCCAAGCCCAAGCGTCGAGCCCGCAAGCCGACCTGCCGCAGGCTCTCTTCACCAGTGGCATACAGAACCGACGCGGACCGCGCCAAAGCGGCCGCGGCCTGCAACAGCAGCGTGGACTTGCCGATACCGGGATCCCCGCCGATCAGCGTGACGGACCCAGCCACCAAGCCGCCTCCCAGCACCCGGTCGAACTCGCTCGAACCGGTCGGCATTCGCGGGGCCTCTGTCGTGGCGAGGGACCCTAGTGTTTCGGTAGCCCCCGCCCCCGACCCCGCAACGGGCGGCCGGGACGAAGCACGGGCAGTGCTGCGCGGGGCGGCATGGCCGGAAAGGGTATTCCAAGCCTGACAGGCAGGACACTGACCCTGCCACTTCGGGGTCGAATCCCCACAGGCGCTGCAGACGTAGACGGTACGAGATTTCTGGTTCACGAGCGCGATGCTATCAGAGCTACGCCCATCGTCGGATATGTGGAACAGGTCGCGAAATCAAACCCCGGGTCACGGATAGACTGCAAGCACACTATGTAAGACGCCGAATGTACGCACACCCCCTTTTCCGACCTCTTGCCGCCGCCACTGCTGCCGCCCTGCTCAGCTTTCTGCTTACGGCAGTTCTGGCACCGGGCGGCTATGCGAGCCTTGAGGGTGCACCGATCGCACTGCTGCAGCGCGCGACCAACGCAGAGCGCTCGGATAGTGCCATCTGGGTCGTACCGAACGCATCAAGCAAGGATCTGGGCCGCACCCGCAGCCAAATTGCCCGCGCCATCGACGCCGCACACGCCGCAGGAGCGCGGGCAATCGTGGTCGCCTCGCCCCTCACCGAAGCCACCGAAAGTACCGACCTGAGTACTGCCCGCGCATTGCTAGAAAGCGCACAGGCCTCGGGTGACGCCGCTATGCACGCGAAAATCGAGTCGTGGTTGGCCGATCTGGATCATGACGCGGACCTGGAGCGCTCGATCCGCCGCGCCGGTAACGTCGCCCTCATGGCCGAGGCCAACGCGGACGTCTTGGGCCGCTTTTCAGCGGCTGCAGCCGCCGTGGCCACCGAACCGACCGTCACACCGGACGCGGATGGCGTGACCCGACACGCGCGACTGTGGCGCACCGACAACGGCCAGCCGTCACTGGCGTTTGCCGCTTGGCTTCTGGCACACCGTCGTCCGGACTCAGGGTTCCCGGCAGCCAATCAGGTCTCCATGACCGCAGCTGCTGCACCGCTAGGTACCCAAGACGGCCGCTGGCTACCAATTTACGGGCGCCGTGCCGGTACGGTTGGCGGTCTGGCACAGGTCAGCAGTAATGACCTGGTCACCGACGCCTCGGCTTTGCGTCAGCGCATTGTCGTCATTGGCGGCGCCGAGAGCGCGGTCCGGGTACCGACAGGCGAACTACTGACCCTCGGCGAGGCCATCACGCAGCAGGTCGTCAGTCTCGAAAAAGGCGACTACGCCACCGTACCCCGGTTGGCCCGTACAGCCACCGCACTGACCGTACTCGCCGCAATCTTATGGGCGGCGCTGATGGCTCCGGCCCTGCGACCATCGATCCGCTGGATAGTGATCGTCTTGATTGTGCTCAGCGCATTCATGCTCGAAATCGGTCTACTGGCCTTTGCACGGATCTGGATCCCGTTGATCGCAGCGAGCCTCGCGGTGCCCATCTGCACCCTTGCGGCCGCGCTCGTGCCGGAAAGAACGCGCACCGCACCCGCCAGTGGCTCACCCATCGTACCGCTGCCACCGACGCTGCCACGGATCACGCGCCCGCCCCGACCCCGTCACGAAGCACCGAAGCGCGCCGAAGTGCCTACTTCGGATCCCTTTCTGACCGCCGACATCAGCGGCCCGCAGGCGCTCGGAAAACGCAGTGACAACGGCCCGCCGCCGCCGACCAACGCCACCAGCGGTCCGATGACCCTCAAGGACATCACGCGAATTCTCGATGCCCGGCGCGTCGAGCCAAGCCGGGCAGAAGTAGCCGACATGTTGCTTGGCCGCTCAAAGCGCCCACCCAAGCCGAAACTGGGTCGCTATGAGATCGACCGCGAACTCGGTCAAGGGGCTATGGGAACCGTGTTTTTGGGCAAGGACCCTACGATCAACCGCACCGTGGCAATCAAGGCCATCCCCATCGTCGAGGAGTTCTCGGACACCGATCTAGCGGATGCACGCGAACGATTCTTCCGCGAAGCAGAAATGGCCGGTCGCCTACAACACCCCAGCATCGTGACGGTCTACGATGCGGGCGAAGACAACGGTATCGCTTGGATTGCGATGGAATACATTCAAGGCCAAACGTTGTCGCACTACACCATTAAAGATCGACTCCTAGCACCACACCAAATCCTCGAAATCTGCGCACGTATTGCCGACGCGCTGCACTACGCCCATGGGCAAGGCGTCGTCCACCGCGACATCAAACCGGCTAACGTCCTCTTCAATACAGAGACCCTCGATACGAAAATTACTGACTTCGGCATCGCGCGACTCACTAACTCTAGTTCGACACGCAGCGGTATCGTGTTGGGCACGCCTTCCTTCATGGCACCCGAACGTTTAGAGGGGCGTTCCGTGACGGGTCGATCCGACATCTTCGCGCTGGGGATCTCCCTGTTCCAACTGCTTGTGGGCGAACTGCCTTTCCGGGCCGACTCCATGGCCGGCTTGATGGAAAAAATCATCCATACGCCGCACCCCTCACTACGGACCCTACGACCGGATCTACCTAGCTGCACAGCGGCTATCGTCGACCGGGCATTACAGAAAGATCCCGCCGATCGCTTCCAGACCGGCGCCGAAATGGCCAAGTTCCTGCGCGCCTGCGCCAAAGCCTGTGCGGGCGCGTCCAAATGACCGATCTGCAATCGAAGATCCTTAGTTTTACAGACACAGACACCGGTCGCGTACGTGAGCACAACGAAGATGCGATAGGTGCTGATTGCGAAATCGGCCTATACGTGCTGGCGGACGGCATGGGCGGCTATAACGCCGGCGAAGTCGCCAGTGGAATCGCCGTCAGAACGATCGTGAATATGGTGCGCGAGGCATACCTAGCGTACCCACTCGAAGGCATCGACCGGGAGACCGGCTTGATGCGGCCTAGCATTATGCTGCGCGATGCGGTGCAACGCGCCAACAAGATCATCCACCAGACGGCAAAGACACAAACCCACTGTGAAGGGATGGGCACCACGGTCGTCGCCGCTCTGTTCTATAACGACCGCATCATCACAGCCCATGTCGGCGACTCGCGCCTGTATCGTCTGCGCAACGGCCAGATTGAGCAATTAACGGTCGACCATTCCCTACTACAGGAACTGGTTGACCGCGGGATCTACTCGCGCGCAGAAGCAGAGCGCGCTACCAGCAAGAATTTCGTAACCCGCGCCCTAGGCGTTGAAACGATGGTCTCCGTCGATGTTCTGGAGCATCTCGCGCAGCCAGGCGACCGTTACTTGTTGTGCTCTGATGGCTTGTCGGACATGGTGCCAGACGAGGAAATGCTCCTGTTGGCCACCCATTTTGGTGCAGATCTGCAGGCCATAGGCCAAACGCTCGTGACCCGCGCCAATGACCACGGCGGTCGTGACAATATTTCGGTCGTCCTCACACAAGTCGTCGCCCCTTTTCCGGCGCATCGCGGCATACTTAACAGAATATCGGAATGGTTCCGTTGAACTGATACGAGAACTGACTGACCATGGCACGTCTGATCCTTTGTCTGGATGGCCAAGCGCTCGCCGAGTTCAATATGAACCGGGATCGCTACACAATCGGCCGTCTCGCAGATAACGATATCCGCATCGACAATGCTGCGGTTAGCGGTCACCACGCCCTGATCATTAACATCCTCAACGACTCCTTCCTCGAAGACCTCAATAGCACCAATGGCACCTACGTCAGCGGGCGGCTAGTCCGGAAACATGCATTGCAACATGGGGACGTGATCACGGTCGGGCACCATCAACTGCGTTTCGTGGATGGGGACGAGGCGGATGCGGATCGCGAGTCTTTTGAAAAGACAATGGTTTTAGCGCACTCAGACGCCGCGGCAGAACAGCTCAGACCGAAGATTGAATCCACCCGACCGATGCCGACTGCCGGCGCACCACCCAAACACCTCCACCACGCGCGGTTACAGGTGCTCTCCGGCCCCCAGGCCGGTCGCGATTTTGAGGTCCTGAAAGCCGTGACGATGCTAGGCCGAACCGGCATCCAGATCGCTGCCGTGACGCGGCGCGCCGACGGCTACTACCTGATTCACGTCGAGAGTCGGCGGTCAAACGACTACCCACTCGTCAATGGCAACCCCATCGCCGAGGCGGCCCATCGACTTGCCGACAACGACGTCATTACCGTCGCCGGCGTAAAAATCGGTTTTCTGCTTAGCTGAGCGTTTTATCGGCCCTGCGGACGACCACCGGAGGCGCCACCCTGCCCGCCGCCACCGCCACCGCGATAGCCACTGCGGCCACCACCGGGCCGACCACCGCCACCACCACTGCGCTGCCCGCCTTGACCGGCGCCGACTACGCCACGGGGAGCGCCACCGCCACCCTGCGGACGTGCCGAACTAGAACCACTAGGCTTACGAGCACCCTTAGCCTGGCTGCGAGCGCGATCTTCAGACTTTTTGGCGCGAATCGCCGCAATACGTTCTGCGATTGGGATCTCCAAGCGGGCTTCGGGCTTCGCGTGGTAATCGAAATCCGGCAGCGTGATGCGCGGAATACGCTTACCCAGCACCTTTTCGATTGCGCCGATATCACCCTCTTCATCTTTTGCAACGAAGGTAAAAGCGTCACCGACGGCTTCTGCGCGCCCTGTGCGACCAATACGATGGATGTAATCGGCAGGCACCAGTGGCACGTCAAAATTCACGACGTGACCGAGTTCTTCTACGTCAATGCCACGAGCGGCAATATCCGTAGCAACCAGAACACGCGTCTTGCCATCCTTAAAGTTCGCCAAGGCCGCAGTGCGCTGCTGCTGCGATCGATTGCCATGGATACGATCTGCCGAAATACCCCGTTTTGCGAGGTATTCCGCCAGACGATTCGCGCGGTGCTTCGTACGTGTAAACACGAGTGCATCCTGCATATGGTCCCGCTCGAGCAAAGTCGCTAGCAGCGCGGATTTCAGTTCCTGCGGCACCGGGTACAGCGCCTGGGTAATGCCGGTTGCTGGGCGTGACTGGCGCTCTAAAGCGATCATTGCTGGGTTATTCAACAATTCACGCGCGAGCGTTGCAATCGGTCCTGGCATCGTGGCACTAAAGAACAGCGTCTGACGCACCTTTGGGATGTGGCGGAGCACGCGGCGAATATCGGGCAAGAAGCCCATGTCGAGCATGCGATCTGCTTCGTCCAGAACGAGTACTTCTAGCGCGCTAAAGTCAGAATAGTTGCCAGACTGCAAATGATCCAGCAAACGGCCAGGGCAGGCCACAATGATGTCCACTCCGCGACGTAGTGCCGTTTCCTGCGGGCCCATGCCCACGCCACCAAAAATAGCGGCTCCGGTCACGGCGGTATGTTTGCCCAGATCTTTCATATCTTCGAGAATCTGTGCCGCCAATTCTCGCGTTGGCGCGATGATTAGTGCACGCGTTTTGCCACGCGGTCGCTCCATCAAACGATGCAGTATTGGCAGCATGAACGCGGCCGTTTTGCCGCTACCGGTAGCGGCGCAGGCAAGCAAGTCACGACCGGCTAGCGCCGGCGGAATGGCATCAGCCTGGATGGTAGTCGGTCGCACATACCCCAGTTCCTTCGTCGCAGTGACGAGGCTCGGGTGCAACTGGAGGTCAGCGAAAGTATCAGTCATCAGTAATCCTAGGGAAAAACGACAGCGCCCGGCATTAAACCGGGCCGCGCAGCATACCGTGTTGTGCCTTTCGGCGCGGAGAAATCAGACGGCGCGCAACCAACCGTACGGTTCGGGCGTCGTGCCCTGTTGAATGGCGACCAGATCAGCCCGGAGTCGCTGGGTATTTGGCCCCACCTGACCGGTACCGACGCTGTAGCTAATACCGCCGGCTCGCACCAAGGTGCCAACACCCGAAAGTACGGCTGCAGTACCCGACAACGCGGCCTCGCCATCTTTGATCCACTCGAGCATTTCCTCGACCGGAAAAGGACGCTCTTCAATGCGATATCCCCGATCGGCTGCCATGGTGAGCAAAGAGTCGCGCGTCACCCCATGCAGGAAAGACGCGTCCAGGCTCCGAGTCAAGATGTGGCCATCCCGGATGAGCAGGAAGTTCGCGGCACCCGTCTCCTGCACCTCACCACCTGGCGCAAACAAGACCTGATCAACCTGATAAGCCTTGCGAGCCGCCAGTGTAGGCCCGAGCGCTGCGGCATAATTGCCGCCGGTCTTCGTCACCCCCAAATGGGAGGCGCAACGCGTTGCCTGTTCCTCGACGTAAATTCGCAGTGGCTTTACGCCACCAGCAAAGTAATCCCACACCGGACTGACGAGCACAATCAGCATCGCCTCACTCGACGGCGTCGCTGCGGCACCGATGTTTTGTGTTGTGCCCAACAACATCGGGCGCACATACAAGGCGCCTGGCGCCGCCGGCGCCGAGGCGCGATTGCGCTCAATTACGCCGAGGACCATCGCCTCCAGTTGCGCCGCGTCCGGCACTGGCAACACCAGGCTACGTGCACTTTGCTGCATCCGCGCAAAGTGACGGTCCATCCGGAAAATGTGCAGGCTGTCGTCAGCCCACTTGTAGACTTTGAAGCCCTCGAAGCATTCGCTTGCGTAATGCAAGACGTGCGCCGCAGGATGCATTGGAATCGGGGCAACTGGCATAAATTCATGCGCGCCCCAAGCGCCATCGCGGTAATTCGCGACCACCATGAACGGCGCAAGAAGGCTACCGAACGGGGCATTCTGTGGATTCGTGCTCGACATGACCTAACCCTCTCACATCCGCCCAACGACCCTGACACCAGTAAGGATCAGGGGTAGCACCCGCCAAAAACGGGCCTACGGACGCCTAAACTAACGCAAGTTTAGCAAAGACCACAGTGTTACTCAGGACCTACCGCAAGGATTTTCGATGTTCGGCTCTTGACCGACCAACCGGACCAATGATTGCCGCCGACCCGCCGTGGACACCGACCCGATCCAAAAATATCAAAATCCGGTGCCTGGCCCTACGGTCATCGACGCCAAGGGCACCCAATGGCACAGGGTGACAGAGCCTTCCTGACAACCCCGGGCAATCGGGCCACAGCAGCGGTACGATCGACCCATCATGTTGCGCCTGTGTATCTGCCTCGCCGTCACACTAAGCGCCTTGCTCAGGCCCAACGTGGCGCTATCGGCCCCGTCACCGCTAGAGCGCCGAGAAGCGGACTACGCCGATTGGCGTGATGCGCACCATGCAACGGACACGATTGAAGCCGGCACGCTCAACCTGATCGCCGGTCGCTCACTCAGCCAGTGGCGC
>CAIVRI010000069.1 GCA_903908265.1 uncultured Pseudomonadota bacterium
ATCGACCCAGACGCCCGCGTAGGCAAGGTTGGCGTGCCACACGGCACCGGTTTGCGTGACGACGCCGGTAACGAGGTCCGTGATACAGGCCGGTGTCGCGGAATACTCCGGATTGGCCGGGACGGTGATATCCAGATCGTAGGGTGCAATGGGAATCTCGGCGGCGCTGGCATAGCCTTCCGCCGGTGCTGCCGCATAGTACGGATAGGCGGCCGTGCCCGGCTGCACCGGGAACACGCCCGTGGGGTGATTGGGAATGCCGTTGCCTTTGAAATGGCGTTGTCCGTTTTGTACCCACGTCTGGAACACCGGACTGGCATTCGGCACGTCTTGCCAATGCACCTCCCCGGCCACAAACGGCATCTGGGCGGGCAGTACGTGTTGACCGTCCACCCACGACGTCTGCGGCGTGGTCAGTGTGATCGCCGCGGGCGGTATGGGCAGTGCCGTCAGGCAGAGAAATTGCGCGTTGCGCGCAGCCACCGCGATGCCCGTGCCGGTCGGCGGGGTGGTGAAGAATGCCGGCGCACGGGCGCCGCGCTCGGCTTGCTGGCCGGCCAGGACGCTCGGTGCGCGCAGCAGCAGGCCACTACCGAGGGCACAGAGGAAGACCAGCACGCCAGAGCAGTGCGAAGGCGGCGCGGGATGCATGCTGCAGATACCTCAGATCACAAAATGGACATATGTGTATTTTGTTGGAAAAGACCGGCCCGTAAATAGGGTGAAACACCCAATTTTTTAACGCTAGGGAGGGTCGCACACAGCGGACGGGCCCCTGCTGCGGCGCGGTGCTGGCCGGCGGCGCGCGGTGTGGCCGCGCGTGCGCGGCCGGCCGGATGCGTCGGTAGGTCTTGCGCGTGGTGCCGTTACCCGCGCGCTCGCGAGGCGCCCCGTGCGACGGATTTTTTCAGCCAAGTGATGCAAGATAGGGCAGTTCCCAAAGTCCGGCCGCGCCTGTGGGCGCGGCGGTGTTGCAGTGCGCAGACCGGTGGGTTGCCTTGACGAAAACAACGCGCAAACCAGCGGATCATCGGCCCGGCGTCGCCGCACAACGGCGCGCAAAGATGCAGGCGCGGCTTTTTTCGGCCGCACTGACGGTGCTGTCGAAAAAGCAGCTCCATGAGATCTCGGTGACGGATCTGATCTTGGAAGGGAACGTGTCTCGCGGGACGTTCTATAACTATTTTGATGCGCTCAGTCAGGTGTTCTTGGCCTTGTCGGCGCGACTGGACGCAGAGCTGCCCGCGTTGGTGGACCCATGGATCGTGCGTATTCCGGATGCTGCCACGCGGCTGGCGACCGGCACGCGACTGATTCTGCAGGTCGGCTCCAACATCCCTATTTTTGGCAAGTTAATGATGCAAGGGGGCTGGTCTGCGGTGCGTGGGCCATCGACCTTTATGGGCTTTGTGCAGCGGGACATTAACGCGGCCATGGCGCAGGGGACCTTCGATGTGATGCCTACCTCCCTGGCGGTGAATCTGGTGATCGGGCCACTCCTCGGTGGCTTGCAGACGATGCTGTTGGAGCCGACGGGGCCGGACTACGCGCAGCAGCTCACGCTGCGGATGCTCTTGTCGTTGGGCATGGCGCGCGCGGCGGCAGCCCAAGCCATCCAGGTACCGATCCCGGCACTGGACTGGCCGTCCGACGGGGTGGTCGGCGAGATCTTGCGGTGCAGTGCAGGCCGCCGCTAGCGGATTTTGCGGGGTCACGCGGGGGGTCATCCGCACTTGCGTGCGCGCCCCTGCTGCAGGCGGTGCGTCCGGGGTGCTCCGGGCGCCTGGTGGCGGTGGTCGGGAAGGCGTGATGCAAGAGGGCCGCCCGGCGGGCGGCCCTCTTACGGCCGCGCTTACTCGCGTTCGAGGAAGGTGCGGTGCGCAAAGCCGGCCGCGATGGCGCCGGCAATCGGTGCGACCCAGAACAACCACAACTGACTGAGCGCCCAACCACCGACCAACAGGGCCGGACCTGTGCTACGCGCCGGGTTCACCGAGGTGTTCGTGATGGGAATGCTGATCAGATGAATCAGCGTCAAAGCCAAGCCAATCGCCAGCGGCCCAAAGCCTGCCGGAGCGCGCCGGCCGGTGACGCCGAGGATGATCATCAGGAAGAAAAACGTCATCACGCACTCGGTCACGAGGGCCGCACCGAGCGAGTAGCCGCCGGGGGAGTGCTCGGCGTAGCCATTGCTGGCCAAGCCACTGGTGACGACATCAAAGCCCGGCTTGCCCCCGGCAATGTAGGCGAGCACGGCAGCGGCGGCGAGACCACCCAAGACCTGAGCGATGACGTAGCCGGTGGCGTCACTGGCTTTGAAACGCCCGGCCGCGACCAGACCGATCGTGACCGCGGGATTGAAGTGACCGCCGGAGATGTGACCGACCGCATAGGCCATGGTGAGCACGGTCAAGCCGAAGGCCAACGAGACGCCGACCAAGCCAATGCCAACGGCCGGAAAGGTGGCGGCCAAGACGGCACTGCCGCAGCCACCGAGCACCAGCCAGAACGTGCCGAGGAATTCGGCCGCTAACTTATTGTTCAGCATCGTTAGGATCCCCTCAAAGTCTATTTGTGATGGGTATGCCGTAGCTGCGCAGGCCCCGTGCCGGGCGGTTACGGTGTCGGGCCTTGCGTGGGCCCGTCCCCGCGACTGTAACAATAACGGGTCGTTTGTTGCACGGCCGGGGTCGGGCGGGCGCGTTCTGGATGTCGGTGGGCGTGACGACCCTGACAGCCGTACCGCAAGGTCACCACGGGCAGCAGTCCTACCCTGGGCGCTGCCTGAGCCCCTTGCGCCGCGGCGCTTACGCACAGCGAGCGTGCATGCGGTGCAAGCGGGTCCGCGATCCACGGCGCGCTCGCCGGGTGTATGGCGGATCGCGGCGGCGCCGGTGCAACTGCCAGTGCGGCAGCGGTGGCTCGCGCGCCGCTGGTCGCCCACGCGCCACAGCGGCAGTGCGCTGCCGGTGCAGTCTGCTTTTGTTTCGGTTCGGCGCCGCCGCTCTAGGTGCGGGCGCGGGCACTACACCTCAGCGGAAGCGGTTCTTCCATTCGCGCAGCAAGCGGAAGGTCTCGTCCGGCGCCGCGTGCGCGACCTCGGCCTCTTGCCAGACGGATGCGTACACCGCGGGCAACTGCGTGCGCAGAAACGGGTTGATGGCCCGCTCCCGCGCGATCGTGGTGGGCACGGTGGCAAGCCCTGCCGCTCGGAGTCGCGTGACCTCGGCCGCGTAGGCGACAAGATCGGGATTGCCCGGCTCCACCGCCAGCGCAAAGCGCAGATTGGCGGCGGTGTACTCGTGCGCGCAGTAGACCGCCGTGTCGCCCGGCAGGGCCGCGAATTGGCCGAGCGAGTGCAGCATCTGCGCCGCCGTGCCTTCGAACAGACGGCCGCAGCCGCCCGAGAACAGCGTGTCGCCACAGAACAGCGCGCCGTGGCCGGCGTAGGCGATGTGGCCGGCCGTATGACCGGGGCAATCGAGCACCGTGAAGTGCCGCCCGAGGGTGGGCAGCGCGACCAGGTCCCCGGCCACCAGTGCCTGGGTGCGCGCGGGAATGGTTTCGCTGGCCGGTCCATAGACCGGGCAGCCGTACGCGTCGGCCAGTGCCTGTACCCCGCCGGTGTGGTCGCGGTGGTGGTGCGTGACCAGGATCGCATCGAGGTGCAGGTGCTCGGCTTGCAGCACCTGCGCGATACGTGCCGCATCGCCCGGGTCGACCACGGCAACGTGGCGGGGGTCCACCCCGTGGAGTAGCCACAGGTAGTTGTCGTCGAAGGCCGGGACGCAGGTGACGGGGAGTGCAGACATCGGGATCCTTGTCAGACGGCGGGGCGGGGCCCCGCCGTTCAGGCTTCTTCGCTAAAGCTCATGCCGACCGAGGAGTAGCCGCCATCGACGTAGACGATCTCGCCGGTGATGCCGGCCGCGAGATCCGAGCACAAGAAGGCGGCGGCATTGCCGACGTCTTCCTGGGTCACGTTGCGGCGCATGGGATTGGCGGCGGCCACATGGGAGAGCATCTTGCGAAAGCCGGCGATGCCGGCGGCGGCGAGGGTCTTGATGGGGCCGGCCGAGATGGCGTTGACGCGAATGCCTTGCGGGCCTAAGTCGGCAGCAAGGAAACGCACGTTCGCCTCGAGGCTGGCTTTCGCGAGACCCATGACGTTGTAGGAGGGCACCGAGCGCACCGCGCCCAAGTACGACAGCGTCAGGATCGCGCCGTTACGACCGCGCATCAGCGGTTTGGCGGCCCGCGCCAGGGCGGTGAGGCTGTAGGAGGAGATCTCGTGGGCGACTTTAAAAGCCTCGCGCGAGGTCGCGTCGGTGAAACTACCCGCCAGCGCTTCGCGCGGCGCGAAGGCGATGGCGTGCACGAGGATGTCCAGCGAGTCCCAGTGGGTGGCGAGGGCGCTGAAGGTGGCCTCAATGGAGGCGTCGTTACTGACGTCCAGTTCATAGACAGCGGTGGCGTGGACGGCGCGGCCCATTTCCTCGACCCGCTCTTTAAAACGCTCGCCGACGTAAGTCAGGGCCACTTCGGCGCCTTCGCGGCGCATGGCCTCGGCAATGCCGAAGGCGATGGAGCGGTCGCTCAAAAGGCCGGTGATCAATGCACGCTTGCCGGTCAGGAATCCCATGGCTGTCCCCTGCTGAAAGTCAAAGTCGAAGGGGCAGCATTCTAGCCGACCGGGGGGTTTACTGCCCGGTGTCGCGTGGGCACGGGGCGGCGCGCACCGGTCCGGTGGCAGATCGGTGCGGCAGATCGGCGTTGCTGTGGTGGCCTTGCGCCGCCTACACTGCTCCTATGGGACGACTGCGCACTGACAAAATACGACCGTTGTGTGGCATCGCGACCTTGGCGGCGTTTCTGTTGGCGGTGGTGAATGTCGCCGGCGAAAGCA
>CAIVRI010000070.1 GCA_903908265.1 uncultured Pseudomonadota bacterium
TACGATCTGGATATCACCGTCCCGGCCAATCCGGAGTATTCCGCGACACCGGCCTGTATCACGGACCTCGTTACCGGCGTCGTCACGCAAACCGGTGCCGTGTGGCACGCCAACCTTGCCTACGCGGGCGTCTGGGTCGATCCGATCGCCGCCTTGCCGGTGGATCAATGCTGGGGGCATCCCTACAACACCCAGTACCACTACCACGGCTATTCGTGGAAGTGCTTTCCCCGCCAGGGTGAGGCCGACGCGCATTCCCCGCTCTTTGGCTATGCCATGGACGGCTTTGGCATTTACGGTCCCCGCGGCGACGGTGGCAAGTTGCTGACGAATGCAGAGCTCGATGTGTGCCATGGGCACGTCGGCACGATCGAATGGAACGGGGAACGGAAAACCATGTACCACTATCATGTGAACAACGAATACCCCTATGGCCCGGGCTGCTACCGCGGCGTCACGGGCACCGTGGTCGGCCAAGGCAAGCATTCCCATGGCTTCCCCACGCGTGCGTTGCCCGCGCTGGACGTCGCACCCGCGACCGACGACAAAGGCCACGTATTGCACTAGTTGCGCAAACCCCTGCGGCGCCCCGTGCGCCCCACCGGCCCCTGCAACGCATCAGCCGGTACCGCGCCGCCGGATGCGATTGCAGAAGGACCTGCGTTTGGCGCGCACGAGACGCCTGTGCACGCCGATGCATTTTCTATGTAGATGGACGCCCACCCTGTGGGCGGATCGCCCACAACAGAAAATTGTTGACTACCCCTAGGTTGTGCTGCGCGCGCGGGCCGTTGTGTGTGCCGCAGGCGCCGGTTCTTGCGCAAGGCGCGATCCCGTGCGGTCTGGACCCCCACTTGCGCTGCCTATCGCCCCGTCAACGGCGAACCGGTGGCGCGTGGGAGGCGACTGCGACCGGCACCGTCGTGGACACCACGCACAGTGACGCCCGAGCGCCACGCAGCACGGTTGCGGGCAAAGACAGGCGCCGATGCGCCCGTCAACCGGTCGTACTATAGCCGGTAGGATTTTGGCTTTGCCAACGCCACGCGTCGGCGCACATCGCCGCCAAATCGCGCTCGGCGCGCCAGCCCAACAAGGACGCAGCCAACGCCGGATCGGCATAGCACGAGGCAATGTCGCCGGGGCGGCGCGCCGCAAACTGCAGTGGAATCGGCCGGCCGCTGGCCTGCTCAAAAGCGCGCACCATCTCCAGCACGCTATAGCCCACGCCCGTACCCAGGTTCACAGTCAGGCATTGCGGCGCCTGCTGCAGTCGCGCCAGTGCGCACAGATGGCCAAGCGCCAAATCCACCACATGAATATAGTCGCGCACCCCGGTGCCATCGGGCGTGGGGAAATCATTGCCCCAGACCTGCAACAACGGACGTCGTCCCACCGCCACCTGCGCCACGAACGGCAGCAGGTTGTTGGGCGTGCCCTGCGGGTCCTCGCCGATCAGGCCGCTGCGGTGCGCGCCCACCGGATTGAAGTAGCGCAAAAGGCCCACGCGCCACGACGGGTCACTCTGGTACACATCCCGCAACAACCCCTCGATCACGCGCTTGGTTTGCCCATAGGGATTGGTGGCCGAGAGCGGATGATCCTCCGTCAGCGGCAGGCGCTGCGGATCCCCGTACACCGTGGCCGAGGAACTGAACACCAGCGTCTTCACCTGGCACTCGACCATCGCTTCGAGCAGGCGCAAGGTACCCATCACGTTGTTGTCGTAGTACGCCAGCGGGTTAGCCACAGACTCGCCCACGGCCTTCAAACCCGCAAAATGGATCACCGCCGTCGCCTTGCTGTGGGACAGCGCCGCACCGAGCGTGGCCCGATCCCGCAGATCACCCTGCACAAAGTGCAGCGCTTTGCCGGTGATGCGTTGCACCCGCTCGAGTGCTGCGCGCTGGCTGTTGCACAGATTGTCATACACGGTGACGGCGTGGCCCGCGTTGAGCAACTCCAGGCAGGTGTGCGACCCGATATAGCCGGCGCCGCCGGTGACAAA
>CAIVRI010000071.1 GCA_903908265.1 uncultured Pseudomonadota bacterium
AAAGCCAATGACCAGAATGAGTTCACCCGGCGCTGCAATTTCCAAGGCCCCGGCCAGCATCAACAGCGGGTGTGCCACCCCCGTATCACCGACGCGGTCATGCAAGCCATCGACGAGCGTTGCATTGGTCAAGCCCAGTGCGCGCAACAGCGGTTCTGCGGTGGCGCGCGGCGCCGGCAGCACAACGCGGGTGATGGCTACTGCCGGCACCTGTGTCTGCGCCAACAAGGCCGCCACCGCGCGACGCACAAATGGCCCCCACGCCTCGGTACGGATCCAACGTTCCTCGAGCGCATAGTCATGCATCTCGCCCGCTTGCCGGTAGTGATCAACAAAGTCGATGTTCTCGGAGTAACCACCCAGATACTCGGCCAGATCGGCCTGTTCACCCACTACCAAAGCGGCCGCACCGTCCCCGTAATGCAATTCCTGCACACTGCCCGGACGTGTCGCGCGCCGATCAGCGGCCACCAGTAGCGTTGCCGGCGCGTGCCCCTCGAGCAATGCGCGCAGCGCACTGGTGCCCGCACGCTGTGAACCGGCGGTATCTTGGGTGCTCACGCGCGCTGGCAGACCGAGCGCCTCGGCCACCAAGCCGGCATTGCTGCGATCCAGAAACGGGTGCGTCGTCGAGGCAAACGTCACACCCGCGACCGTCTGCTGCGCACCGAGCGCATCGCGCCCCGCCTCCACCGCCATGGTGAGTGCATCCTCATCCCAGTTGCCGTAAGCGCGCTCACCGCGTCCGCCCACCGTTTGCGAACGCCAGGCCAACGCCTCCGCGATCGCATGCCGCGCCAAGCGGCGCCGCGGCAGATAGACACCAACAGAGGTGATGCCGCGGGTCATGCTCAGACGCCGTGCGCGCGCACAAAGGGTGCCAGCATCGGCGTGACGCGCAAGGCCTCGGGCACGCGCTCGATGCCAATGCGCCGATCGAGTTCTTCGTGCCAGTGGTACAAACGCCGCTCTTGGTAGTTCAGCGTAATACCCGCATAGGCGGGCGACTCCACCGACTCTTGGATGTGGACCGCGAACTGCGTGTCCTCGTAGAGAATGCGTTCGAAATTGGCGATCCGTGCCGGCCACAAGGGATGCATTTCGCCACCGCCCCAATCCGGCGCAAACCAGACCACCTCAATTTCCATCTCGCGGGGACCCAGCGGCCAGAACAAGAGGAACGGCAAACCACTATCAGCGATCGGCGTGACCAAATTCGGCCAAATGTTGTAGGACGGGTTGTGCTTGGCCGTGATCTCCGAAGCGGTTGGCACCTTGAACATGCCTTTGACGCCGGGGTCCTCCCAATCAGGTCGCCGATTCGGCGTCACCATCAACGAGTGACCATGCGGCCATAGCGTGATGGTCGTACCCCGGTAATCGAGGAAGCGGTCAACCGTGTGCTGATGGATCGACTTTAAGTGGTACACCTCAAGGAATGCGTCGAGCAGCACCTTGACATTGCACTGCACGCGATAGGACTTCTTGTGCACAAAACGTAGCGCATCGAGCCCGACATCCGCCATGTGCGAGGGGATCTCGCCGAGCGTTTCGGCAAACGGCGCCGCCTGCACATCCCCATTGACAAAGATCCAATTGCCATAGCGCGCACAGGCAATTGCCTTGAGCGGATGACAGGACGGATCAAAGTCACGGAAATCGCGCTTATCCCGCAGATTGATCAGGCGACCATCCAGCGCGTAGGTCCAGCCGTGATACGGGCAGGTAAACCCGTCCACCTTGCCGCTAGGTTCCTGCACCAAGGGCGCGCCGCGGTGACTGCACGTGTTGTAAAACGCACGCACCACGCCATCTTTACCGTGGATGATAATGACCGGCGCGCCCAATCGTTTGTAGAGCACGAAGTGCCCGGGCGCGGGGATCTCATCGATATGGCAGCCATACAGCCACGAGCGCTTCCAGACGTACGCATCCTCCAGCGCCAGAAACGCCGGATCGGTGTAACGGCCACCGGGAATCCGCGGCAAGGCAGGAAAGCCCTCGGGCGGTGCGGTTCGCTCAAACTCAAACTGCATGCCGGCTTTGATCGGCGCGACGGCTGCTGGATTGACCACCTGCATTCTCCCTCGAGTACGCGCGTCGGACCGCCGACACCCACCCCGATGATGACCCGAGTATAGGCGCGCGGATACCCCAAAGAAACAAGCATGACTGTTTTTTTGAGTCTCCGCGGCTATAGTGTGGCCCTCACCCACCCGCTGCACGCAGGCCCTTGTATGTCCGACCTCATCCTGCACCATTTCGACCTGTCCCCATTTGCCGAGAAAGTGCGTCTGATGTTGGGCTTAAAGCAGTTGTCCTGGCGGTCGGTTGAAATCCCGATGGTGATGCCCAAACCCGATCTGGTTGCCCTGACCGGCGGCTATCGCAAAACCCCCGTGCTGCAAATCGGTGCCGACGTGTACTGCGATACACGCCTCATCGCGCGCGAACTGGAACGTCGCTATCCCAGCCCTAGCCTGTTCCCACACGGCGGCGGGGCCTTGGTGGAAGCATTATCGGCGTGGAGCGACCGGGTGTTTTTCGATCCAGGCGCGGGCCTTGCGATGGGCACCAATCAGGCTTTTATTCCGGCCCCCGTGCTCGAGGACCGCAAAGCCTTCTTCAACTTCATGGACTTCGAGACCTTAGAAGCGAATCTGCCGCATCTGTACACACAGGTCGCCGTCGGCTTAGAGCTGGTGGACCGGCAGCTCGAAGACGGGCGCCATTATCTGGGTGGCAACGCGCCCGGCCTGATCGATATTCAGGCCTACTTCCCCCTGTGGATGCTGCGCGGCAACGTCGCGCGCACCCCGCAGTTGGTGGCAGGATACCCGCGGCTGCAGGCCTGGGAACAGCGGCTACAGCAGCTCGGTCACGGTGACCGTCGCCCGTGCACCAGCGCCGAAGCGCTCGCTATCGCCCGCAGCGCCAGCAGCAGCGTCGTCCCGACCGTCGATCCGAACGACCCGCTGGGTCTGGCAGCCGGCGACCTGGTCACCGTCACGCCGGATGACTATGGTCGCGTACCGGTGCAAGGCACGCTGTATTGCTTGCACACGCAAGAGGTAGCCATCCGCCGCGAAGATGACCGCGCCGGCACCGTGGTGGTGCATTTCCCGCGCGGCGGCTATCGCATCGATCGTGTCGCCGGCTAAACAAGCCTTGCGCGCCCGCTCACACCACCGCGCGCGCGCGCAGATCCGCGATCGCGGCGGCGTCATAGCCCAGTTCGGTGAGAATTTCGGTCGTGTGCTCACCGATCGTCGGGGGCCGCTGACGGATACCGCCCGGGGTGCGGGTCAACCGGACCGGCAAATCCACGACCTGCGCCGGCCGCGGCAAGCCGGGGTAATCGACGCGCGTATACAGACCGAGTGCTGCCGCCTGCGGATCGTCCAGCGCCTCTTGCGGACTGTGCACCGCACCCGCCGCCAAACCGGCCGCCTCCAAGGCCAAGAGTGCTTCGGCCGTCGTGCGCTGGGCACACCAATCGCGCATACGCGCCAGAATCGGCCCACTGTGATCCGCGCGCGACTGATCGGTCTGATAGAGCGGATCGCCGACCCAGCGTGCTTCCTCGCCCATGAGCTTGGCCCAGCGCCGGAACAAGCCATTGCCGACGCAATGCACCAACAGGTGCCCATCGCGCGTGACAAACAAATCAGACGGCGCCGAGGTCTGGACTTGATTGCCCGTGCCCTGGCGGTGGATACCGGTCACGCTTTGCTCGATCAGATGGGAATTGAACACCGCCAGCGCCGAACCGAGCAAGGTCGCATCCACCCGCTGGCCCTGTCCCGAACGGTCTCGCTCCCACAGCGCGGCCAGTGCGCCGAACGCCGACAGCACCGCGGTCGTGAAATCCACATAGGGTGCCGCGGCCTTAGCCGGGTGTCCGGGCGTGCCGGTGATCACCATCGCACCCGACAGCGCCTGACCCACGCCATCGAAGCCGCCGCGGCGCGTGTAAGGCCCCACATCACCGAAAGCCGATTGCGTGACCAGCACCGTACGCGGGTTCAGCGCCAGCACACTGGCCTCGTCCAAACCCATCGCTGCCAAGGCCACCGGCGGCAGATTGGCGACCACCACATCGGCGGTCTGGACCAACTGAGCGATAATTTTACGCCCCTCGGGGGTGCCGGGATTGAGGGTCAGCGAGCGCTTGTTGCAGCCCGTTTGCAGGAATACGGCGCCCTCGCCGCTCGCACTGACCGGCGCGATAAAGCGATCCTCACCGCCCTCGCGCCGCTCGATGCGGATCACATCCGCGCCCAGATACCCCAGCAGCGTCGCGCAGTATGGCCCGGCCACATAACGACCAAAGTCCAGCACTCGGATACCCGACAACACCGCAGTGGTCACGTTATATTACTCCTCGAACCGTGTTCGCCGCATGGGCGGCCGATGATGTCACAAGCCTGCGCGCAGGGCGAACCGCATCCTCGCGGCGTGCGATGGCCCCGTTGGTTACCGTGATGCCGAACACGAGTTGCATACGAGCCGCACAAAAAATAGTAGTGTCCCGTCCCGTTTAGGAAATACAGATCATGGATTTTCAGCTCACCGAAGAACAATTAGCACTCCAGCAGGCCGCCCGGCGCTACGCGCAAGAGCGACTGCCCGCGATCGCAGAGCACATCGAAGCCACCGGTGAACCACCGTCGCATGCGCTCGTGCACGAATATGCGCAAATGGGTTTCTTAGGGATCAACGTCCCTGAGTCGCTCGGCGGTCTGGGCCTTGGCAACCTCGAGGCCTTATTGGTGGTGGAAGAATTCGCCAAAATCTCCTCCGCCGTCGCCTTCCCCGTATTCGAATCCTGTGTCGGACCGGTGCGTGCGATCGAACGCTTTGGCAGCAGCGCGCTGGCTGCACGCGTCGTGCCCGCGGTGTGCCGTGGCGAGACGGTGGTCGCCATCGCCATGAGTGAGCCGCAAGCGGGATCGGCACTGACGGACCTCACCACCCGTGGTGTCGTGGACGCGACCGGCGTGACCCTGAACGGCACCAAGCGCTGGTGCTCCGGCGGTGGCCACGCTAGCGGCTACGTCGTCTACTGTCGGCTGTCGGAGGATCCGGGCGCCAAAGGGATCGGTGCGGTCTATGTCGAAGCGGGCATGCCGGGCCTGTCGTTTGGCACCCCGGAGGCGCTGATGGGCTTTCGCGGCATCCCCTCCGCCGATCTGTACTTTGAAAATGTACGCGTCCCGCTCGACCACATCGTGGTACCCGCCGGGGGCTTTAAAAAACTGATGGAAGCGTTTGATCTGGAGCGTTGCGGCAATGCCACCATGGCGCTCGCGCAAGCCGCCGGCTCGCTGGAGGACGTATTGCGCTATGTGCAGGAACGGCAGCAATTCGGCCGCCCCCTCGTGGACTTCCAGGCCGTGCAGGTCAAATTGGCGGAAATGCAGATGCGCGTGGACGCCTC
>CAIVRI010000072.1 GCA_903908265.1 uncultured Pseudomonadota bacterium
CCTGCGGCGCCCCCGCAGTACGTCCTGCGGTCCGGCCGAACGCCGCCCGCGGACTGCCAAGAACGAACACCACGTCAGGCAGTTAGCGACAGAAACGAAACAGTCATGCTTGTTTTTTTTCTGAGACTGCCTAAACTTGGCGTGCGTATAACAACACGGGCTCGCTCGTGCGCGGCTTCAGTATTTACTTTCTTGGGGGTACGGATGGATATTCTTCGCTTCACCTCGGTCTCATTGCGTGGCGTGATCGCGCTCGCACTTGCGGCCGCTTCGGCCACAGCCGGCGCGCAGAGCGCGCCTTCGGCGCCTGCCACGGGCGCACTCGAAGAGGTCATGGTGACCGCCACCCGGCGCGAATCCAACCTCCAGTCGACGCCAATCGCGGTTAGCGCGATCGATCAGCACCTGATCCAGCAGATCTCACCGGAGACGATCAGCGACCTGGCCGCCTATGTGCCGAACTTCTCGGCCACCAAGGTCAACGGCTTTAATGCCGCCTCCTTCGCCATGCGCGGCGTCGGCCAGACCGACATCATCGTGTACAACGAAGCCCCCGTAGGCGTCATCGTCGATGACTTCGTCATGCCCAACGTGCAGACGCAGATCCTCGACGCCTTCGACGTGGACACCATCGAAGTGCTGCGCGGCCCACAGGGCACGCTGTTTGGTAAGAACACCACCGGCGGCGCCGTCGTCGTGCATACCAAGCAAGCCGTACTGAACGAGTGGAGCGCAGAAGGCCGCATTGAAGCCGGCACACCGGGCTTCCAGATGCGCAACTTGCAAGGCTCGATCAACATCCCGTTGATCACCGACAAACTGGCGTTGCGCGTCGTCGCCTCCCAGGAAACGGTTGAAGGCTGGATGCGCAATGGCGCCTCCTCCACCTTCGCCACCGGCTATGCGGCGAACGGCGGCACGGAAGTCGCGCCGGGCGTCTACGTCGGCAGTTACAAGGGTGACGGTCGCCCGGTGGGCGGTACCGATGGCTTCTCCGGTCGCGCCAAGCTGACCTGGCAGGTCGCCGACAACCTCGTGGCGCACCTGCAATACGAGCGCGTCAACGACCGTTCGCAGACACCGGCTGCGGTGAACACCTCGCCCAATGGCAGCGTGTTTTCGCAACTGGGTCTGACCGCCAACTGCACCGGCGACGTCTACAACTGCGCCGGTATCGATCACCGTAACGGTTACCTGATCGATATGGACAAGGGCCACCACGTCGACACCGAGGGCACGTTCCTCAATGTCGACTGGAAGCTCGCGCCGGGCACCGTGACCTTGGTCTCGGGCTACCGTTCGCAGATCTCCAGCTTGCCGTCGGACTACACCGGCGTCGTCGGTCCGGTCTCGGTGTTCGATGCCAATCGCTCCGACAACCGCAAGACGAGCCAGACCGAATTGCGTTTTGCCAGCAAGGACATCGGCCCGGTCAACTACGTGGTCGGTGCGTTCTACCAGCATGACGACACGAAGTTCTGTGTCTCGCAGGTACTGGGTCTGTACGACCTGTTCTTCAACAAGTACACCAACTTCCTGGGCCTGACGCCGGGCGGTTGGAACAACAACCCGCAGGTCATGTGCAATGCACAGAAGTCGACCTCGCAGGCCGCCTACGGCGAGTTGAACTGGAAGGCCACCGACAAGTGGACCGTCACCCTCGGCGCCCGCTACACGCAAGACAAGAAAGACTTCATTGCGCGTCGCCAGGTGTTCGTGCAGCAACTGAGCGCCGATGGCTCGATCGATCCGTCGTTCACTTGGGACAAGTTGCCGGGCGGCCTGATGGGCGCTGCGGACTTCAACAAGTACTCGTACGGCGTCGTACGCGATTCGCGCAACTGGTCCTCACCGACCTACCGCGCGATGGCCTCCTACCAGATCAATCCGGAGACCTTCGCGTACGCCAGCTTCAGCCATGGCTACAAGGCCGGCGGTTATAACGACCAGATCGGCACCAGCGGCAACGCGATCACGCCAGACGAACTGCGCCCGACCAATCCGGAGAAGGCGGACTCCTTTGAAGTCGGCATCAAGGCCGAGTTGATGGACCGTCGCATCCGCGTCAACGAAGCGCTCTTCAGCGTCAAGTACAAGGACGCAATCCGTCAGGTCGTCGTACCGGTCACGAATCTGGCCGGCGACCCGGGCGAAGAAACCTTGTTCCGTAACGCAGCGAGCATGAGCGTGTACGGCATCGAGAGTGAAGTCACCGCCAAGATCAGCGACCATCTCACGCTGCGCTTGCCGGCGAGCTACCAGCACTGCAAGTACGATGAGTTCAAGAGCGACATCGCTGCCTTTGATCTGACCACGATCCCGGTCTCGCGTTGCCCTGAGTACACGGCCACTGTGGCCTTGGCTTGGAGCCACTCGGCGGGTGACGGCAGCATCACGATCGAGGGCTCGTCGAACTACCAGAGCCGCAACCTCGACACGTTCTCAATCGCCAACACGGCGCCTTGGGCACAGACCTACATCGACTCGCGCACGCTGACCGATGCGTCAGTGACGTATCACAGCGAGGGTGATCGTTGGTTCGTGAAGCTGGTCGGCCGCAACCTGGCAGACAAGCGTTACGTGGCCTCGTCGCAGAACGTCGATCCGCTGTGGATCTGGACGCTCTACGGCGAACCGCGCTACGTTGGTGTGCAACTCGGCCTGAAGCTCGGCGGCAAATAAGTCGTCGCGTCCTTAGGACGAGAAAAGGGCCGGCTTTGCCGGCCCTTTTTTTTGGTGTCTGCCCCCGTTGGGGCGGGAGTGTCCGGACACTCGGCTGGCGGCGCGCGGCGGCTAGGACCGCACGGCCGAGAAAGAGCAAGACAAACGCAGCGTAGGCACTGGGTAGTGCAGGCAGGCGGCTAGACTGCGGTGCTATTGCAGCGGACGCGGCGCCTACTGCGCCTCGACGAACGCACCGCGCCCATCGAGACGTTTAGCCTTCGGGCGTTCACGACAGGCCCACTGCTGCACCAATGGAGGCGGCTCAGGTCGCAAAAAGCCGCCCTCAGGGCGCAACGCAGGGCCCGTGCAAGCCGATCTCGGGGGGCAAGCAAGACCGGCACCTCTACCGCCTGCTGCAAGCGCCTCAGCGCCTCGGGTTCGCACGGACCGCGTGGCCCGCGTACCGTTCTGCAAGGCCCCGTTAATCCCGCGCTCGCGCAGGTACGCCGGGCGCGGCGACGGGACTGCATTGCATACCGGCGCATGTCTTCGTCTTGTTGTAACGGCTGCACCGACGGTGCTCGCTATGGGCGGCCTGAGCGCCGCGCCTGCCAGTGGGGTACACGTGCCACAGACCGTCCGTACCGCCGAGAACCGCCGCCTTGTGCGCACGCGGGCGCCGGTCGGCGTAACCGGCTGTCACCCCCCCATTGCGGGCGCCCGGCCCGCATAAAAAAAGGCACGGGCCACCCGCAGACGCCCCGTGCCTTTCATCCGCAGTGTGCTCAGAGCCCGCCGAGATACCGCTCAAACCACGCGATCGTGCGCTGCATGGCATCAATCTGGTTTTCACGCTTCATAAAGCCGTGGCCCTCTTCCGCATAGTAGTGGCCTTC
>CAIVRI010000073.1 GCA_903908265.1 uncultured Pseudomonadota bacterium
CCGGTCGTCGGTGGGTCCTGGGAAGGGTTCATCATTGGGCAATTGCTCGCGCATTTGCCCAAGGTGAGCGCGTATTACTGGCGCACGCAGGCCGGCGCGGAACTCGATTTGTTATTGTTTCTGAAGGGCCGGCGTATTGGCATTGAGATCAAGCGCGCGGACGCGCCGACGCTGACGCCATCGATGCGCTCGGCGCTCGCTGACCTGGAACTCCATCGGTTGTTGGTGGCGTACCCAGGATCGACGCGTTATGCGCTTGCGCCGCAGGTGGACGTGCTGTCGTTGGCGCAGTGCGTGGCTGAGCTGGTTTGAAGTGGCCATAGGCGCAAGCCGCTGGCATCCTCTGCAGGCAGCGCAGTGCGACTTCGGCAGCGGTATTTTTGGCACGACTGGGGTGTCGCCAAGCAGGGGTGCACACCGCGGGCGGCGGACGCGGTGCCGGTATCGATGAACGGCTTCTCGGTGCGCAAATGCAATAGCATCGTTGACGATGCGGGGTGGTGCGCTTTGTCAGGAGCGGCCGAGCTATGCCCAGTGCGCGATGCGGCGATCGGCGAGACGTCAGCGGATTGCGCGAAAAAATCCTAACAAGCCGTGTGCCGCGTAACACCGTGCGTTTCTTGCATCTTGCCTCTTCACCACCGATGATGCGCACGCATGGAACCAGTCGCCGGCGCTAGGCTGATTGGATGCATTCTTCGTTCTCAGCCGAGGATCGTGATGGACGCCATTGAGTTCGAAGATTTCAACGTCGACTTTATACGCGACCGCGAGGAAATCGTCTTCCTGCTGCAGGAGGCGGCTGCGTTTGAGCACAGCGTCATGTGCTCCTACCTGTACACGCTGCTGACCTTGAAGCGCTCGACCGAGGAGGGCATCACGGCGGTCGAGCTGGAAGCCATCAACCGGTGGCGGCGGGAGATCCAGATCGTCGCCGTGCAGGAGATGCTGCACCTGAGTCTCGTGAATAACTTGCTGATCGCACTGGGCGCCTCGCCGAACTTCAATCGTCCGGATTTTCCCGTTGAGATTGGTCGTTTTCCTGCCGATTATGAATTTCACCTGTCGCCGTTTAACACGTCGACGATCCAGCACTTTGTCTATGTGGAGCGGCCGCTCGGCGCAGACGTGGTGGACGGGGCAAAGTTCACGAAAAAACCCGCCTATTTTCGCGAGATTCGCACGGACCTGTTGTCACCGACGCACTCGGACTACCCCTCGCAGGGACATCTGTACAACAGCATCCTGTTCAACCTCAAGCAGTTGTCTGCGCGCTTTGGTGAGGAGACGATTTTTGCCGGGCGCGGCCATCACCAGATCACCGCCGAAGACTTTCCCCTCGGCGAGCTCAATCCGGTCACGGACCTGGCGTCGGCCCGTGCGGCGATCCTGAGCATTGTGACGCACGGGGAAGGGGCGCCGGATTACGCCGCAGACTCGCACTACGCGCGCTTTGCCAACGTGGCTGCAGAATTTCGGCAACTCAAGGCGGCGCGCCCGGCTTTCGAGGCGGGGCGACCGGCGGCCACTAATCCGGTGCTGACCGCTCCTATTCGCCGCAAGGGCGCCACGGTCATTACCCATCCGCTGGCAATGCGGGTCGTGGATATCGGTAACTGCATTTATGCGCTGATGTGCAAGGTGCTGGCGCAGGCCTATGGCCCACAACAGCAGCCGCGGGCGCTGAAAACCGCACTCGCAGGGATCGGTACCGGACTGATGCATGCGATGTCGAGTGTGGGGGAGTTGGCAACCACACTACCCCTCAAGGCGAGCGGCGGTCGGCTACGGGCAGGCCTGACTTTTGAGTTGCAGGGGGTGCTGGGCTTGCACGTACAGACCTGTGTCGCCCGACTGCTCGCCGAGCGCGCCGGCGAGATCGCCGCGGCGGTCCGTGCGTTGCCTAGCGACTGTGCGTTGCCCGGCGTTGCCGAGCAACTAGAGCGCGCCACCCGCGACCTGTTGGCCTTGCATGCGCAATACGAGAATAACGGCGCGATCGTCGCTGCGCGCCCGATGCCGGCGACGGCAGCCGTACCCGTAGTGCCCGAGTCGACCGCACGTGCCCCCGCCGAGACCCGCGTGGGGACAACCGCGGCGCACGGCGTCCATAGCGCCACGTCCCAAGACCTCGCCATCGCGTTCGAGCCGCGCGTGTGCATGCACGCACGGCACTGCGTCCTGGGAGCGGCCGATGTGTTTCAGGCCAACCGGGAGGGTGCGTGGCTGCGCCCGGAACGAGCCCGCGTCGAGGACCTCGTGGGCGTGATCAAACGCTGTCCGTCCGGCGCGCTGACCTACCAGCGCCGCGACGGAGGCCCGCAGGAGGCGGCCCCTGCAATCAACACGGCGCGCATACTGGAGAACGGACCGTACGCGGTGTCCGCCGATTTGCGCATCGAGGGGCAGGAGCCGCGGTTGCGCGCAACCCTCTGCCGGTGTGGGCATTCGAAAAACAAACCGTTTTGCGACGGTGCGCATGCGACGGTGGGCTTCATCGCAACGGGTGAATTGGCGTTCGTCGAGTCTGCGTTGTTGGAGGAGCGCGGCGGCCCTTTGCGCGTCAATCCGCTGACCCACGGACCGCTACAGGTCAGTGGCAACCTCGAGATCATCAGTGCCGGCGGAAAAACCGTTAAACGGACGCAGTCGGCCGCGTTATGCCGCTGCGGCGCTTCGGCCAAAAAGCCGTTCTGCGATGGCAGTCACGCGAAAATCGGGTTCCGCTCCGATCAGTGAGCGCTGGTGTGGATGACACTGCGCTTTGCGACTGCCCAAGGCGTTGCTCGCACGGTGCAGAGCGCGGGGTTCGGGCGGATTGCCGATACGCTGCGCTCGGTGCCGATCGACAGCTTGCTGTGGGCTGCAGAAATTTTTGCAACTATGGCCTAGAGCATCATTTTTTTGGAATCCAGTGAGGGGGGCGGACCTCTGCTAGCACTGCGCGGGGGCAACAGTGCCGCTGCGGCAACGCGCTAGGCACGTCGGTGCATGGGGGGCGATGGATTCGAGCCCTGGCTCCCAGAGGGGGTTAATGGATCGAAGCTTGCGGATGCGGTTTAGGGCAGGGCGTTGCCGGATCCGCGGAGTCCGGTTGCTTACCCCTGCGCGTCAATCTGGCGCACAGGATTTACTGCGGCGCACGCGCTGCGTGTTCCGCTCTTAGAGCACCAATAGCGACAGCATGTACTCACTCTTGCCACGACCCTCCGCCCCAAAGCCGCGGGCCGCGCCGACGGAGAGCGTAATCGAATAGCGATGCATGACCGTTAACCGGAAGTCTATCTGCGCGCCGAGATTGCGCGCGGTCTGTCGTAGGCTGGGGTTGTCAGGGTTGGTGGTGAGGGCGCTGGCAAAGAGCTCTGGTCGCGCCCAGTTCAAGTAGAACCCGGGCGTGCCGGCGTCTGCAAAGCGCAACGGTGGCAGGCTCCATTCCAGCATCACTTTGCCGGCGGTGCGGCCATGCAAGGCGTTGAGGTCGAAGCCGGGCATGGAGGACAGCATCTGGCGGTAGCGCTGTGCGCCGCCGTTCAGACGGCTGTCGATATAGTTGTTGCCGAAGCCACCCAGATATACATTCGACAGGGGTGCTTGGGCGCCGCCCTCGGAGACCACGGCGCTGGTACGCAGCCACAGCGACGAGTGCGCCAGCGGTAACGGCAGGCCCGCGTGGTACTCGACTTGCAGGCTCGGAATAAAGTCCCCCATCGCCCCATAGCCGTGGGCCATGACCGACCATTCATGTCCGGCTTCGTAGTCGACCGAACCGAGTGAAGAGTGCAGTGTCGTCGAGGTTAAGCCGACGGCGAGGGTGGTTAACTGGTGGCTGGGTGCAGCAATCGTCTGGTAGCCCGGCAAGGCATCCAGTCCGCCGTAGTAGGCGACGTTGGCGATCAAATCCGTGCGGGTGGGCAGATCAAAAGCCAGCGGTCGGTCGTAGTGAATATAGCCGCTATACCCTTCACGGCTGCGCCGGGTGGGTCCGGCAATATCGTACACATCCGCGCCATTCCATTTACCACCGACCGTCCAGCGACCTTCCTGCAGCTCGACGGACACGTGCGCGCGCTCCGAGGCTTTGAGCGTGGCATCCGGAGTGTAACTGGCATTCACCGTCACGTCGGCAAAGCCCATCGGATCGGTGAAATCTGCAGATACGCCAACGCCGACGGATTTCTTGTAGCCGTCCAGCACGGGCACCAGCGATTGCGGGCGCAGTTCTTTGAGGGGCTGATAGATGCCACGGCGCGTGATCTGGCTTGCAAACGGCACGGTGTTGGCGTCGGCCTGCATCCAGGTGAGCAGGGCCGGGTGTGCCACCGCGACCTGCGTGCCGAGCAACTGGATGGCCGCCAGATCCGGTGCCGGTTGCACCGCGATGCGGGTGGGCACGAAGCCTTGTGCGGTATAGCGCAACACCAGCAGGTGGTTGTCATCGAGCGGTGTGGGACTGAAAAAGCCCAGATCCGTATTGCTGATGGCGTCTACGGTTTGCGTGTCCAGCGCATAGCGATAGATATTGGAGACGCCGTTCAAGTAGCTCGATCCATACAGGTAGTGGCCGTCTGTTGAGAAGACAAAGCCTTCTGGTGTGGCCCCAGGGATCATGAAGCTGCGGTAGGGCGCGACGCTGGCATCGCCGGCCGTGGCCGTTGCCAGCACACGCACCTCGGTGATTGGTTTGGCCAGCGATTCGCCGGGTCGCGAGAGTACATAGGACAGCCACTGTCCATCGGCCGACACGTCCACATCAAACGGACGTTCCCCGGCCGGGAAGATCCGTAGCACGTGGGTGTCCTGGTATGGATAGGGCACCTGTACCAGCATCGCCAGTCCGTTGTTGTAGCGGATCCCGTAGAGCGAGCGATCGGCCCGATCGAAGGCCAGATCACCGATGCGGGCGTCCTTTTGCAACAGGCGGGCGCGGTGGGTGCGGATATCGAAGGCCTCGAGCGAGCGATAGTTTTCGTTGTTGTCGGTGTAGAAAAGTGTTTCGGAGGCAGGATCGTAGGCGAGGGAGGCCACCTTCACACCGGACGGGCTGAGGAGCTCGTGCAAGCGATCGACGGTGCCGTTGGCAGTATGGATGGCGACCAGACTGGCCGTCTGGCCGGGTTTTTGCACCGCGGCGTACACGGTGGTGCCGTCGGCGGACAGCGCGGTGCGCGAGACGGTACCGAGCGCGGTGGTGGTGAGATCGGTGGTGGGTGTCAGCGGGTGTGCCCGCACGGCCGCGAGATTCTGCTGCTGAAAGATTTGTTCCCATTGCGTCCAGGCCTGCCACGCGCTGGTCAGTGGTAGGCCGAAGACGCGCGCAAAGTCATCCGTAAAATAGCGCTCAGAGGCGCTGTTAAGTGACCACCACGACACCAGTGCTTGTGGCCCATAGGTGAGTGCCAGATAGTTCATGAAGCGCGTGCCGTACAGATACGCATCGGCGCCGGTTTGAAAGTTGACCTCGGTGTCCTTGGACACCAGCCCGAGCGGGTCGTACAAGGGCGCGCCGTCGGCCACTAGGCCGCGAAAGACCATCTCGTCGTAGCCGCCTTGTGCGCGACCCACGCCGCCCATCAGCCAGGTCTCGGCAAAGACCGCGCTGCCCTCGCGATACCAGAGCGGGGTGTTCGTTCGTGGCACGGTGAGATAGTGATACAGCAGCGTTTCTGGGTGATGGGAGTCCACATCGACCTTGCCCAAAAAGGCATGCCGATACGCGTCAATAGTCGGATTGCTCTGATCGAGTGTCCGGACGCTCATCGTTGCGTGTGCGCTCAAGGCAGCGCGCAGATCGCCAGCTGTTGTGTATTCATAAGGATCCGTTTGTGGGGCGACGTCCATAAACACACGGTTCCGTGGCGTCACGGCCACGGCGGCGCTGGAGACGTCCGCAAAGTCGCGCAGTAGCACAACCATAGGCTCGCTGCCCGTAGAGCGGAACAGCTGGCGTTGTCGTTCGAGGCTGGCCGTCAGGCTCTGCACCACCGGCTCGACCAGAAACTGTTCAGCAGGCGCGTAGTAGAGGACGCGTAGGTCTTTCGTTTCTACAAATTGCAGGTCAGTGTCGGCCTGTGCGCTGCGCATGCCGGCGCTCCACAGCAGCAGCGCCACGACGGCAGCGAAATATACATAGCGCATGGGGCTCAGCATGATCGGGTCGCCTGGAGACGGTGCAGTGAGTGGCCAGATCGGTGCGCTGGGGGGGACTGCCGTCGGCGGTGGGTGATGACGGTGCAGGCAAGGCCCCGGTTGGGGTTCGTGCGGATGCCCTACCACTTGCTGGGCGTCGCCGCTGTGCCGCGACCCCGCGCGGATTGTGCCGCGGCGCTGGCATCGGCGGCCTCTGCCGCATTGCGATGCGCGGCCGCGCCAGCCGCTGCGGACTCGGCGCTGCTCGGACTGGATGGCACGATGGGGGATGCATCGGGGGTGGGGGCGGTTGCGCGTTCGGCCGGCATGACGGTGCCCGTTGCACCATCGGGCGCTGGCGAAGCGTCGCGTTGGCCGCAGGCCGATAGCATGAGCGTGGCACCCATGGCGATTACAAGATGCCCCCCCGTTCGCCGCTGTCGCCTATTCCTACCGGTCATGCGGTACCTACTCGGTGCTGTGCAGGCGCTGCAATGGGGGCATTGCAGCGGTCCATCTACGGTTGCAGTTTACCATCGCGTGCGGCGCCGCAAACCGTCCTGTTTCACACTTTTTGTGTGACACTTTGCGGCGACGCATGGCTCATGCCCCGGCGGCGAGGCCGGAGACGAAACTCCGGATATTTGGCCGTGATATCGTACTTTTCACATGCGTAAAGGGTTATTTGCCATTACTTTTCGTAGGTGGTTTATACGATCGAATCCTGACAGTACAGTCCCCGGCTCATCGCTGCAGGTTGGAAAATCGCAAAAAAAGCGAATGTTCCAACATGAAACCAGCCTCTGGTATCGCTGCCCGAGGGTCCTAGAACAGAGGATGCTGCACGAAGGAGCGGCCGTGGTCTGCAGGGCTGATCTGCGTGTCGGGCTGATCGGGCCGCCTCAGGGCGAGTGTCGATTGTCCGCGCTCGGCGCTGTGCTTGTCATGCGTGCCATGCGCTGGCGCTATAATCCGGCGCACCGGATGACCGGTCCCGTCACACGTTCACGCAGGGTCTTCTGCACAGCATCGTCCGCTCACTTTAAAAAGCGCACGAACGGATTCGTTAGAGAGTCTACGCGGGTTAAGCCCTGCGATTCACGCGTTGCATTCTAGGTGGAACTGGCCCTCCTGGTCCTGCCCATCGATTCAGGCAGGCGCGATGGCCGGCGTGCTACAGACCGGTGCCAGTCACGATGAGAACCACCGAGGCCACGATCACGGGGGTAGAAATCGCATGGACCGCAGGCGTGGCCCCACGGCGCCACAGCGGCCCTCGCGTCATCGGCAGTGTGTTTTGGCGTCCGCTCAGCACGTAGGTTACGGTGATCTCATCGCCTGCGATCGAGAATGCGATACGCATCGCACCGAAGAGGGCTGGCAGCGCTGGGCCCGTTGGTGCGCGTCGTGCGCGTGTTGGGGCGGGGCTGCGATCTGGAGGCCATCGCGCGTGACGAGCGATGGGGACGCCCGCTGCAAGATCAGGCGCTACGCCCGCGGCGTAGCCGCCGTCGTCATACGCCCGCCACGGTGGATCCGCAGGGTACGCTTATGTGCGCAGTGGCGCGGTGCGCGCGCACCGATGCAAGGCGCGCTGCTTTTGTTTGGTCGCCGGGTGATTCCTGATCCTGTACTCTCGCGGGATAACCTTGGCCATCCGGGTGCCGGGGTGTGCGGTGTTGCGTACGAGGTTTACCCATGCTGACTTTCCGTGTTTTCAGTCTGTTCCTGCTGGCGGTGACGACGGCGACGGCACAGACCCCGCCCGTACGGGTCCAGGGCGAGCGCATCAACGCGCACCTGCAGGCGCTCGCACAATTTGGTAAGAACCCACAAGGCGGCGTCAGTCGTGTTGCCTACAGCGAAGCGGATCTGGCGGGTCGTGCCTACGTGCTCGGTCTGATGCGCGAGGCGGGTCTGTCGGTACAGGTGGATGCGGCCGGCAATCTGGTCGGACGCCGTGCGGGAACAGAACCCGGTTTGCAGCCACTGGTGATCGGCTCGCATATTGATTCCGTACCAGAAGGCGGTAACTACGACGGCGATGTCGGTTCCCTGTCCGCCATCGAAGTGGCGCAGGTCCTGAACGAGCGCGGCGTGGCGCTGCGCCACCCCCTGCAGGTGATTGTGTTTGAGAACGAAGAGGGCGTGATGCTTGGCAGTACCGCAATCGCACGCGGCATTGAGGCGGCTCGGCTCGATTTGGTCTCGCAAAGCGGCAAGACGGTGCGCGAGGGCGTGCAGTTTATCGGTGGTGACCTGCAGCATTTGGCCGCAGTGCAGCGTGCTCCGGGCAGCGTGGCGGCCTATTTAGAGTTGCACATCGAACAAGGCGCCGTGCTCGAGCAGGCCGAGCGCCAGATCGGTGTGGTCGAAGGCATTGTGGGCATCATCGATTGCGAGGTCACCGTGCAGGGCTTTGCCAACCATGCGGGCACAACGCCCATGAACCAGCGGCATGACGCACTATTGGCGGCCGCACAGTTTATCGAGGCGGTGAATCGCGTCATCACCGCAGTCCCGGGTCGGCAAGTCGGTACTGTGGGTTGGATTCGGGCGCAGCCAGGCGCCTACAACGTGGTGCCGGGCAAAGTCGTGCTGGGTCTGGAGATCCGTGATCTGGATGCGGAGAAGGTCAAGACCTTGTATGCCGCGGTGGTCGAGGCGGGCACGACGATCGGTACCCGTACCGGCACGACGTTTCAGTTCGATCCGCATGCGTTGAGCGAGCCTGCCCTCACCGATGCGCACCTGCAAGCGGTGATCGCACAGAGTGCACAGGCGTTGCAACTGAGCAGTCAGCGCCTGCCCAGCGGCGCCGGGCATGACGCGCAGGAGATGGCGGCCTTGGGCCCCATCGGTATGATTTTTATTCCGAGCGTGGGTGGAATCAGTCACTCGCCGAAGGAGTACTCGCGCCCTTCGGATATCGAGAATGGCGCTAACGTATTGCTCGAGTCGCTGCGCCGCGTGGATGCCGAGACGTCCAGAAACGCTGTTCGACCATTTCTCAAACCTATTCAGTAGGCTATAGCCTCGGGAATTTTGTTGTGCAACAGACCGCGCGATTGGGTGGGTGAGCGTAAAGAATTTTGACTCCCAGAGATCCAACACGAGCCCTTAACGTCTCTTAACATCTTGTGGTCGCGGCTACCATTGAGCGCATCAGTTACACCATATTCCTATACGTTCTCCCACATGCCCGCACTTCTCCACAGCTTCCAGATTCAGACAATGTCATTGCCATAGGTCAAACTCTAGATGCCCTAGGGACTCAAACAGGGGGGACGTCGGCGCCGTCCTCAACAAGTCAGGCGGGGATGATCAATCTACGCGTGTATGGCGGTCGAAAAACAGATCTCCCCGCCAGTGCGTTACCGAAGTATTCAATCAGATTTTCGTGTTATCCAAAGTTGATAAAGTTCGTCAATCGCTGAGCATGAGTCGACCGCGGTTACTCTGCGAATACCTCTTGCAAAACACTCAGTGCAGAAGCGAGCGTCTTTGCACTAATGACCCCCAAATGCTTGATCAGACGTAGTTTGTCGACAGTCCTTATCTGATCCAGGACGATCAAACCTTTTGTGCCCGCATGCGTCACAGGTACACGGAAAGGCGCCATGAAGCCTTTACTCGTTAGCGGCGCAACGATGACTGTTCGTAGATGTTGGTTGAGCTCAGAAGGCGAAACAATGACGCATGGCCGCGATTCCTGAATCGCACCGCCGACTGTCGGGTCAAGAGCGA
>CAIVRI010000074.1 GCA_903908265.1 uncultured Pseudomonadota bacterium
CACGAGGCGCCACGGCCCTGCCGGCAGTACGACGCAGCCGGGGCCGACCCCGTCCCGCATGGGCAGTGGCGCCACGTGCGTTGGCTTCAATTACCGTCGCCGTGCAGTCTCCGGGCGCGACTCAAGCGCCACTCCCCGTCGGGTTCGCCCGCGTAGACGTCTTCCAGCGTCGTCGGGGTCTCCTGCAGGTGCGTGTCTAGCGCGATCCGGTTATCAAACACAAAGCATTCGCCGTCCCAGTCTCGTTCGGCGTCGGGCATTTGCGCGAAGTAGTTGAGGATGCCGCCTTCCAGTTGATAGACGGGAAGATCAAAGTCGCGCATCCAGGCCGTAGTCTTTTCGCATCGAATGCCGCCGGTGCAATACATAGCGACCCGTTTGCCCTCGGCCTTCCACTGGCTGACATGCGCTTTGACATAATTCGGAAAGTCGCGAAAATTGGCGACCCCCGGGTCGATGGCGTTGTGGAAGCGACCGAGGCGGAATTCAAAACTATTTCGGTTATCGAGTAGCACCACGTCCTCCTGCGCGATCAGCGCGCGCCACTGGGCTGGCGGTACGTTGATGCCCATGCCGGCCGTGACATCCACACCATCGATGCCCAGGGGCACGATCTCCGCCTTGCGGCGGACCTTCATCTTGTTGAAGGGCTTGGTCGCACACGCGCTGCGTTTGAAGAGCATCCCCGCAAAGGGTGCCATGGCCAGCAGGGCGGCTTCGAAGGTGTCTAAGGCCTCCGCAGGCCCTGCGACCATGCCGTTGATTCCCTCCGCTGCCAGCAGGATGCTGCCCTGCAGATCTGAAGTCAGTAGGCGTAACTGCTCCACTAAGGCGTCTACGTCGCTGATTGGAGCGAATTGGTAGAACGCGCTATGCCAGAGGGCGGTGGGCAGGGGGGTGCTCAAGTACAGTTCGGCTTGTGTGCGCTAGCGTGGTGGTCCAGTTTCGCATGCACGTACCGGTGTCGCTAGTGTTGAGAAACGCACTGCGGAGTGCGGGGGCTTCGAAGGTCCCTTTGGCGGGAGGTTTTGCTCGCCGCGCTCTAGAGCACGACGGCCGCCAGCCCCCAGCGGATGGTGTAGGGGAGGCGAGCGGGCCATTTTGGGTATGGCAGCTGCTGGATACATGCTATACGTAGTCGCGATCGGACGCAGATCCGGTGCTTGTTGCGTCGCAACACAGATCGATGTCTCGACGGTTTCGGTAGCGGTTGCCTGCGGTGATTGGGGGGGCGATGAGCGGACAAGCCAAACAAATGATTGACGTCATTATCGCGCAGCGGTCGGGGGGCAATCAGACCCTGATGATGACCACGCGCACCAAAATTATGCTCAAGGGTGTGAATCCCGAGAAGTGCCTCGCATCGACACCGGACGATCCTGTGATCATCAGTAAGTTGCGGCAGATCGGCCGGGAATTGGGTGTGAATATTTAAACGCCCCAATCGGGCGTTGGGGGTCGGTATCGCCATGAAATGTGCCACATCGTTGGTGCCGGAGGCGGCAGGTGCTGTTGCCGAAATCCGTGCGCAGATAGGTCCGGTCGACGGGAAGTGGGTGATTTTTTTCGCATCGGCAGCCTATGACCCGGTGGTCTTGAGCGCTGCGATGCAGCAGGCGTTCCCCACAGCACTGACCTGCGGTTGTACGACGGCCGGCGAAATTGGCCTTGGCCGCATGACCAAACACTCGTTGGTGGCTATGGTGGTCGGAGACGAACTGATCGAGGAGGTTGCGGTCGAGGTCGTGACTGGCATTTCGGCGCGCGTGGACCTAAGTGTGGCTATGGGCGCCTTCGAAAAACGCTTCGGCGAGCCAGCGGCGAAGTGGCGCCATGATCGCTATGTGGGCTTGGTGCTGATCGACGGCCTGAGTCTTGCGGAGGAGCGCATCAATGACGCCATTGGGAATGTCACCGATGTCTCCTTCATCGGCGGCTCTGCCGGCGACGATTTGGCATTTAAGGCCACCCATGTGTTTGCCGATGGTCGCTCCTATGGCGATGCGGCCGTCTTGGTGCTGCTGAAGACGCGGCACGGTTTTGGCACGATCAAGACGCAGAGCTTTCGGCCGACCGAACGTGTTTTGGTTGCTACCCGGGTCAACGAAGCGACCCGCGAAGTATTGGAATTTGATGGGAGGCCCGCAGCCCAAGTCTATGCTGAGGCGGTAGGCGCCGTGGATGGCGACATCGCGCCGTTTTTCCAGAACCACCCGGTCGGCTTGATGCTCGATGGGGAGCCTTATGTGCGTAGTCCGCAGCAGCGCAAGGGCGATGCGATGGCTTTTTACTGCAACATCGCCGAGGGGATGGAGTTGACGGTGCTCGAGGGGACCTCGATTGTCGACGATACCCGTGCAGCGATCGCCAAGGCTAATGCAGAGTTGGGCGGCATCGCCGGCATGATCAATTTCAACTGTATTTTGCGTACGCTCGAGATTGAGCAGCGGGGCCTCACGGAGGCCTATGGCGGTCTTTTTGCAGACATTCCGACGGTGGGTTTTAGCACTTATGGAGAGTCTTTGATCGGTCACATCAATCAGACCGCGACGATTCTGGCGTTTAAGAACGCATGATCAACTTGGGGTTGATTTTCTCTGCGTCCTGTCAAACTGGCTAGGCGCCGATAGTCTGGCGGTGATGTGCTTAGTAGTTGGGGAGCGGCGATGTATCAGTCATTTCCAATTGCCACGTGGGCCCCGCGAGAGCGATTCGAGCGCTTTGCGACAGTGGTTGAGAACGTTTTTAGCCCAATGCATGTGCAGCCTTTCGGGGCATCCGTTGATGCATTTCAGGGCACCTTGGAGTCGACGACGATTGGTGGTTTGCGCCTCGCTCGGGTCGCCACCTCAGCGCTTACCGTAAGCCGAAGTGTGGGGGACGTCGGTCGGCTTGTAGAAGCTCCTTACTTGATCAAGTTTCAAATGAAGGGTGAATCGATCTGGCAGCAGCGGCGCGGCGCGACACGTCTGCGGCCTGGTGATTTCGTTATCGCTTCGATGTCGGAGCCCTACCGATTAGAGCTCCGAGATGCCTATGAGATGCACGTGTTGGCGCTGTCGCCAACAGTCCTGCGCAGTCTGACGCCAGATCCAGACCAATTTCTTGGGGTGCGGATGCCCGCTGAGGAGGCCGACTGCGGTTTGCTCTCTAGTGTAGTGGCGCAGGTGGTGAGTCGGATGAGTCGACTCCGCGAGCCGATGGTGAGCCGAATCCAGAGCAATCTGCTGGATCTGCTCGGCGCGGTGTTGGCGACAAGGGTGTCCCCAGGGCACCTTTCTTCGACCGAAAAACTAGTGCAGATCAAGGCGTACATCGAGCACCATCTGCATGATCGCCGCCTAGGTCCCTCCATGATTGCTGCTGCGTTCCACATCAGCATACGCTCGGTCCACGGACTGTTCGTCACCGAACCACTATCGGTCGGTCGTTACATCAGGGCCCGACGGGTGGAACTCGCCCGGCAAAGAATTCTCAGTCGCATACAGGCCGATGCGCCGTCGCTGACACATATTGCTCTTGACTGCGGATTCTTCGATCTGTCCCACATGACCCGCTCTTTCCGTGAGCAGTTTGGTGCTACTCCAGGTGAATACCAGAGCCTTTGTCAAGAAGTCTAATCATTGCGCGCTCTCGTACAGCGCAAAGATGCGCACTAGTGCAAGACGAGCCAGAACGCTCATTGTATAAAAATGGCAGCTTCGTAGTGTTTACTCGAAACTGTCGGTTGCCCTATCCGAAGAGGAATTAGTATGCGCGAATACCAGATGACGATCGGCGGCCATTCGGTCCGTGCAGAGACCTACGAGGAGATCCGTAATCCCTCCACCGGTGCTGTAGTGGGGCTGAGCCCGGTCGGTACGCTAGAACACCTCGAATCTGCAGTCCGTGCCGCGACCGACGCGTTTGCCAAATGGCGTTACTCCAGCGACGCTGAACGGGTAGATGCCTGCAATACCATTGCCCGCGTCGTCACGGAGAATGCCGGCGAGTTGGCTGCACTGCTTTCCCAAGAGCAAGGTAAACCGCTGAAGGGACTGGGTGCGGAATTTGAACTGGGTGGCTGCGCTGCATGGGCCGGTTATACGGCGACGCTCAGTCTGCCGGTCACCGTTATTGAAGACTCGCCCGCCAAACGCATTGAAATGCATCGGGAACCGATCGGAGTGGTTGGGTCTATTACGCCGTGGAATTGGCCGCTCATGATTGCGATCTGGCACATCGTGCCGGCGATCCGCACCGGCAATACAGTGGTCATCAAGCCCTCCCCATTTACGCCCCTTGGCACGTTGCGCATGATTGAGTTGATCTCCGCTGCGCTGCCGCCGGGACTCATCAATATTGTGGCCGGTGATAATGATGTGGGCGCCGCACTATCCCGCCATCCGAGTATTGCCAAG
>CAIVRI010000075.1 GCA_903908265.1 uncultured Pseudomonadota bacterium
CGTCTTGTAGGCACCCAGAGGCACCTGCCCGAACCCGCGAATCCCAATGGTCCGCGGTGTGCGCCGGTATCGGCCTCCCCGTCCACTCGAAGCAAAAAGCCGTTTTGGCTGCTGCATTGCAACCAGCCGCCCGATAACTGACCTTATCGCGCATATGCGTACTCATTACATATAAACGCGCTAGTGACCGGCCGGCTTTCATTGGCCCATCCATTACTAGGGATTGGCCCCGCCGAAGGCTAACCCTGCGGGTAGTCCTGACCGGCCTGCATTAACTGATCCTGTTCTAATGTCTGTTATGCAACGCTTGAGGGGTCCCGATAAACTGGTCCATCCGTTGCGTGAGTCTGCGGTCATGGTTTTCGCGCACATGGGCATTCTCAAGTTAGTGTAAAAAAACCTCACCCAATCACCGCCAACTCCCGCAACGGCCGCCCCTGCGCAATCCGCGCGACCGCCAACGGCGTCAGATCCAAGGACCGGTAGGCCCCATAGAGGATGTGCTCCGCCACACCGCGCCCCACGGCCGGCGCCTGCTGTATCCCGTGCCCCGAAAACCCATTCATCAGCACTAAATTACTGACCTCGGTATGCGGCCCGACAATGCCGTTGTGATCAAAGGTATTCATCTCGTAATACCCCGCCCAGGCCCGCACCACCCGCAGCGACTCCAGTGCCGGAATCCGATGCGCCAGCGCCGGCCAAAACTCGGTCTCAAAGGGCCCATGATCCGGCTCGAGCGGTAGATCTGCCGCATCGTTACGCGGCACCACGCCACCGATGTAGTACGGCCCCTCCGGCCGCAGCCAAAACCCCGTCGTATCAATCAGCAGCGGACACTGCGGCAAGGGCGTCGGACAGGCCAACACGAACACCGTGCGCCGGCACGCATCCACCGGCACTACCACCCCGGCCATCGCGCCGACCGCGCGGGCCCAGGGACCGGCTGCATTCACAACCGTTCCTGCCGCGATACGCCGCCCATCCGCCAAGCGCACGGCCTGCACCCGATGGCCCGCACGCTCCATGCCGACGACCTCGCCGTGTACTGTCTGCGCGCCCAAGTGGCGCGCCTTGGCCGTCAGCGCCGTCAGCAGTCGGTAGCCGTCGAACCAGCCCTCACCACTGAGCCCCAACGACCCGAGTGCCAGATCCGCCACCTGCAGCCACGGAAAGCGCGCCGCCAACTCGTCCGGCGACAGCAGCGCCACATCGGCGCCCTTTGACCGCTGGATTGCATGCGCCGCCCGCAGCACCGGTGCGGTGCCCGCATCGGCCAAGGTCAAATACCCCGCCTCGTGCAGTCCCAAGTCCGGCCGATCGTCATCCAGCGCCAGCCAGGTCGGCGCCGCGCGCAACAAGGCGAGGCTGTGCTGCGAGATCTCGATATTGACCGCCGTCGTGTACTGCTGTCGGATCGACGCGGCCGATAACGCCGAGGACGCCTGCGACCAGGTCGGATCCCGCTCGATCACCACCACCGACACCGCGGGATCGTAGTGGCGCAACCAGTAGGCCAGCGAGGCCCCCATGACCCCACCGCCAACAATGACCACATCCGCCGATGACCCGTGCACGCAACTGTCCATAGGCCGATCCTACCGCAGCCGACGCAGGGACTGCCCGCTGTCCCCACAGGGGACGGACAGGCTAGGATGGAGGCCCTGATAGTTTGAGTGGGAACACCCCGCATGCGCATCCATCCCACCGCTCTGGTCGAAGACGGCGCCCGTCTGGGGTCCGACTGCGTCATCCATGCGCACGCGATCATCACCCGCCATGTGGTGCTCGGCGAGGGCGTTGTCGTCCACCCCTTTGCCGTGATCGGCGGGGACCCACAGGATTTGGGGTTCCAGCCCGCGACCGAGTCGGGCGTCGTTATCGGCGATCGCACCGTGCTGCGCGAACACGTCACTGTCAACCGCGCCACCCAAGCCGGCGGCGCCACCCGCATCGGTGCGGATTGTTATTTGATGGCCACCGCCCACGTCGCCCACGACGGCCAAGTGGGCGATCGCGTCATCCTCGCCAATCAAGTCTTGCTCGCCGGTCACGTGCACGTGGGCGAGCGCGCCTTTATGGGCGGTGGCGCGGCCGTGCATCAGTTCTGCCGCATTGGCGAGAGCGCCATGATCGGCGGTTTGACGCGACTCACCCGCGACGTGCCGCCTTACTGCATGACCACCGAACGCGATGAGTTGATCGGCTTGAACGCCATCGGCCTGCGCCGTCGCGGCTTTGCCCCACCAGTCATCGCCGAAGTGCGGCGCGCCTTCCATGCCGTCTGCCGGGCCCTCGGCAACCCCCGCGCACTGGCCGCCGCCGCAGTCGCCTCAGGGGACTACCAGCACCCCGAGACGCTGCGCTTTCTCGACTTCTTCGCCAGCGGCAAGCGCGGCTTCGTGCGCCCGCGCGCAGGCACTGAGGACAGCGCGGCCTAAGGCCGCGCCCTCTCAGAGGGTGCCACCTACCATTTCGCGCTGCGTGCCGATCGCGAACACACAAGCGATCGTGACCAGACAGGCGCCGGCCATATACAACGAGACGCCCAGCGTGCTGTGCGTCGCCTCCAAGATCCACATCGCGACCAAGGGCGCAAAGCCCCCGCCAAACGCGGCCCCCAACTGGTAACCAAGCGACGCACCCGAATAGCGCACCTGGGTCGGAAACAATTCCCCAAACAAAGCCGCCTGCGGCGCATACATGAGCCCATTGGTCAGCACGCTCATCGCCACGCCCAAGAAGATCAGGAAGGGTTGGCGGGTCTCGATCAGCGGGAACATCGCAAAGGCCCACGCAGCGGTCAGCACCGCACCCCACAGGTACACGCGACGACGCCCGTAGCGATCCGACAAGCGCCCCGCCACCAATAGACTCGGCGCCATGACCGCACTCGAACACATCACTGCCGTCAGCAGCGTCGATTTCGCAATGCCCAAGCCAAAGTCCGGATTGCTGCCCCAGAGCACCACAAACTGAATGGCCACATAAAACGACACCTGCACCGCCAAAAACGCGCCGGCCGCCAGCAACACCAGTCGCGTGTGATTGGAGAGCGCATCCCAAATCGGGGACGGCCGTGGTGCCGCACCGAACGCACGCGCTGCCGCTTTGAACGCAGCCGTCTCTTCAATGCGTTTGTGGATGTACCACGCCAAGCCCACGAGGCCCGCCGAGAGTACAAACGGCACACGCCAGCCCCAGGCAATGAAGGCGTCGTGATCCGTCAAGTGGTCTACGATCAGAAACGCCAAGTTCGCCAGCACCACACCCGCCGGCGCACCCACCTGCGCAAAGCTGCCATAAAAACCGCGCTGCGCCGGCGGCGCACTCTCGACCACCAGCAACATCGCGCCGCCCCATTGCCCACCGATCGCC
>CAIVRI010000076.1 GCA_903908265.1 uncultured Pseudomonadota bacterium
ATCAGGACACGGGCCAACTCCAGCAATTTGCGCTGCCCGACGGACAGTACCCGCGCCGGTTCCTTCGCCAACGGCGCCAGCGTCATAAAGTCCAACAACTCCATGGCTTGCGCACGCAGGCGCCGCTCCGCAGCGCGCACGTTAGCCGTCGCGATCAGATTAGCGAGCACCCCCTCGCCTGGATGCGCCTGCGCGCCCAACATGACGTTCTCGAGCACCGACAGCGCCGCAAAGGGGCGAGGAATCTGAAACGTCCGGCCCAGGCCCCGCGCGAGCCGACCCGCCGCCGCTTCCTGCTCCACGCGCACACCGAGCAGTGCAATGGAACCACTGGTTGGTCGCAATTCACCGGCCAACAGGTTAAAGAGCGTTGACTTGCCCGCGCCGTTCGGCCCGATCACGCCAAGCACCGCACCGGCGGGCACGTCAAAGTGCACCGCATCGAGCGCACGCACACCACCAAAGGCGTGCGTGAGCGCCCGGACACTCACGACCGGTCGATCGGGCTGCTGCTGGGTATCGCTGCCTTTCATCCGTGTGCGATCCTTCGTAAACTCTGAACGGTAGCGGCCTGACCCAGTTCCCACAAGAGCCGAGTGCGGGCGCCGCCGGCCTACTGACTCTTATTTCCCGAGGTATGACCCCGATGCGCAGTGGACTTCTGGTGCTGACCGTGTTGTTGGCGGCCACCGCACCCAGCGCATGGGCAACAACTGCCTGCACCATTCCCGTGGGCGTGGCGATGGAATTGACCGGCGCTGCCGGCGCCTATGGGCAAGCGGCAGCAAAAGCAGTGGATCTGGCGTTCTTCGATCTGAACGCTGCAGCCGAGTCGAACGAGTGCACCTTCGTCGCCTACGTGCGCGACACCCAAAGCGAACCCACGGTCGCGGTCGATGCCGCCAACCAATTGGTCGCACTCCAGCACGTGCCGCTGCTGATCGGTGGGATTGTCTCCTCGACCACCCTGCCCATGCTCACCTCCGTCACCGGCCCCGCGCACATCGTGCAGATTTCCCCGGCCGCTTCCTCACCACGCCTCACGGCACTCGGCCGCACCGGCCAAAGTGGTGGCCTGTTCTTTCGGACAATTACCTCGGACGCATTGCAAGGCACCGCGGCCGCGCGCCAAGCGCTCGATCACGGCCTACAGTCGATCGGCGTGATCTACGCCAACAATGACTTCGGCAATGGTCTCGAGCAGGAATTTGTCCGCGCCTATCAGTCACTCGGTGGGCACGTTGTCATTACCACGCCGTACAACGAGCACCAAAGCAACTATCAAGCCGAAGTGACGCGCACCTTGGCCGCGCACCCCGCAGCGTTGTACTTAGTCTCGACCCCGGTCGATGGCGCTACCATTGCCCGCGCCTGGATTGCGGCCGGCGGACCGCGCCGTTTTCTCTTAAACGACGGCATGAACAGCGCGGACTTTATTCACGCCGTCGGTGCCAAATATTTGGATGAGGCCTACGGCACCTCGTCGGGTACGGTAGCGGGTGCCTCCAACGACTACTTCGCCAAGGCGTTTCGCACGCGCGCCCAAGAGGACCCGCAGAGCCCAGCGGCGGACCGCAGTTATGACGCGGCAGCACTCGCAGGCTTGGCGCTGCTGGCCGCGCCGACGCGTGATGGCGCCGGCACCCGGCGCGGCCTGCTGCGCGTCACCGACCCGAAGGGTGATGTCATCCACGCGGGCAGCGATGAGTTCCGCCGGGCCCGACGACTACTCAAAACAGGACACGCGCTGCGCTACGAGGGCGTCATCGGGGCGGTGAGTTTCGACGCCTACGGCGACATTTCCGGCCCCTTCAGGCTATGGCGCATCGAAAAGGGCGTCGTGCGCACGACCGGCGAACTCAGCGCCGCCGCAGTAGTGGCCCTACGTAGCCAGGCAGGAACACCATGAATTGGGCGATTCCGCATAGCGCGCTGGCGCCGGACCTCGTCGCCAGCCGTCTCGTCACCGGCCTGTGGCAGGTCGCTGACATGGAGCGCGATCGCGCGCCTCTCGATCTACAGCAGACCAGCGCGGTTTTGGCCGACTACGCCCGCAGCGGCTTCGACACCTTCGACATGGCCGACCATTACGGTAGCGCCGAACTGATCGCCGGACAGTTGCTCGCGCGCGCGCGCGCGGGGGAACTCGGCGCGTGTCAGCCGCTGGCGTTCACGAAGTGGTGTCCGACGCCGGGGCCAATGACACCCGCGATTGTTCGCCATGGCGTGCAGACGAGCCGCCAACGCCTGGGGGTCGACTGCATCGACCTGCTGCAGTTGCATTGGTGGAGTTTTGAGCATCCCGGCTATCTCGACGCGCTGCACGAACTGGCCCGCCTGCGCGAAGAAGGTCTTGTGCGTCATCTGGGCGTGACGAATTTTGATGCAGCCCATCTGGACTTAATCGCCAGTCATGGCATCCCCGTACTGACCAATCAGGTGTCCTTCTCGATCCTCGACCGACGCGCTGCGGGCGCGCTCAGCGACGTCTGCACCCGGCACGGCATCCGCTTGCTCGCCTACGGCACGCTCGCCGGCGGACTGCTCTCAGAGCGCTGGCTGGGTGCAACCGATCCTGGGATCGACGCCCTGCCGGACTGGAGCAAGATGAAATACCGTCGTTTCATCGACGCCATCGGCGGCTGGCGCGTCTTCCAAGACGTACTGACAGCCCTCGCTCAGGTGGCGCAGCGCCATCAGGTCTCGATCGCGAACGTCGCCAATCACTGGGTGCTGCAGCAGTCCGCCGTGGCCTGCGCGCTGATTGGTGTGCGCCCCGGCGAGCGCGATCACCGCGCCGACAATGCGCGCGTCTTTGGCTTTGCGCTGGATGCAAGCGATTACGCACTGCTCGCGCCCGCACTGGCTGGCACGCACGCCGTGCCGGGTGACTGCGGTGATGAATATCGAAGACCACCTTTTTTGACCGCATCGGGGGATCTGACCCACCATTTAGCCCGCCAAACGCGTGCGTATAGGGCCGAAGCCGTCCCAGGCAAAGCCCGCCGCCACCGTGTCAGCAGTGGCAGTCGCTGGGAACCGATCGCCGGCTACAGCCGTGCCGTGCGCGACGGTGACCGCATCTACGTCAGCGGCACGACCGCCACCCATGGCGAGGATACGGTAGTCGCACCCGGCGATGCCGCTGCGCAGACCACGTACATCCTCGACAAGATCAGTGCGAGCCTCAGCGCGCTCGGCGCCTGCCTCGAGGACGTGGTCATGACACGGATCTATCTGGCGGATGCCAGCGACTGCGCGGCCGTGGCGCGCGTGCACGGTCAGTACTTCGGGGCGATCCGCCCAGCCAATGTGCTGCTCGAAGTCGGTCGCCTCGTCGGCGACTATCGCGTGGAAATCGAAGCCGAAGCGATCGCCAGCGCACCCGTTCCTACAGACTCCTAAACCCCTCCGGCTACACTCACCGCACCCCATCGGGAGCCTCCATGCGTTCTAGACTACTCACTTTGCTCACCGCCCTTGTGGCCCCTTTTGCACTGGCAGCAACCACTATGCAGGACCCAAAGACGCCCCACTATCCGCTGACGCGCACGGTCGATGTCTCGGTCGAACGCTTTGGCTTACGTGCCGAAGATCCCTATCGCTGGCTGGAAAATGACGTGCGCGTCGATCCCGAAGTGCGGGCATGGGTCGAGGCCCAAAACAAGGTTTCGCATGCGCTGCTCGCATCCTTGCCGCAACGCACGGCGATCCAGTCGGCCCTCAAGCGCGTCTGGAACTTCGAACGCTATACGGTACCTGTGCGCCGCGGCGAGCGACTCTTCTATCGGCGCAATAGTGGTCTGCAGAACCAATTCGTCCTGTACGTGCAGGACCGCCCCGACAGCGCCGCCCGTGTACTGATCGACCCGAACCCGTGGGCAAAAGACGGCGCGACCGCGCTGGCCGAATGGATGCCCTCCGAGGACGGTCGGCGCCTCGTCTATGCCGTGCAAGAGGGGGGCAGCGACTGGCGTACGGTGCACGTTATGGATGCCGACAGCGGCCAAACGCTGGCTGACGAATTGCACTGGGTCAAATTCTCCGCATTGGTCTGGGCACCGGATGGCGCGGGCTTTTACTACTCGCGCTTCCCCACGCCCGAGGCGGGCGCGGAATTCCAGAGCCTCAATCTGCACCAAGCGGTGTACTTCCATCGCCTCGGCGAGACGCAGTCGGCCGATCAACTGGTCTACAGCACGCCCGCGCAGCCCCAACGATCACACAGTGCCACCGTCACGCACGACGGTCGCTGGCTGGTGATCACGACGATGGAAGGCACGGATGACCGCTACGAGATTTTGGTGCAGGACCTGCGCCGCGGTGGCC
>CAIVRI010000077.1 GCA_903908265.1 uncultured Pseudomonadota bacterium
GGCGCAGTGCAGGTCTATGCGGCCCAGAATTCGGCCTTTTTGAATTCCGTCCGGAATCCGACAGCGGTCACCAGTGAACTGCCGGCGGTCAGTCTGCCGCTCGGCATTTCGATTAACAACGGCAACGGCCGACCCTGGGTCGCAAACGCGCCGAATGGCGCTATCGGAATGGGTACAGTGACCGTACTGGACCCGCAAGGGTACCCATTAGCAGGCCCCCCAAACCCGCTCGCCGGCGGCGTCTTCACTGGCAACGAGACGAATCGAAACACCGCTGCACCCCACGGCCTAACGTCCGCAGCAGTCGGTCTGGCCATAATCACCAAAGCGCCGGATCTGACCGGCAGGGCGGTCTATGCCGCCGTTGAAGCGGACGGCAGCGTCGTTCAGGTGAACGTCTTCCGAGGCGTGGATGACCTGGCGCCTGCGGGCACGGTGACTCCCTTGCGATTGGTGAACCGCGCGACTGCAGAAACCACCCAGCCCGGCGTCGTCGTCCGCAAAGGAGTTGCAGCGAGCTGGGTGCCAACCCGCAACCTGTTCATTGCCGATCCGCAGGCCAACAGCCTCGTCGTGCTTGACCTACAGGACAATGGCGTACTCTTCACAGCCTCGCGCAGAGAAATCCAACTGGCGGAATTTAACGCGCCCGTGGACGTTGCACCGACCACTCGTGAAGTTTCCTCTGGCAGTTTTGCCAGCAACACCACGCTCGGCGGTGGCTCTGATCTATACGTGCTCAACCGCGGTAACAATACGATTCTGCGCATCAGTACCAACGGTCGTTTCCGTAGTGGGCGCTTCCTCGCTGTCACAGTGGCTGGTTTTCGCGCCAACGGCCTCGCGGTATCCTCAGACGGACAAACTATTTATGTGACGGGAACAACGCCCGGCGGCAGTGGGGCACTGATCTCTACTCCCGCCTTTGGCGGCGCGAAGACAACCGCCAATTTATTTGCGCAGGCGCAGCGTCTCGGACTTGACGGCAGCGTGTCGGACTTTGGGTCTTTTATTTTCTCTGTAGCTGTGTCGCCGCACGAGGGATTAGGGCCGCTATACAACGCGCAATCCTGCGCCGACTGTCACAGCTCGCCGTTTGTAGGCGGTATGGGTCTCTTACCGGGACAGTCAAAACGACTCGTGGGTCGTATCCGTGCAGACGGCTCGTTCTCAGATCTAGCCGGTCATGGCGGACCCACCGCACGTCTGCACTCGGTCACCGAACTCGGTGTCGCCTGTAACCTTCCAACCGGTATTCCGCCAGAGGCCACGTTGGTATCCCGACGTAACGCCATGACACTACGTGGTGATGGAATCATCGATACCATCGCTATCGGTGATGTCCTCGCCAACAGGGCACTCGAGCCAGCTGCTGTGCGGGGCCGACCCAATGTGCTTGCCGATGGGCGCACCGGCAAGTTTGGTTGGAAGGCGAGCGATGCAACACTAGTCGAGTTCGTAGGCGACGCCTTTCGCGATGAGCTCGGGGTCACAAACCCACTACAACCATTGGATGAAATCAGCGGCTGCAACGCCAATCAGCCGACGCCGGAGGCCGACGCGCTGGTGCTACAGGCCGCCTCAAAGTTTCTCAATGCAATCAACCCCGGCCCGACATCGGCCGCTTGCGCGGTCCTGCCCGGTGCTGCCATTTTTCAAAGCACCGGCTGTTCGAGCTGCCACACGCCGTCACTCCCCGGTCCTGGCACACGGCAACCGGTCTACTTGTACTCCGACCTGCTGCTACACGCGATGGGGCCATCGTTGGACGATCACATGACACAAGGGTCTGCGGCGGGAAACGAGTGGCGAACCATGCCATTGTGGGGCGTATCGGAGCGTGGCAAGTTCCTACATGACGGACGGGCATCCACCCTGCTGGCTGCCATTCTTGCGCACGACGGACAGGCTCGCGCGGCAAGAGACGCCGTCGCGGCGCTGAACGGCCCCTCACAGGAAGCCTTGACGACGTTCCTGAACTGCTTGTAGCCGGCGCGCTCCCCATGCGACGGGTCGACGTCCATCGTGTCGCGCGATAGTACGGTTGACCAGCGCGGTGAGGGTATGGCATCCGCATCGAGACACAACCCTTTCGGCAAGTGCACCAGCAAACCACGGCGCTCAAACGCTATGAGGGTCGTTGGCCAGCAAGCCGAAGTCGCGTGGATCATGCGCCAACGCAACGCCACGGCTTAGAGGCAGTGCCCGGCCGCAATGCGGCCGGCACAACCCGTGGTGAGCGGTCTATGACCGCCCATACCCACTTAGCGCGGACTGGCGACTAGTATGGTGAAGGTATCCGGCAGCGGCATCGGGCGCGGATGCGGGGATTCCGGCGTCGCCGCCGGCACGGGGCCAAACTCTGCGGTGACCAGATAGACGCGGCGCGTCGTCGGGTCGTAGGTCATGGTGCGTGCACCCTTCTGCGTGGTTACGGTCGCGACCACGTGATAACGATCCGGCGTGTCCTGCTTGACCACCGTCAGGGTGCCTTCCCCGTTGGAACTGAATACAGTGCCAGTGGCTTCGTCAAACTCGGCAGCGTCTGGGCCCTCGCCGATTGCAACCCGCGCGATTTGTTTGCCGCTCTTGGCATCCGTGACGGCCATGACCTTGCCGTCGCAGACTGAGAATAGACGGTTGTGCCGCCGATCGATCGCAAGTCCCGTTGGTGTCGCGCAACCCGGCAGTGCCCAGGTTGCATCCACCGTCAGGGTGTCGGTATCTACGCGCACGATTTGGCCCTTCTCGCTCTCGATGTTCACGTAGACATGGCCGTGACCGTCGTCCTGCGCGAACTCGGGCTTGTCGGGCATGGGCACCTTTTTGACCAGCGCGAGGGTCTCTGCGTCCAGCACCACCAAATCACGACTCTTACCATTGAACAGATACAACTGCCGGTGGCCGGCGACATACAGGATCGCATCCGGGTTCATCGCCGCGACAGGCACCTCGCGCAGCACCGCCAGCGTGTCCAGATCGAATTCAGTGACTGAGTTGGCCTTGCCATTGCTGCTATAGCCACGGTTATGCTCTGGCACCAGCGCGACGCCGTGCACACCCGAAGTACCGGGGATCTTGCCGACGATCTGACCGTTGCTGCTATCCACCACCTCGACGCGGTCGCCGCGGGTGACAAATAGGCGGTGGTGCGCTGCATCCATGGTGACGTAATCCCAGCCGCCGACACCGGGGAGCTTCCAACGCTCCGTGATCTGGTAGTCGGCGGCCGCCGTCGGAGCGGCCGAGGAAGCGGCAATTGGTAGGCTGACCAGCGCAGCAGCACAGGCGCCATATAGAGTCAGTGAGCGGACAGTGAGCGTCAACATGGGATCTCTCTCCTTGGGTATAGCCACGACCGCAGCGGCGTACCACAGTGGCCCGGTTCGTGACAGGAATCAAGCAAAAATCAGTTAAGTTTGTGTACAGTGGTCTTAGGTTCAACTGCAGAGCAGGCAAGAGCGCGGGAGTTACCCACGACGCAACCATCCGTAGAGCGCGGGCAGCGCCAGCAACACCAACGGTAGCGCACCGACCAAGCCGGCGATGATCGCGATTGCCAACGGCGCCTGCATCTCGGCACCACTACCAATACCGAGCGCTAGCGGCAACAGCGCGAGAATCGCGATCAGCGTCGTCATCAAAATGGGCCGCAACCGTCGCCGGCCAGCGGATACCAACAGGTCTACGGGCACCGCAACCGTAGTATCCAACTCAGCAAAATAGAACACAGCAAGCTCGGCGACGATGCCAACCGTCATCGTCAAGCCCATCATCGCTGAGATGTTCAGTTCAGTGCGGGTCACCAGCAGACCAATGAAGACCGTCGACGCCGCGACCAACACGACCACTAGGATAGAAAGCACTACCGCCCACTGCTCGTAGAGGTACAGCAGCAGCGCCATGACTAGCAGTACGGCGGCGCCGAAGACCACAGCCAGCGCGCTGAAGGACTTTTGCTGCTCCGCATACAGGCCGCCGTACACGACGCGAACGCCTTGCGGCAGACTCATAGCGGCGACAGTAGCACGCACCGCCACCATCGCTGTACCGAGGTCTCGGCCCTCCAGTCGCGCAGTAACTGCCACCTGCTGCGCAAGGTCCTCGCGTTGCACCTGAGGCTGACCGGAGACGACGCGGATCGACGCAACCCGTCGTACGGGTAGCAGCCGCCCATCGTGGGTGTGCAGCCGTAGGTTGCCGATCGCCTCCACGCGCCGACGCGCTGCGGGTGGGGTCCAGACCCGGACACCGATCAGCTTTTCGCCCGACTGGATGCGGCCCACTAGCGTACCGCCCACCAAAGCCTCGAGCTGGCGCGCGATCAAATCGGCGTCCAAACCCTCGGCTGCCGCGCGCGCACGGTCAACGCGCACCTCAACGGCATCGCCAGCGGTCTTGAGCCCGTCCTGCACCTCGACGACGCCGGATATCTTGCTAAGGCGTTCGGCCAGTTGCGGCGCGATCGCGCGTAACTGCGCGAGATCAGCACCAAACAGCTTGACCTCCACCGGCTGCGGCACGGCGGTCAAATCACCGATCAAATCCTCCATCAACTGCGCAGTCTCTATCTGCAGGCCAGGCACCTCACCCTCGACACGACCGCGCAGGTCGGCCATCACTGCTTCAATGTCGCGGTGCCGATCCGCCTTCAGACGGATAAAATAGTCACCCTCGTTGGCCTCGGTCAGGCCGCCGCCGAGTTGCACGCCAGTACGCCGCGAGTAGGTCGCGACTTCGGCCGTAGCACGAATCCGCTCCTCGACCTGGCGCAGCAGGCGATCCGTCTCGGCCAATGAGGTGCCCGGTGCCGCTCGATAGTCGAGAATGAATCCGCCTTCATCCATGTGCGGCATGAACCCGGATGGCAGCAGCAAGTAGGCACCGGCGCCACAGCCAGTGAGCACGCCGAGCAAGGTCAGAACCCGCAGCGGGTGGGCGACCGCGCGCGTTGCCAGCGCGGCGTAGTGTCGCGTCAAGCGCACCAGCCACGCCGGTCCGTGGGCCTCGCCAGAAGCACCGCGGCTAATCAACGAGTCCGCAAGCAGGGGCACCGCAAACCACGCTACCAAGAACGATACAGCGAGCGCCGCGGCCATCGTCAGTGCCAGTGCCTTAAAGAAGCCGCCGGTGACACCGGACAAGAATGCCAGTGGCACGAAGATCACGATCGTCGCCAGCGACGAGCCGAGCAGCGGCCGCAGCATCTCACCAGCGGCCGGCAACAGCGAGTGCTTGCTGGGCAGGAGGCGCTCGTCGCGGCGACGCACCATGTGCTCGACGATGACCACGGCATCGTCAACAATCAGGCCGACGGCCGCCGCCATGCCGCCTAGTGTCATGATGTTAAAACTCATACCGAACAGGCGCAGCAGCAGGGAGGTGATTGCCAGCACGGACGGCAATACAATCGCGATAACCAGCGTCAGGCGCAGGTCACGCAGGAATAAGAACAAAACGAGCGCGGCGAGCAACGCGCCGATCAGGATCGAATCGCGCACGCTGTGCGCTGCCGCTGTCACCAGTTCGGACTGATCATAGAAAGTGGCCACGCGCACGTCAGCCGGCAGTTCATCGCGATGTGCCACGAGCAGCGCATCGATCGCCTGCGACAGCGCCGGCGCGTTCGCGCCACGGGCCTGTCGGATGTTGATGAGCACCGCATCGCGACCATCGGCCGTGACGCGCGTGTGCAGCGGCGCCGTCCCCTCGACAACGTCCGCCACCGCGCCCAAGCGTACTACCGCGCCGTTCGCCGCATGCACCGCCAGCGCGAGTAGGTCTTCGCGACTACGTAGCCTTGCGTCGGTCATTGTCAAAAACAGTGTGCTGCGATCCTCTAGACGACCCGCTACGGCGACTACGTTGGCCGCCTGCAGTGTGGCCATCAGGTCGGTAACGGCGATTCCTACGCTGGCCAGGCGCGCCGGATCGATCTGCACTTGATACTCGGCCAACTGGCCACCGAGGACCTCGACCTGGGCCACGTCGGGTACCGTCGCCAGTAAGGGTCGCAGCCGGTAATAAGCAAGGTCCCGCAACTCGACGAGGCTGCGTTTCTCCGCGGTTAACGACAGCCCAACAATGGGGAACACCGTCGGATCCATGCGGCGGACCTCGAAAGTAGTCCCCGCTGGCAACTCTGTGAGGCTGCGGTTGACCGCCGAGTCGACCTGCAACTGGGCGGCGACCATATCGGCGCCCCACGCAAAAACGACCGATACCTCCGCGGCACCGCGCGAGGTCGTCGAGCGGATCTGGTGTACGTCCGGTATGCCGCGCAAGGCCTGTTCGAGCGGCCGGGTGACCTCGATAACCATCTGGTCGGCAGGCCGTTCGCCCGCATCAACGGACACCACGATGCGCGGAAAATCGATGCGCGGGAACAGGCTCACCGGCAACTGCAAGGCGGCGAGGACACCCGCACAGGTCGCAACGGCAAAGAGAAACAGCACCGAACGACGGTGCATTGCGAGCCATGCGGTCACGGCGCATCCTTTTGCGCGCGGGCCGGTGTCTCGCCCACCGGGCGCACCGTCATACCGTCCTTGAGTTCATGGTTGCCGGTGGTGACCACCTGCGCGCCCGCGGCGACGCCGCTGAGCAACTCGACGTACGCGCCGTCGTCGATGCCGACTGTTACGACCTGCCGATGCGCCTTCTGCTCGGCAACGACGTAGACCACCAAGCCGTCTTCCGCATGCACTAGGGCTGCGACCGGCACCGCGACACCGCGATGGACAGCGACGACCACGCGCCCTTCAACCTGCACGCCGACCATCAGCGTACTGGTCGGTGGCAATGCCACGTACGCTGCGGCGAGACGCGTGTCCTTGTCCAGGCGCCGCTCAACGGCCGTGACGCGACCGCTCACCGGTTCGACGGCCGCCTGCGGCACGCTGACGTGCGCCACCGCTCCAGCCACAACCTGCGCCGCGTCATCGGGCTCGAGGCCTACGTGGGCCTGCAGAGCGTGTGGATCGCCCAAGCGCACCGCGGTTGCTCCTGCTGCGAGCAGATCGCCCGGCTGCGCCGTCAGGACATCGACAATACCGTCGCGCGGTGCACGCAGCAGATAGTCCTGACCGCCGCCACTACGGGCACTGAGGCTGTCCCGCAGCTGCGCGAGTGTCGCGGCCTGCGTGCGTGCCGCCGCCGCCTCGGCATCGGTGGCGAGTCCCTCCTCGCGCAGACGCTGCAGGCGTTGTTCCTCACCGGCGGCAAGCGCCGCCTCGCGGGTCGCGCGATCCACATCCAGTGCCGTCTGTGCGCTCGGCCGTAATTGCAGCAGTGGTGTGCCAGCCTGCACCTGCGCACCAGGCGCCGTTAGCACGGCAACTACCTGTGATTCGACCTGCACGACCAAAGAAAGCGCATGCCCGGGCGCAAATTCCACTTGGCCATAACCAGTAACGGTCTGCGCCAGCTCGCGCTCGGACGCCGGTACGGTCTGCACTGCCGCCGTGGGTCCACCCGCCTCGTCTTCTTTTGCGCCTTTGCACGCGGCAAGGCCGATGGCAGCAGTCAAAGTCAGGGCAAGTGCGATCCGGTTCATGGGGCGAACTCCGCATCCGTCAGGGGTTGTCCGATTGCAATCGCAAGTCCAATGCGCTCTTCCGCACACATCTGCTGGACGGCAAGCAGTGCCAGCGCGCGATCCGATGCAGCGGCGCGTGCGGCCTCGGCGACCGGGAGGGTGGTATCGCCGCGCGCGGCGGCGGCCTCATACGCACCGGCAATACGCTCCAGTTCGGGCGCCTGCACCTCAAGCGCAGCACGAGTCCGTTCATCAAGGTCCAGCGCGGCGACCAGTTCGGCAATGTCCGCTCGCGTCTGATGCAGCCGTCCCGCGTACTCGACGCGCAGCCTGGCCCGGTCCGCCTCGGCAGTACGGATCGCCCCGCGGTTACGGTTCCACAGCGGCAAGTCGAGGCTGACCGCCTGGCCCGTGGTGTAGACCCGGCTCGTATCGCGCGCGCGATTGAGCGTTATGGCCACCCTCGGGTACTGACCGAGCACAGCGCGCTGTAGCGCCGCCTGCTGGCTGGTATAACCGGCCGCGAGTGCTCGCAGGTCGAGGCGCGCGACCCGTGCCACGGCAAACAGTGCAGCCGAATCCGCGCCATGCCATGGGCCGAGCGCTGCGGGTGGCGCCAACTCGAGGGTTGCGCTCGGCGGGAAACCGAGCAGCCGGTTGAGTTCTAGGCGCGTGGCGCTAGCGTCCCGCGCCGCTGCTAGGGCACGGGCCGCCGCGTCCGCCGCAGCCATACGCCGCAGCTCCATCTCATCGGCCTTCAGATCACGGCGTGCGCCAGCGGCGAGACTGCGTGTCAGTGCCTGCTGCGCACGCACTGCAGCGGCGCTTGCCAGCAGCGCGGCGCGCTGCTGATAGTCCAGACGCACGGCCATCAGCCGCGCCTGCCCTGCTGTTGCCCATTCGGCCCAGGCAATATCTAAGCGCACACTGTCGGCATGCGCGCGCGCCGCGGCGCGATCCACCGGGTTGGTGAGCAGCGGCCCAAGCACATCCAGAGCAAGGCTTCCCGCCCAAGCTGCCGAGTAGCTCGCGTCCGGCGCACTGCCGACACGATCGCGGCCGAAGCCGAACTGTGGATCCGGCAGCAGACCGCTGGCGAATACCTGCGCCTCAGCGACGCGCTCCTGCGCACGCAACGCGCGCAGATCGGGGTTGGCGAGTACGCTGATGATGCCAAGCGCCTCTGGCGTCAGCGGTGCAGACAGATCCCACTGCATCGTCGCTAGCTGCGGATGGGGCAGCGGCGCCGCGCGCGCAAGCGCGACCGGATCTGGTGGCGCTAGGGCCGCGTCAAGCTCAGGGCCCTCGAGGGGCATCGGATGGTAGAACGCACACGCGCCTAGGGCCCCGAGAGCGTAAGCGACGGCGAGGACTCTGAGAGCGATGTGGTGAACCGGCATGTACAGAATTCCGTTCAAGTCGACTCGGCAGGGTCGCAAAGCGGACAACCGACTAATGCTAGCGCGATCGGGACGGTTAGTAGAGTAATACTGGCGTACTGTTGTGATCCGAGCAAAGGTTGGCGACGGGCATGAGTCCGAAGGACGTCGACGGATTCTTCGCGGCATTGGCCAGCACCGCAAAGCCCGTCGAACTACGTTTTTTCTAGCGCCCGCAACTGCGCGATCCAGCGGATGAGTTGATGTTAGAAGCAGCAGTGTACGGTCGAGCAGAAACGCTTATCACCCATAACGTACGTGATTTTCAGTCAGCGACAGCACGCTTCGGGGTCAGGACCTTGACCCCAGGAGCGTATCTCAAGGATATTACAAAATGCGCACAAGCACCTACTCTTTGAAACTTCCCCATTCACGCAAGGCTGCGGCTGCTGAACTCGCCAAAATCGATGACGTTTCGTTGCATTAGTTCATCGCCTCAGCGGTGGCAGAGAAGGTCGGCACGCTGCGTACTGCCAGCGAGTTGCTTCGCCAGCGTGCGGGAACGGCGCAGCCGAAGGATCTGGTCAGTTTCTTCGTAGAGCGCTTAAGACACCACCGGTTGAGGGTGACGAGCGAAATTAGTGCCCACCACCGGATTAGAAATCCCCATGGACCCGTACACGCTGACGGGGCAATGCTGAACGCAAGGCTTCTTGCGGCTTCCTGCTGGGCTAACGTTGGAGCTACGCCTTCTCCCCCACCTGTAACTCCGCAGATTTAAAGGCAACTCCACACCCGCCAATGCCGCAGTACCCGTTCGGATTCTTCGCAAGGTACTGCTGGTGATAGTCCTCGGCATAAAAGAACGTCGGCGCCATCTGGATTTCGGTAGTGATCTCGCCCCGTGCTGCGCCACGCAGTGCAGCGCCGTATCGAGTGGCGGTTTCTCTGGCGATCGCTAACTGTGCTTCTGTTGTCGTATAGACCACGGATCGGTACTGGGTGCCCACATCGTTACCCTGGCGCATACCCTGCGTTGGATCATGCGATTCCCAAAATACCTTCATCAGGGTTTCGAACGTGATCTTGGCCGGGTCATAGACCACGAGGACCACCTCGGCATGGCCGGTCTGACCGCTGCACACTTCCTTGTACGTAGCGTTCGGCGTGTGCCCCCCGGCATAGCCCACCGCAGTGGAGTACACCCCCTCTAACTGCCAGTACAAGCGTTCTGCGCCCCAAAAACAGCCCAACCCTACGTAAACCATCTCGTATCCCGCTGGGAATGGCGCCAGGATGCGTTCGCCATTAACGAAATGACGGGCAGCGACCCGGACCGCTTCGGCGCGCCCCGGTAAGGCCTCGGCCGGATTAAAAACGAACGATTTAAGGTTCTGGAACAGGCTCATGGAAGTTTCCTCGGCAGCTTCAGCGGCTCCTGGCACGCGATAAGCCCTATCCTGCCCTTTCGGGGGGGCAGTAGACAAATCCAAGCGAAACTTCGGCTTTTACCCCCTTCCCGCGAAGGTCCGGTTGGGCTACCGTCGCGGCTCCTGCGAGGAGACTGCCGATGAGCATCGCCAATAGCCACAACCTGCACCACCCGCTGCCTGCGGACCGTCCGCATGGGATTCGGGTAGCGACACGCCCCGGCGATCCCTTTAGACTCCTGGTCGGCAAAGAATGGGGACAGGAGCACTGGTATGCGACGACCGTCGAGCGGGATACCGCCTTAACGGAAATGGCCCGGCGCCACGAGTATTCCCGCAAGGGCGACGAGCCCGCCCTGACCTACGAAAAAATCGCACGATAACCCCGGCAGGGCTCCCCAAGACCTGGGGCAGCGCTGGTTTTTACAAACCGGCGCTCATGCGCAGCACCAAGGCTGCCAGTGCGGCGCCGATCGCAGCGCCCGCGCCGACATCAGTGGGGTAATGCAGTCCCAATATTACGCGCGAGGCAGCCACTAGGACCGCGAACGGCACGAGCAAAATCGCCAACACTGGAAAGTGCGCGACCGCAACGATCGTGAATGACACCGCGTGCAGGGTATGACCGGATGGAAAACTATAGCGATCAAGCGCATGGGTACCGGCGTGGATGGCCTCGTGCGTGATGTAGGGTCTCTCGCGTATCAACCGATGCTTCAGTGACTTATAAAGCGCCAGCCCAACACCACCGACAACCAACATCTGCAGCGCCGCTGTACGGCCCGCAGCGCCGCCAGCAAGCGCTAGCGCCGCAGCCAACACATACCACAGCAGCCCGTCGCCTAAACGACTCACCGACTGGAACAAGCGCAGCACAAACGCACGCTCGCAAGCGACGTTGACGCGCACGCAAAATCGGTATTCGAATGCATCGACCCGATCGAACCAACCTGCGGGCTGCGCCGACATCAGCGGGTGCTCCCTACCTATTCAGATAGGGGCGAGAATGCGCCAGGTCGTCTACCGCACGGTGACAACCGGATGAAGGTTTAGTGACGCTCGCTGTCCTGCAGCCTGCGCGAGACGTTGGGCCGCTCAGGCATCCACATGCTGCAACGCCTGTGACAGATCCTCAATCAGATCGTCCACATCTTCAAGACCGATCGACAATCGCGTGGTGGTGTCGCCTATGCCGGCAGCCACTTTCAAGTCGCCGGTCAGGTCGCGCGCCTGTTGCAGCGACGGGGGCACGATCAGCGACTCCGTCGAGCCGAGACTCGCAGCCATACCAAAGAAGCGCAGCGCCTCCGCAAAGCGACGAGTACCCTCACCAGTACCCTTGAGATCAATACACAGCACCGTGCCGAAATCGCGCATCTGCCGGGCCGCCAAACTATGTCCAGGATCCGAGGGCAGCCCTGGATACCGGACTGTCGCCACCTTGGCATGGGTCATCAGGAATTCTGCAATTTTTTGCGCTGACTCACAGGCCGCCCGCCGACGCACGTGATAGGTCTTGAGGCCCCTTTGAATCAAGTAAGCGGCGTGTGGATCCAATGTCGGCCCGAGCGTATTGGCGTGGGAGCGCACCCGCTGGATGATGCTCTCATCGCCAATGATGGCGCCACCCATCACATCGCCGTGCCCGGACGCATATTTAGTCAAGCTGTGGACGAACAAATCTACCGGCAACTCCGCATGCGCCTCCAGTCCAGCAAATGTGTTGTCCAAAACAGCCAAGGCACCATGGCGGTGGGCCATCTCTGCAATCCGATCAATATCGGCAATCTTCAGCACCGGATTCGTCGGTGACTCAAACCAAACCACTGCGGTCTGATGTTCGCCGAGCACCCGTTCAACGGCTGCATGGTCGTCGATCGACACAAACGTCGAGCGCACGCCATAACGAGCCAACACCTTCGTAATCATGCGCCGCGTCGGCCCATAACTCTCCGCAAACGACAGCACATGGTCGCCAGCCGATAACAGAGACCATAAGGCTGTAGATACCGCACCCATACCGGAACCCACGGCAACACAGCCCTGGCGCCCCTGCAGACCTGCCAGAGTCGCTTCTAGCGCAGCGACCGTCGGGTTGGCCGTGCGGCTGTAATTAAAGCCAGCCCCACGCTCCCAAGACTCCTCGGTCTCTGCCAAGGTTGGGAACTCAAACTTAACTGACTGGTAGATCGGCGCGACCAACGGCCGATTTCCTTCCGGCAGGAGAATCTCAGGCGGGTGATTGGCAAAGGTACTCGGCTTCATGACAGTTCCTTGAAAATTCGGTCAGCGTGCTCGTTAGAGCGTTGCAAGACGCGCCGCCGCGGCGCGTAGGGTGTGATCGTGCTTAGCAAAACACAGGCGAACAAGGCGTTCGTTCGGGCTCTGGGCCTCGCAAAACGGTGAAACAGGAATCGTTGCGACGCCATACTCCCGGAGCAACTGCATCGAGAAATCCGCATCGGAAAGATCGGACACGGCGGAATAATCGACCAACTGAAAATACGTAGAACGAGTCGGCGTGAAGCGCAAGCGCGTGGGGGCTAACAGATCGACGAGCAGGTCGCGCTTGGCCTGGTAGAACTGCGGCAACTGCGTTTCCCACTCAGGACATTCCACCATGAAATCCGCGATCGCGCGCTGCAATGGCGTTGCAACGGCGAACGTATTGAACTGATGGACCTTACGCACCTCCGCCGACAACGCGGCGGGCGCTACGCAGTAACCGATCTTCCAACCAGTAGCGTGATAGGTCTTACCGAAAGAAGAAACCACGACAGCGCGCTCAGCCAACTCCGCATGTCGGTGTATGCTCTGAAATACGGCGTTGTCAAAGACCATATGTTCATACACCTCATCCGCCAGGACGAAGGCATTGGTCGGTCGCAGAAGCACTGCCAATCGATCCAAATCGTCAGAAGCGAGCAACGCGCCACTGGGGTTGTGCGGCGTATTGAGAATGACAAGACGGGTTTGGGCATTCAGCGTCGCAGCCAATAAATCCCAATCGATCGAAAAACTTGGTCGCGTCAGGGGCAACCGGCGGGAGGTCGCCCCACACAACGCCACCACGGGCTCATAACTGTCGTAGGCCGGATCGAACAAAATCACTTCGTCCCCCGGACCGACGAGCGCTTGGATGGTCGAACAGAGCGCTTCGGTGCCACCGGCAGTCACCGTTATCTCGCTCTCGACGCTCACGCGCCGCCCATAGCAACGCAACAGCTTGGCAGCAATGGCTTCTCGCAACTCGATGGTGCCCGCCATGGGCGCATATTGGTTATGGCCCGCACGCACATGATGGGCCACCCACTCGCACAGGCGCTCAGGCGCGTCGAACTCCGGCACCCCTTGGCCCGTATTGATAGCGCCGAGTTCGCCGGCGAGGCGCGACATCACGGTAAAAATCGTGGTGCCGACCTTGGGCAGTCGACTCCTCGGAACAGGCGAACTCATCGATCAGTTCGCCGCATTCTCGTGCGCGTACATGGCCGCACCAACCACCCCAGCTGCCTGGCGCAATCCAGCCGGAACGATGCGCACTTTGGTATGCAGCAGCGAGCCATATTCCTCGAAACGCTCACTTACACCACCGCCCACAATGAACAGATCCGGCCAGAACAGAGAGTGGTACCGATCGAGCACCTTATTGACCCGTTCGCACCATGCCGGCCAGTCGAGTTTTTCTACGGTACGCACACGCGCGCTGGCATAGTGCTCAGCCTCAATGCCATCAATTTCCAGATGTCCGAGCTCGGTATTCGGCCAGAGTTGTCCGTTCAGAAATAGCGCCGAACCGATGCCAGTGCCGAAGGTCACCATCATGACGCAGTCCTTCTCACCGCGACCAGCGCCAAACCGCATCTCGGCAACACCCGCAGCATCGGCATCATTAACGACAAAACTCGGACGCCCGCCGGAGGCCGCGCGCAACACCGCGGCGGCGTCACAACCGATCCAACCCTTATCAATATTCGATGCACTGTAGGTAATCCCACGGACCACGACCGACGGGAAGGCCAGACCCACCGGCCCGGTGCACTGCGGGAATCGCGCGATCAACTCAGTCAGCGCGACCTGCGTGTCCGCCACAGTGGCGCCAACCGGCGTGGGGATGGAGTCCAAGGGACCCACCAACTGGCCGGTAACCGGGTCCACGGCCCCTGCTTTGATCGAAGAACCGCCCAAATCCAATCCAAGAGTCAGCGCCATTAGTGTGCTCCCGTCGCAATCTGCGCGTCCCGAAGCCGGCGACGCTCTGTGCGCATCATAACCGCACCGGCGACGGCTACACAGACGGAGACGAGTCCTACCAAAATCGTGGCCAAGGCGTTGATATCCGGACTGACGCCGAGGCGTACTTTTGAAAACACCAGCTGCGGCAGCGTGGTGGAACCGGGTCCTGAGACAAAGCTGGTGATCACAATGTCGTCCCAGCTGAGAATAAAAGAGAGCATCCAGGCCGACGCGATCGCCGGCAGGATCAAGGGAAGCGTAATGACCATAAAGACCTTCCACGGGCGGGCACCGAGGTCCATGGCCGCTTCCTCCAGCGAACGATCCACGGTCGCCAGTCGAGCCTGAATGACGACTATGGCGTACGCCATGCAAAATGTCACATGGGCAATCGTAATGGTTGCGGCCCCACGGCCTGGCGGCCAACCCGTCCACTGCTCCAGCGCCACGAACAGCAGCAGCAGCGACAGCCCTGTAATGACCTCAGGCAAGACCATCGGCGCCGTCGTCAAGACGCCAAACAGTCCCCGCCAACGAAACCGTCGATAGCGCACCAATGCAAAGGCCGCCAAGGTGGCCAGAATCACGGCGCCCGTGGCGCTCACCGCCGCGATTCGAAAGCTAAGTTGTGCCGCCTCTAATATCTCGTCATTCCCAAACAACTCCAAGTACCACGCCAAAGTCGGTGAGTGCACCGAGTCCCAAACCGTCACCATACGAGACGCGTTGAACGAATAGACGATCATCGAAAAGATCGGCAGGTACAGAAAGGCAAACCCGAAGATCAGCATGCTTAAAACGAAGGGCGATAGACGACTTTTCATCCCGCTTCCTCTGCCTGTGCTTGTACTTTCTGCAGCAAAAAAACAAACCCAGACAGAATCACAAGCAGCACGATCGCTAAGGCACTGGCCACAGGCCAATCGCGGTTCGCAAAGAACTCATCCCACACCACACGACCGATCATCAAGGTGTCCGGCCCACCCATCAGGGCCGGAATAACGTACTCGCCCACTGCCGGGATAAATACCAGCAGGCAACCCGCGAAAATGCCTTCGCGCGTCAGCGGCAGAGTGATGGCAAAAAACGCTCGCGTCGGGCGACAGCCCAAATCCGCAGCCGCCTCCAGCAACGTCAGGTCTAGTTTTTCGATCGACGCATACAACGGCAGCACCATGAACGGCAGGTAGGAATAAACCATACCGAGATAGACCGCAAAATCGGTTTGCAGTAGCTGTATAGGCTCGTGTATCAATCCAAGGTGTAGCAGCAACCCATTCACCGGTCCGCTACGACCCAATAACCCAATCCAGGCATACACACGCAGTAAAAAGGACGTGAAAAACGGCAGCGCCACGAACATAAAAAGCACATTTCGCCAGACGCCTGGCGTCCTGGAGATGCCGTAGGCCATCGGGTATCCAATCAATAGCGTCAGCAGCGTGGTCACGGCCGCCACCCGCAGCGAGTTGATGAAGGCTGCGACGTACAAACGGTCGGCTAAGACGAACGCGTAATTAGAAAACTGGACGTGGATTTGTAGTATACGATCGTGACCCCAGATCAGCACCGGCGCAACCGGCGGCATCGCGAGTACCGCGTTGGAGACGGAGATCTTCAGTACGATCAGGAATGGGACTGCGAAAAATAACAACAGCCAACCGAAGGGCAGCCCAATGACGCTACGGCGCCCGAGTTCGGCGCGCAGTCTAGGCCATCGCCCGCTGAAGGCCCGGTGATTCACCGGGAAACCACGATCGGCGAACCCGCATCCCAACACGCCCACACTACCTCGTTATCCTCGAGATGCTCGTCGTGGCGATCAAAGTTCGGTCGGGTAACTTGTAGCTGCGTCCCACCCTCCAGCAACACCAAAAATCGTGTCGAGTCGCCGAGATAGGCAATGCCCGACACGGACCCCATCACCACATTCTCGCGCTGCTCCGGCCTTTCCCGGGCGAGGCGGATCTTCTCCGGCCGTAACGCCACCGAAACCTTCGCACCAGGCGCTGCACTAACGCCGTGATCGACGAAAATATCGACCCCGAGCCCCGCACAGGCAATCCGACAATGGTCCGGTTCGTCAACAACAAGTTGGCCATCAAATAAGTTCACTGACCCGATGAAGTCCGCTACATAGCGCGAATTAGGGAATTCATAGATATCGGTAGGCGAGCCCACCTGCAAAATTTCCCCCGATCGCATCACGCCGATGCGAGAGGCCAGCGTCATCGCCTCCTCCTGATCGTGCGTCACAATGACGAAAGTCACGCCTAGCCGCTCTTGTAGCTTGACCAATTCAAATTGCGTACGCTCGCGCAGTTTCTTATCAAGCGCACCCAACGGTTCATCCAACAACAGCAACTTCGGCCGCTTAACCAGCGCCCGCGCGAGCGCAACGCGCTGCCGCTGGCCACCCGATAACTGGTGCGGTTTTCGACCTTCGTAGCCTTCGAGCTGCACCATCGCCAACATTTCGTTTACGCGTTCGGCGGCAGCCGCCTTAGAGACGCCATCCTGGCGTAGGCCAAAGGCGACGTTTTGCGCAACCGTCATATGAGGAAACAGCGCGTAGGACTGGAACATCATATTAACGGGCCGCTCATATGGCGGCACCGCAGTCACATCCACGCCATCAATAAAGATGGACCCTGCGCTTGGGGTCTCAAAGCCGGCTAAAATACGTAATAAGGTAGTTTTCCCGCATCCGGAGCCGCCGAGCAGACAGAAGATCTCGCCCTGCGCGATATCCAGTGAAACGTGGCTCACCGCTTCAAAGTCACCGAAGCGCTTGGTAACGCCATCAATGCGCACATAGGGCCCTGACGCCCCTCCATTACTCTGCACAGGATTTACAGTCATCGACGGCAGCCCTCACAGTCCAGTCCGGACCCGTGTCCAGGTGCGATTAGCGTAACGCGCGTAGCTTAACGACTCTGCACGATGCGGAAGGAATCGCGCGACGACGTCGGGCGCAGGATAGATGATTGGATCTGCCCGCAGTTCATCCGGCTCCAATGGCTCGCTCGCCAAATTACCCGTCGGGAATTTGCGGAACTCGGTAAATCCTGCTGCCACATCGGCTTGCATTAAAAAATTGATAAACCGATGGGCATTCTCAGGATGAGGCGCATCAGCGGGTATGGCTAGCATGTCAAAAGAGCGCAACGCACCCTCTTTGGGCACCATAAATGCAATCTCAACACCGCGACCGGCGTCGCGGGCCCGATCTCGCGCTTGCAGCACGTCACCGCTCCAGCCGATTGCGATGCACGTCTCGCCGTTGGCCAGATCGTTAATATACTGTGAGCTGTGAAAATAGCGGACATAGGGCCTGATCGCCGCAAGCAGACTCTCCGTCTTAGCCAGATCATCAAGGCTCTCGGACGCCGTATCGAGGCCCAGCCAGATCTTTGCCGAGAAGATGATCTCAGCCTCTTGGTCCAACAAGGTCAATCCGCACGCTTTTAATTTTGCCGCATTCTTGGGATCGAAAATTACTGACCAGCTATCGATCGGGACGTCACCGAGGACCGCGCGTATCTTGTTGACGTTATAGCCGATTCCGGTGATCACGCCAGCGTAAGGAACGCCATAGCGATTCCCCGGATCGAGCACTTCGAGTTGTTTAAGCACCCGAGGATCTAAGTTCTTGAAGTTCGGGAGCTCTGCGCGATCCAGTCGTAACAGCACGCCGGCCTTCGCCTGCCGCTCAAGGAAGTAGTCGGTTGGCACAACGACGTCGTAGCCCGTACGCCCCGTCAGCAGCTTGGTTTCAAGCACCTCATTACTATCAAAGACGTCATAGTTGACCTTGATACCGGTCTCGCTCTCAAAGCGAGCGAGCGCCTCTGGGGCTATGTAATCGGTCCAATTGTAAACGTTCAACACACGCGCTTTGCGCGAAGGACTGGCAGCAGAGGCCTGACGACTGTCGTCGTGACTTCGGCCACAGGCTGCCAGGCTCGCCACCACGACCAATGCGAGCCACAGCGCACACAGCGAACGCAAGTAACGAGCCCTCTTAGACGTTCAACAAGAGATGCTCACGCTCCCAGGCGGAGATCACCTGTAAAAACGCGTCGTGCTCGCAGTCCTTCACTGCAGTGTAGGCAGACACAAACCGTTCGCCGAAGATATCTACCAGCGGCCTGCACTCACGCAGCAGGCGCAACGACTCCGCGAGCGTTCGAGGCAGCTGGAAGGGCAACAGGTAAGCGCTCCCAGTGATCGGTTCCGTTGGCTTCAGGCCTTCAATCATTCCCAAGTATCCACAGGTTAGTGACGCCGCCATCGCAAGATAAGGGTTCGCATCCGCTCCGCCAAGGCGGTTTTCTACTCTTCGCGCTGCAGGCGTTGACATTGGTACACGCAGCCCAGCCGTGCGATTGTCATAGCCCCAGTGCACATTGATCGGTGCCATGCTGTTGGGCGTGGTGCGCCGATAACTGTTGACGTTCGGCGCCAACAACGACATCGCCGCTGGCAGATAGCGCTGCAGGCCGGCAATATGCGCATAGAACAGGTTAGACGGGGAACCATCCGCGTTGCTGAAGATATTCTGGCGTGTCTTTGCATCCACAACGCTCTGGTGCAGGTGCATAGCGCTACCCGGTTCTTTGGCGTGCGGCTTGGCCATGAAAGTGGCATACATTTTGTGTCGCAGCGCCGCCTCACGAGCAGTACGCTTGAACATAAATGCCTGGTCGGCAAGTGACATGGCATCACCGTGTAGGAGATTAATCTCCATTTGCGCGGCGCCGGCTTCGTGAATCAGCGTATCGATTTGCAGATCTTGCGCTTCGCAGTACGCATAAACGTCGTCAAACAACGGGTCGAATTCGTTCACCGCGGCAATTGAATAGCTCTGGCGTCCGATTTCCGGACGACCCGAACGACCGATGGGCGGCTTTAGCGGGTAGTCCGAATCGATGTTCGGCTCCACCAGGTAGAACTCCAGTTCCGGTGCAATCACGGGGTCCCAGCCGTGACTCGCATAAAGGTCCAGCACACGCCGCAGCAGGTAACGCGGCGCCATGGTGACGGGACGGCCGTCCCCATAGAAGCAGTCGTGAATGACCTGCGCCGTGGGCTCTGCCGCCCAAGGAACAACGCGAATCGTCTTAGGGTCCGCCTTCAAAACGATATCGATTTCGGAAGGGTTAATCGCGCTGGCGTCGTCGGGATACTCACCCGTCACCGTCTGCAAAAAGATCGATTCAGGAAGGCGCATGCCCTCCTCTTCCATGTACTTCGCGGCCGGCACAACTTTGCCTCGAGCAATGCCTGCAAGGTCCGGAATGATGGCTTCCACTTCTTGAATGCCGTGGTCTTTGAGAAATTGTCGAATAGGACTCGTCGTCATGATGCACCTGTCGAGTAATGCACCTCCCCACGGGAGCGTGCGTAGACCCTAGCGGCGTCACCAAACGCCTGGAAAAGGGTCTTGGAAAATTCGTTCTGAGTGGAGCGCCACTCTGGATGCCACTGTACGGCCACCGCAAAACTCTGCGCTGCAGCGACCCGGATCGCCTCAATCAGACCATCGGGCGCCACGCCCTCCGCCACCAGACCGTCGCCCAAGCGATCGATGCCCTGCTGATGCAGCGAGTTGACCCGGATACGGCGCGTGCCGGCAAGCGTTGCCAAAGCACCACCCTCCAAAAGGTCTAGATCGTGCGCAGGCGCGTACTGCTCTTCGAGCGGCACATCGCCATTTTCACGGTGATCGGCATACGGTGCAACGTCCTGCACGCGTTGGTGGAGTGTGCCCCCATAAGCGACGTTCAGTTCCTGAAAACCGCGGCAGATCGCCAGCAGCGGAATTCCTGCGGCGACGATTTCCGGAATGAGGGAGAGGGTCGTCTCGTCACGCTCAGGATCGTGCCAAGTGCCGGGCGCGCTCTGTGGCCCATCGTAGCGGTGCGGTTCGACATTTGAGGGGCTCCCGGTCAATAGGACGCCATCACAGCGCTCTAATAGAGCCAAGCGATCATCGTGCCCGCCGAAAGAAGGCATTACCAGCGGCGTTGCACCGGCCGAGTCACGTATCGCGGCCAAGTACTTTTCGCCAACGCAATGGAACCAGTGACTGCCGAGCAGTCTACGGTCAGCGGGGACGCCAATAATAGGTTTGCGCGCGAACATGTTTATTATCTTAAACAGACGCGTCGCTTAAGGTGTCGCGCCCGAGGCCTCATTTAACCACAACAGAACCCAGCCCGTCGCCCCAGAGAGCGCTTATAAGTGCCAATAGACGCCGCTTTTTGCGCCGGCAAGCGCCTGTCACGGTCAGCCTGCTGGGTAGACGCCGCACCGGCCTGTGATGCTGGCGCGGGCCTCTAATTATAAAATCTTAAACGGGAGCGTCCTCAGGCGAAGACTTTGGGTCGCAAAAGGAAACAGCGATGGATACGCGGATGGCGCTCAAAGTCCCGCGGCACCGTAGCGCGCGAAATATCCTCGACCGCGGCGATCGCCGTGAGAGAGGCATCCATTTCAAAGCGGGTGAAGTTAGTCGAGAACACCAAGATCCCGCCCGGCGCCACCAGCCTAAGTGTCGACTCCAGCAGCGCGACGTGGTCCCGCTGCACGTCTAGGGTTTCAGACATGCGTTTAGAGTTTGAGAACGTCGGTGGGTCGAGAAAGATCAAATCCCACCCGCCACTGGGTGCGTTACGTACCCACTCGAGCGCATCAGCCTGCACCAAGACATGCTCGCGCCCATCGAAGCCATTTAACTCGAGGTTCCGGTACGCCCACTCCAGATAGGTCCTCGACATATCGACAGTGGTCGTTGAGGTCGCCCCGCCAGCCGCGGCATACACCGTCGCGCTTCCCGTATAGGCGAATAGGTTGAGGAAACGTCGCCCCGCCGCCAATTCACGCACCCGCGCGCGGGTCATTCGATGATCGAGAAACAAGCCGGTATCTAGATAATCATCGAAATTCACGAGAAAACGCAGACCACCTTCGGCGACTTCGTGGAACGCTTGTTCACTGGCGAGCTTCGTGTACTGATCCAGCCCTTTGCGGCGTCGCCGAGTGCGGAACCAAATGCGGTCCTCTGGCACACCCAACACTTCCGGTAAGACAGAAACCGCTTCTGCGCGACGGTTACGCACCCGCTCCTCCATAACGGAAGCGGGCGCTGCATATTCCTGCACATAGGCGTAGCGCCCGGCATTCGTATCGTTCGACCCATAAACGTCGATCGCGAAGGAATACTCCGGCATATCCGCGTCGTAGACGCGCCAACAGGTCACGCCCTCGCGCCGGGCCCATTTGCCCAACGTATCGAGATTTTTGCGCAGTCGATTGGCAAACATCTGGGCACCGCCACTCTCCCGGCGCGCCGGATCGACCGGCGGCAAGTGTCCCGGCCGGTGTTCACGCGGCCGACTAGATACGGACACATCAAAACGCAGCAAATGTGCCTCGATTGGTCCGTTGTACAAGTGATGCCGGCGTTTAGCATCCAGGCCGATCTCTCGACCCAAACCTGGATTGCCGGTAAATACGGCCGCCTGCCACCCATCAAAGCGTTCTCGCAAGACGAGGCCTAGTTCGCGATACAACGCGCGCAAGCCCTCTTCCTCGCCCAAACGTTCGCCATAAGGCGGGTTCACCAAGAGCAAGCCTTTCTCAGCCGGCCGTGTGACCCGAGCCAACGGCATCGTCTGTAACTTCACAATGCGCTCTACACCAGCGAGACGCGCACCCTCCTGCGCCGCCTGAATAGCCCGCGGATCGATGTCGCTGCCGAAAATCCGGTCTGGCTCGAACTGTGCGCAGGTACTGCGCGACTGCGCCTCCTCGAGCAGTCGCGCCCACAGGGCAGCATCGTGTTGGGCCCAGCCGAGAAAACCGAAATACTTGCGGGTGATGCCAGGCGCCGTATCCGTGGCAATCAGTGCCGCCTCAATGGGCAGCGTGCCGGACCCACACATCGGATCGACGAAGGCACCACCAGCAGCCGCGATATCGGCCCAACCGGCGCGTAGCAATAGGGTGGCCGCAAGATTTTCCTTCAGCGGCGCTGCCACGCCAGCGCCACGCCAGTCGCGACGATGGAGACTATCGCCCGACAGATCGATCGCAAATGTGGCCCGATCGGCAACAACGCGGACGCTAACCCGGACATCCGGATGGGCCGTATCGATATTCGGCCGATCTCCCCGCAACTCCCGCAACTGATCGACGATCGCATCCTTGACCTTGAGCGCACCAAAACGCGTGTGTGTCACCGCCGACCGGACACTGTCGAAATCCACCGCCAACGTGGCCGACGGGCCCAGATGTAGGCTCCAGTCGATCTCGCGCGCGGAGGCATACAGCGCCTCAGGCGTCCCCGCATCACCCACATGCAGGGTCATCAGGACACGACTGGCAACGCGGGACCACAGGCACGCGCGATAAGCGACCTCGAGCGATCCAGAGCAGGTGGAGCCAGAGGGGCGCTCCCGCAGCTCCTGCGCACCAAAGGTGCCGAGTTCTGCGGTGAGTAAATCAGCGGCGCCGCGAGGGGCCGTAGCAACAAAATCGGGCATCAGACGAGCTCCACGACGCGGGCCTGACCCGGATCATCAAAGAATCGGCGCAGTATGCGGTAGATATCGGGATCAAAGTCAGCACTATCGACCGGTATCAGTTCACGAGCATCCATTTCGTCACGCACAGTACCGAGGTAGCGCCAGCCCTCGATCACGTGAAAATCCTGACATCCGCGCCAATCGCTCTCCACCACGGCCACCCGGCCACGAAATGGCCAGGGCACAATGCGACTACTAGCAAACGCCACACGGGCACGGACATTATGCAGCCCCGGCGCTTCATGGCCCAGACAGGCGCCCTTGCAGCGCCCAAGTTGGTACGCAAAACAGGAGGCGCCCTCATCGCTGACACCCCGCCCAGCGTCGAGGCCGAGCGCTTTGGGACACAGCCGATGTGCACGGCAAATTTCTTCGGCGGCACGTAAGGCGGTCTTTGCATCTTTATAGAGGCCGAAATAGTCCCCCTCCGAAATGACCGTGGACTGCTCGATAGCCACCACGTCTAAGCGGTCTAGGCCCTGCGACCCGGGTACGAAGTGCAAGGTGACGGCGTGCGCGTTACGCAAGCGCCGATTGTGCAGCGGCTTGGTCTGCTTGACCGCACGCGCCTCGCTAAGCAAAGCGCCCAATTCACCTGCTGTTTCCGTCCATTCCACACGCTGCACCAAACGGGCCAACTTCGCTTCAGACACCGAGCGGTGTTCTGCTGCAAAATGTTCAAGCACACGCTTGCGTATATTCTTACTCTTGCCGACATAGAGCAGCGCGCCTTCCTCACCGTATAAACGGTAGACCCCAGGCGCCTCAGGCAGTTCGTCCGCAAGATCCGCCCCTAACTGAGGGGGCAGTGACGTCTCCGTCAGTAGGCCATCAACCAGCGCGACCAGTCGATCTTCAGCCACTTCTCGCCGCCAGATGGCCAGCAGGTCACGTAACACCGTGGCATCTCCCAATGCACGATGACGCGCCGCACACGACAGTCCATGACGCGCCATGACCGAATCGAGGTTGTGTCGTGGGTGCTCGGGATAAATACGTCGAGATAGTTTGACGGTGCAAAGCACCGGCGAGACGAAGCGTAGCCCCAGTCGCAATAACTCTGCGCGCACGAAACCATAGTCAAATCGCGCGTTATGGGCCACGAACAAGCGCCCTGAGAGTCGCTCCAGTAGTTCGCGATGCACGTCCTCAAATGAGGGGGCATCCGCCACCATCTCGTTGCTTATGCCGGTAAAATCCTCAATCTGCGAGGGAATGCGGACGCCGGGATGCACCAGAGTGCTCCAGACGCGCTCCGAGCCGTCCCGATCGATCTCGATCAGACCGATTTCGATGATGCGGTTTCTGGACGGGTGACCGCCGGTGGTCTCCAGATCAAGGCAGACTAAATCGCGATCGAGTCCGCGGCCGGAGTTCGCTGAAGACAAGGGTGTTGCTCCGAAAGTCCGCTCATCACGCGCCAGCGGCGCGCGATTCAGTAATTCGGCGGTGTGCTGGCGCTAATGATCTCACAATCCTCGTCCCCCACGTTGCGCATGCGATAGGGCACCGCCGTTGAGAAGTAATACCCATCGCCTGGCCGCAATACCGTGACTTCGCTGCCAACTGTCAGTTCGACGCACCCTTTGACCACAACCCCACCCTTCTCGCCCGGATGCGCCAACCGATCAGGCCCGGTATCGCCACCCGGGGCATAACGCTCGTGCAGGATGCACATGGCGCGCTGGGGCCTGCGGCTGGCAACCAAACGCAGCTCGACCGCACCGACGGACACCGCGGTTAGTTCGCTCGCCGAATAGCGCACTGAGGGCGCCGGTGCAGGAGCCGCGGCAAAAAATTCAGCGATCGTGGTCGGGATCCCATCGAGGACTTTCATCAAGGATCCGACGGACGGACTGACCCGATTCTGTTCGATCAGGGAAATCATCCCATTGGTCACGTGTGCCCGTTTGGCCAACTCCCGCTGCGACAGGCCGTGTGCGACTCGCAATGCACGCAGTTGCGCGCCGACGTCAAAGGACTCGGTCACGCGCTTAATTCGAGTTTCATAATCATCAACATAGCGGACTAAATATCCGACAGGGCGCCTGCGGAGTCAAATGGCTGGCGATTACGCAGGCTGTGAGTAATCGCCAGCGGCGCAACTTAGAACTTAAACAAGGCCTGCACAGCCACCGAATTTTGGCTGGACGCCACCGTAACGGCCTGCAGATTTGTCACGAACGACGGCACATCCGAGGAGTCCGCACGACCTTCCAGGCGAAATTCCAAGGACTTCACCGGCAAATACGCGATCGTGGCAGTGACTTCCTTCCACTTCTGCGCCACACCCGTGCGGTAACCGTCGCTGTCGCTCAGGTACTCGGCGCGCAGCGACGCCTTCCACTGATCGCTGATCGTGTAGTTCGCGTAGGCCGCAAGCCCACTCCACTGCGCTTGCACTGGGGCGGCAATGCCATCGGTGACGCCGGCCTGCTTGGCCCAATCATAATTTACAACGACCGTGAGGGCATCGGTAATGGCCCAAGTAGCAACCAAATCGACCAAGGCGCGACTGCCCTGCGGACCGGTATCCACCAACCCAGCAATGCGCTGTTTACCAAAGTAGCCCGTGGCCGCCAGCGTGACGGTCTTCAACGGCGCATAGGTACCGCCGACTTCAACGGTCTTGCCGGAATTTGCCGTTTTCAGCGCATCCCAGCCGTTGTTGACGCCGAACACCAAGTTCACGGTGTCAGATGCCGCATAGGTGGCACGCAGGCCCGTGTGCGTGTATGGAATCGCATAACCGAACAAAATAGAGCGCGAGAAGTTCGGATTTGTCGGTGAATTAGTGACTTCGGCACCAGCTAACGTGACGAACTTACCGGCCATTACCGTAAGCGCATCTGTCGCGTATTGGACGAAGGCTTGGCTGACATCGAATTTGTCATGGCCGCCCGTAATCGCCCCGTAGGAAGCAATTAGGTTGGCATCGTTACCGGCCGTGAGGTTCACGACAGCGCCTAGACCTTCCTTCGGCTGGTACGCGATTGTCACCGCCGCTTGCTGTAGTGAAAATCCGTCGGCTTTGACGTCAAACACACGATCCGCCGCGCCGCTCGTAAATACCCCAGCACCGGAAAGGTGTGCATAGGACGCATCGATGTAACCCGTGACTACCATGATGGAGGTTGGCGCATTCGCAGGTGCATCGGCCAGCGCCATTGCGCTCGCCAGTAGAGCCATGGCGCCAAGGTTCACCGTCTTGAAGATCGCGTTCATCAAAAATCTCCTGAGATTGCATCGGGGTGAGCAAAGACCCTCCTCCCTATGCAGGGATCGTGCCGACAGTCTGGCGGACTTCCAAAAATATTAACTCATTGAATCTATTAACCCCGCATAGCGGCGCCTGCGCCGGAATAGCGCACTAGAACCGAGCTCGCGCACTTGATGAGGGCGCTCTATGCGCACAATCCCTCAGTGCAAGACCGCCGATTGGGACTAGGATTCAGGCGATGGTTGCAGGTGGACACCCCTGCGGAGAATGTCATGACTACTCGCCTGATTCCGGAGGTAGGTTGCTGGTATCGCAACCGCCTCGATGGCCATTTGTTCCAAGTGGTGGCCCTAGACGATCATGTCGGTACAGTGGAGCTACAGGACGCTGACGGCGATCTCGATGAAATCGAGCTGGAGTCCTGGTTTGAACTGCGCCTCGATGTGGCCGCTGCACCCGAAGACCCGATTGGTCCGGCCGATCGACTAGAACCCGAAGAACGGGAATACGCACTCTCAGGCGAAGGATGGGAGCCGGCGCTGCCCCGCGAAATTGCTGCGTTAGCCGATGGGATCGACGATACGGACGACGTGGACGAGCTGCTCGGCGAGCTCGAGCAACCGTTGCACTAGGCGCACTTCAGAAAGCCGGAACCACCAAGGGGCGCACATAGGTCCGCTTCGGCACATCGGTCCGGAAATTAGCCGGCTTCACCACCAGGACATCACAGGTCAATTCGTCGATCACGCGTTCCGCCGTATTTCCCACAAATAGCCGCTTCATTGCGCTGCGAGAGACGGAGCCCAGAACCACTACACCGGCACCAATTTCTGCGGCCAGTAGCGGTAACCCTTCCACCGGTACGCCCGCAAGCACGTGCCGCCTCGCGCGAGGTAACCCCAAGGGGTCAACCAGCGCATCGAACGCGTTCGTGACTTCGTCGAGATATTGCTCCATCACCTCACGCGACATCGGCACCGGCTCTAAGACAAAACCGGTCATCAGTTGCGGTCCGATTGGATGGAAGTGGGCCGCATGTACAGGCGCTCCAAACCACTTAGCGAAGTCCTGCCCCGACTGCAACAAACGCGCATCCAGGGCCTCCGGCTTGGCATGGGCATGCATCGGATCCACCGATACCAACACGGGCGCGCCGTCATACGGCTCACGTCCTTTCACTAGCAATACAGCGCACGGGCAGGAACGGATGAGTTGCCAGTCGGTATTGGTCAAGACCAGTCGCGCGACTACGCTATGACGATGACTGCCCACAAGTAAGAGCCCAATTTTTTCACGCAGCACTTCGCGAATGATGCTCTCGTGTGGTGGGTAGTCCCACCGGACGCGAATGTGCGTCTCGATACCGGCCGCGCGCAGCGGTTGTGCGAGCAACTCCAGTTTGGCCTTGCACCCTTCCACCAGCGCGGCGATCGCCTGTTGCAGTTCCGATTCGGAGTAGTACTGCTGACTGCTTAGAAAGGGACTGTACAAACTGTGAAAAATCGTGACGCGCGCGCCCGAGCGACCGGCAATCTCAAGTGCGCGATCTAATAAAGGGCCGTGATAGTCGGTCGGGTTGGCAACCGCCAGTAAGATATGTCCGGCACCGGTACTCATGGCAATTCTCCCGAAGAGTGACCTCAGGGTACGCGGACCGCCGCGCTGCGGATTTAAGTGCTTTCCGCTAAGCTTTTCGGGGTCTACTTAAGCCACGGCAACTGACTGAGATCGACATTCCCGCCGGTCAGAATCATGGCCGTGCGTGCCGCGGACACCCTCCCTTCCAGCACGGCAGCCAGCGGCACCGCGCCCGAGGGCTCGACCACCAGTTTCAAACGATCGAACAGCAAGCGCATGGCTGCCACGATCGCGTCCTCACTAACCGTGACGATATCGTCTACATAGGCTTGCGCCAGCCGAAACGTACGCGCGGACAGCGCGCCGCGTAACCCATCTGCTAGGGTGGCCGGCGCCAACTGCGGCTGTAGGATGCCGCTCGACCAGGACCGTGCGGCATCGTCGGCGCCGACCGGTTCTACGCCAATGACCCGGACACCGGGCCAACGGGCCCGAGCTGCGAGCGCCGTTCCAGCCAACAACCCGCCCCCGCCCACCGGGGCCAGCACGACATCCGGCGAATCCATCGACTCGGTTAGCTCCAGCAACGCAGTCCCCTGTCCGGCAATGACCGCGGGGTCATCGTACGGGTGAACCAAGACACCGCCCGTGCGCGCGCACAACGCAGCCGCTGTGGCCTCACGGGAAACCAAAGTCGGCTCACATTCGGTCACGATTCCTCCCCACTCCTCGACGGCAGCTCGTTTCACGGCGGGGGCACCACGGGGCATCACAATATAGGCGGGGATCCCGCGCAAACGGGCAGCCCGTGACAGGGCTGCCGCGTGATTGCCGGACGAATGGGTCACTACGCCGCGCTCAGCTGCGACATCGGACAGGGCAAAAACGGCATTGCACGCACCCCGCGCCTTGAAAGCACCCACCGCCTGCAGGTTCTCGCACTTAAAGTAGAGGCCGGCCCATGGCCCCTCCCCCGCCAAAACCGGCGTTCGACGCACGTAGGGCGCAATGCGGTCCGCGGCACGCAAAATATCGTCAAAACAAGGATCTATAGGCTGCGGCACGGTCTTCAGTCTCCTGCGGGCCACCCGACCCAGTACTCTCCGATTCTAGAACGACTGCCCGACCGGCGCTGCATTGTGTAACCTCGGAGCGCGCCCTAACGCGCGTGGAGCACGCCAACCATGACCCATCCTGATACCGACGAGTCCAGTCCGCCGAATACCTTGAGCAAATCGCTCAAGTCACGCCATGTCACCATGATCACCATTGGCGGAATCATAGGCGCCGGACTTTTCGTGGGCAGCAGCGTCGCAATCGCTGCGGCCGGCCCCGCCATCTTGATCAGCTACGCACTCACTGGACTCTTGGTCCTGCTGATCATGCGAATGCTCGGCGAAATGGCGGTCGAGTTTCCCAATATCCGCTCCTTCACTGAATTCTCACGCGCCGGCCTCGGTCATTGGGCTGGCTTCTCCGTGGGCTGGCTGTATTGGTACTTCTGGGTCGTCGTGATTCCGGTAGAAGCCATCGCGGGCGCCAACATATTGCAGGAATACCTGCCGCTGCCCCCACTCTGGATCGGTCTAGGACTCATGGGGCTGATGACGTGCGTCAATCTCATGTCAGCGCGCGCCTACGGCGAATTCGAGTTCTGGTTCGCCTCGATCAAAGTTGCAGCAATCATTTCGTTCATCCTGCTGGGTCTTTCGCATGCTTTCGGCTTCCACTCAGCGGCAGGGATGACTTTTTCGAACCTGTATAGCCATGGCGGCTTCGCGCCCAAGGGTGCGTTTGCTGTACTTGCCGCCGTAACCACCGTCATCTTCTCCATGATGGGCGCCGAAGTCGTCACCATCGCGGCGGCGGAATCGGAAGAGCCGGCACGCGCTGTAGCGCGCATGACCTCAACGATCATCAGTCGCATCTTGATCTTCTACGTCGGTTCGATTTTTGTCATCTGCAGCATACTGCCCTGGACTGAGGTCAAATCCGGCGTCTCGCCCTTTGCCGCAGCGCTCGACACACTGCACATCCCCTATGCAGGGACCATCATGAAGGGGATTATTCTGACGGCCGTCTTGTCGTGCCTGAACTCCGCCTTCTATGTCGCCTCACGAGTGCTGTTCGTGTTGGCAGAAAAGGGCGATGCGCCGCGAGGACTGGTCAAAACCAATGCCCGACAGGTGCCGGCGCGCTCCGTATTGCTCGCCAGCGCCGCAGGCTTCATTGGCGTCGTGGCGAACCTCGCGCTGCCTGGCGTATACGCCTTTCTGACCAATGCTTCGGGCGCGCTGATCGTCGTGATCTATCTGGCGACCGCCGTATCGCAGATAGTGACGCGGCGCCGGCGTGAAGCGGCCGGCGGCCCGCCACCCATTCTACCGATGTGGCTGTTCCCTTGGCTAAGCTATGTAGCCATCGCGGGCATGGTATTGGTTTTGGTGGCCATGGCTATTACGCCGTCGCATCAGGAGGAGTTCTGGACTAGCGCTGTATCCATCATTGTGGCGCTGTTGCTGTTTGTCGTGTTTCGCCGCGGCAAGGCGGACTCCGCTTAAGTTAGTCAGCGCATTGCGCGAGCGAGGGTCTGCCCCCGCTCGCGCGGATTGCCACAGCGCCAACGAACTCTCAGCGCCGGCGAAGGCAAGGGCGTGCCTTAGAGTGCGCGCAACAATGCGCGCCGGCGCCATTCGGCTGTTGTTTGCCCATAGACGTCGATGCGTTGCCCTATCGGGGCGGGTAAGTCCGCCTCGCGCAACCGCGCCGATCCGAGTCTGATCGCAACGGCAATGGAACGGTGATTCGACGGGTCGATGCAATGAATGAAGTCATTCCAACCGAGCGTCGCTACGGTCCAATCAATGGCCGTCACTGCCGCCTCGGTCGCGTAACCCCGGCCATGCACCTCGGACAAGAGCCCCCAGCCGACCTCGTTGCCCGGCCAACCATCCGGACGCCAGGGACCCACGCGCCCGATCCAACGGCCAGTGGCGCGTTCGATCACAGAGAACATGCCGAAACCGTACAGGGACCAAGAGCCGGCCATTTGTACAAACGCGCGCCAAGCGATCGCCCGTGGCTGCACGCCGCCCAACGTGGCCATCGTGATTGGGTCCGCGGCCATACGGGCCCAACCCTCGAAGTCGTCCCCAATCGGCGGCCGCAACAGTAACCGGGCGGTCTCTAGCCGCGGCGCCGTTACGGCCATCCCGACAGATCCTCCGCCGCACTTAACTGCTGAAAACTTGCTCGCGCGGTCATGCGCTCGACCAGGGCAGCGATCGATGGCCATTGCAACGCCGGCTTGGGCAAATGCCGTGACCACCGCACCAGCATGGTGGCGTAGAAGTCTGCGGCGGTCGGGCCGAACGACCCACAGATATAGGGACCATGCGCGCGCAAGTGATCGTCCAAACGCTGAAAAGCGGCTTCTAACTGGGTGCGCGCGCGGGTCTGTGCCGCCGCGACCACACTCTCCCCTGCCGCCTCTGTTGGATAAAACCAGAATCGGAAGGCTGGCTGCACCGTATTGGCTAAATGCAGCATCCACTGCAGGTACACCTCGCGGCGGATATCGTCTACCGGTGGCGCAAATCCAGCCTCTGGGTGTCGTTCCGCCAGCAATAAGGCAAGGGCGGCCGCCTCGTAAACGGGGCGTCCATCGATCAGCAATAACGGCACCAGCCCGTTCGGATTGAGCCGCAAATAAGCAGGTTGCTTATGCTCACCCGCCTCGCCATCCAGACGCACCAATTCGTACGACGCGCCGGTCTCAATCAACATCCAGTGCACCACCAAACTGGCGGCACCCGGCATATAAAATAGTCTGTACATTCAGCCACTCCCGCGGTGCGAAAGCCTATCTCGAACCTGCACTCTGTCCCCCGAGCATCAGAGCGTTCATAATGCCTAGGTTTATCTTGCCTAGGAACGACTTTTCAATGTCCGCCGCCGTAGATTTCGTGACCGAAAATACAACTGTTTCAAAGACTTATAGCATTCCGCGCCTACGCGAAGTTCTGTCAGCCTACTATCGCCGCTCGACCACGCTGGCCGTCCTACTACTGGCTAGCGACATCGCCCTGTTCGGTCTAGGGGAATGGTTAGTCGCCAGGCACAGCTTGGGTTGGCAGTTGCTGGGCGGTGTCCTCGCGACCCTCGGTATCGTTCGCCTGTTCATTATCGGCCATGACGCCTGCCACGGCAGCCTCACCGATCATGAGGGCCTGAACAAGGTGCTCGGCCGGATCGCTTTCCTGCCCTCGATGACGCCGTTCAGCCTCTGGCGCGTCGGCCACAACGTCATCCACCACGGCTTCAACAGCCTCAAAGGGCGCGATTTTGTGTGGGAACCGAAAGACCCGTCGGAGTGGTCCAAACTATCGTCGGCCGGTCGGTTCGTCGAGCGCATCTACCGCAGCGCAGCGGGTCCGTTGCCGTACTACCTGATCGAAATCTGGTGGCGCCGCTTGTATTACCCACGCGGCAAAAACTCGCCGGGCAAGCGTAAAGAATTCTTCTGGGATTCAACCTTGGTCACCGTCTTTGCCGCCCTATGGATCGCGGGACTGGCGCTGTTCTCAACCGGTTCGTTCGGTGTCTCCTTCCTGCTCGGCTTTCTGATTCCGTTCCTTGTCTGGAACTGGACCGTCGGCTTCGTCGTGTATTTGCACCACACCCATCCGGACTTCGTCTGGTACGCGGATAAAACGTCCTGGATGAAAGACCAAGGCATCCTCCATGGCACCGTGCGCTTCCGCATCCGCCCGTGGTGGAACTTCCTGCTGCACAACATCATGGAGCACGCAGCGCATCACTTAGATGCAAAAATACCGCTGTACCGGCTCAAGGCGGCACAGACCGCATTGGCGAAGTTGGTGCCGGATATTCCGGAAATCGAACTCTCGATGCGTACCTACTGGCGCGTAGTGCAGGAGTGCAAATTGTTCGATTTCAAGAGCAAGACTTGGGTGCGATTCCCGCGAAAAACCAGCGCTGAAGGCTAGGTCTGACTGCGCGCGGTGAGTGGGATCATACAACACCACTCACCGTGTCCTAAGACGGTATCGCTGTCGTGGCGGCAGTGCTGCGAAGAAACAAGAGCCGCGATTGCGCGCGCTGCTGACTCACTCGTCCTGAAGCGCTAGCCTTTCTCGGCTAAATGCATCATCCGTTGCCGCGCAATCAGCCCGCGTATCACACGGAAAGTCTTTCTCGATCAGCACTTCAAGCGCAGCCCCTGCAAGTGCCACAGTGAACCCGTAAGACGCGACATTGGCCTGCACCCAGGCCTGAAAGGCCGCGGCCGGCAATCGCAGGTCCACCACACCGGCACTACAACTCACCGCTGGTGTCGTCAGCGTCGCGTCCAAATGCAAGTCAAAACGCAGCTCTCCATCGGGAAACCGGGTCCGGGACTGCGCACTCCGGGTGGCCACGAGGGCCGCCAATTCCTGGCGGCCCAGACGACACCGAAACGAATCGTCCCGCAGTCGAATCTTCACGGCGGCCCCAGCATCAGATCGCCAAAGCGCTCCGGGTGGGCGTACACCACATGCCGCCCCGGTCGAGCAAACCCAACTAGGGTCACGCCAAAGCGTTCCGCCGAGCGAATAGCAAAGCCCGTAGGCGCCGACACAGTCACCAGCGCCGCGATGCCTACAGTGGCGACCTTCTGCACCAGTTCATAACTGGCCCGGCTAGACATGACGACAAAGCCATCCGAGAGATTCTCCCCACGGCGCACCAAAGCACCGATGAGTTTATCGAGCGCGTTGTGACGACCTACGTCCTCGCGGACCAGGACAACGCCCTGGCCTGGAATCGCCCAGCCCGCCGCATGAATACTACCGGTGCGGGCATTCAACGCCTGACCTGCCGCAAGACTATCTAAGGCGGTCTGGACATCCAGAGCCGTCAGTCGCAAACCGCCGCCAACAGCAGGCGGCGGCCGGATCGCATCATCTACCGTTTCGGCTCCGCACATCCCACAACCGGTCCGACCGGTGAGATTGCGTTGCCGCTCCAGTAGCTTGGAAAACCGTTCCGGGACAATGTGGAGCCGCACTTCAAGTGCCTGCGCCGTCACGATCGCGGCGACTTCGCGAATCTCGGCCGGATGACCCACGATAGCTTCCGTCAGCGTGAAGCCTACCGCCAGGTCTTCCAGATCGCAGGGTGTTGCCAGCATGACCACGTGGGGCACCCCTTGATAGAGAAAGGCAACGGGCCACTCCTCCGCTACCACGTCGGTGACCTGCGAGACCGCACCGGCATCCCAGCGCAATACCTCCACCGCGCCGGTGGGGGCTGCGGCATCAGAAAGCAAGGGTGTAGACGATTCAGACACTGCAATTTACCGAGGACTGGAGTGGGAACGGCGCGCCGTACACGACAACCAAAATACACCCCGGACCGGTTGCGCCTACCCACCGGGGAAACCGTGGCGTGGCAGGGGCTGCAGCGGGGCCCGGGGTGCAGTTTACACGCAGGCCACCGCCCAGCTGGACCCGATCAAGGGATCCGCGAGCGCTCACGAGGCGATCCCCCTCCCAAACAACGCCTAGCCAGTGGCGGCCCTCGATGCGCCCCGTCTAGGGCCGCCACTGGCCCCACCCCCGCACCCTTGAGTAGAATTTGCGCCTAGCCACCAGCCGGAACACCAATCAACCCACAGAAGAGACCGCACAGCCCTCCCCGTTCAGCCAAAAGTCATCTGCGCCGGCCGCCCCGGGTCAGATATGCTGTTGGATTGGCAAATGCACCCGCGATCACAGGGTTATCGCGGGTGGGTCTCGCCCAGCCCCATCAGGAGTCCGGCCTTCGCTAATCGGCCGGCGATCTCTGTGTCATGAGGAATCGAGTTCGTATGAAGAATGTATTCTCTCTTTTGCTTGCCGCCCTCTTCGTTGTACCCGGCGCACTGTGCGCTAGTACGGTCGCCTCTGCGACCGGCACCAAACTGACGTCACCTGCCGACCTGCACGGCAAGCGCATCGCAGTCGCTGTCGGTTCGGCCCAAGAAATGTTCGTCACGAAGAACTACTCCGACTCGATCATCTTGCAGTACGACTCGATTCCCGATCTGGCCGTCGCCGTCATCACTGGCAAGGCCGATGCAGCGCTGAAGGATGAAGGCACCTTAGGGGAGATACTGCGGACCAATCCTGCCGTCGCCGTACTGGGCGAATCGATGTTCTCCGCATCGCTCGCGTCGGGCTTTCGCAAAGGCCACCCTGCACTGCGCCTGGAGTTCAACGCTTTCCTCAAGCACATACGAAAAAACGGCGAATACGACGAGATGGTGACCCGCTGGATGAAGGGCCCCAACGGGGTCATGCCAAAGATCCACAACCCCGGCACCAAGGGAAAAATTGTCGTCGGCGTCTCGCTGTTCGGCCTGCCGTTGGCAAGCATTAAGGACAATGTGCACTCCGGCCTGCTGCTCGAAGTAGTAGAGCGCTTCGGCGCCTTTCTCGACAAGAAAGTTGAAATCCAATTATTGGAAATCACCGGCATGATCGCCGCGACTGCCTCCGGCAAGGTCGACATGATCACCGCCTTGTATGACAACGAAGAACGACGCAAGCGGATCGATTTTTCAGACCCCATTTACAAAATGGAAAATAAATTCTTTGTACTGAAATCAAACCTCGCATCGGAGCCAGGCGCAGCAGTCAGTACGCAGAGCGACACAAGCGGAAAAATTCGCTCGGCCGCGGATCTCCATGGACGCCGGATCGCGGTCATGATGGGTACGGCCTACGAGTCCTACGCTACCAAGACGTACCCTGACTCCACAATTCTTCAATACCAGAACGCGGCCGATGTCATTGCCGCCGTAAAGTTTGGAAAAGCGGACGCCTCTATTAACGATACCGACTCGCTGCGGGAAATCCTAAAGGAGAATCCGTCCCTAGAGACAGTCGGCGAGTCCCTGTTTACGTTTAGTGTCGGCGCCGGATTCCGCAAGGATCGCACGGCCCTGCGCGATCAGTTCAACCAGTTTCTAGCGGGCATTCGCAAGTCCGGGGACTATGACGCGATCATTAACAAATGGATGACCGACAACCCCGCAAAGACGCCTGCATCCGGCCAAGTGGCGAACAAAGGCGAACTGCTCATCGGCACTTCCAATGTCGGCTTCCCTTGGGTGGCATTCCAAGATAACGCCTTGGTCGGCGCGGATATCGACCTGATGACTCGCTTCGCCGAATCCATCGGCAAGACGCCGAAGTTCTCTGTAATGGATTTCAGCGCCCTCATCGCGGCGCTGGTAAGCGGAAAAGTGGACATGATTGCCAGCGATATTTTTATTACTGAAGAACGCATGAAGCGAATCGATTTCTCCGATGCCTATTACGAGGCGGGGAATAAAGTCTATGCGCTGAGAGAAAATATAGGCGCTGCCACGACCGAACCTGCGGCAGAACCTCCGAAATCCACGTTTCTCTCAAGACTCAAAGACAGTTTTGAGTCGAACATCATGCATGAGAGGCGGTATCTAATTATCTTCGATGGCCTGCAGACCACCGTTCTGATCTCGATACTGGCGACGTTGTTTGGCACCGCACTCGGTGGCGTGGTCTGCTTTATGCGACTCTCGTCCAGTTTTTGGTTGAATACGCCGGCAAAAGTGTACATCTCGATCCTGCGCGGCACGCCCGTGCTGGTCCTGTTGATGCTGATTTTCTATGTCGTCTTCGGGTCCGTAAACATCAGCCCAACATTGGTTGCAGTCATCGCGTTCGGCATGAACTTCGCCGCTTATTTTGCGGAAATCTTCCGCGCTGGCATGAGTGGCATTGAGGATGGCCAGCGGGAAGCAGGCATCGCGATGGGCTTAACGCCGACGCAAACTTTTATCAATATTCTGCTACCGCAGACGATTGTGCGAATTCTTCCGGTCTACAAGGGCGAGTTCATTTCATTGGTGAAAATGACTTCCGTCGTCGGCTACATCGCCGTACAGGACCTCACTAAAGCGGGTGACATCATTCGCAGCCGCACGTTTGATGCATTTTTCCCCTTGGTCATGGTTGCGATCTTGTACTTCATCGTCGCGGCAGTGCTTATCCAAGCGCTAGAGTATCTCGAACGCAGAACAGATCCGGTAGCCAGACGCCGTCAGGGAGGCGCCCAATGATCAAGATCGAACACCTATCGAAGAGTTACGGGAATCTGACCGTTCTCAAGGACATTTCCACCGAAATTCATAAGGGTGAGGTCGTAGCAATTATCGGGCCCTCCGGTACCGGCAAGAGCACGTTCCTGCGTTGCCTTAACCTCTTGGACAGACCCACGGGTGGGGCCATCCATGTTGACGGTCAGGACATCCTGAACAAGCACACAAATGTGCCGAAGATTCGTCAGAAAATGAACATGGTGTTTCAGTCCTTCAACCTGTTCTCGCATCTGACGGTTCTGGAGAATCTGATCCTGGCACCGATCAAGCTACGCGGCGTGTCCGAACAGGCAGCAAAAGCGCGCAGCATGGATCTGCTGCGCCTCGTTGGATTAGGCGAAAAAGCGGATTTTTTCCCGCAGGAACTGTCCGGCGGTCAAAAGCAGCGCGTCGCTATCGCCCGCTGTTTGGCGATGGACCCTGAGGTTATTCTGTTCGATGAACCGACCTCAGCGCTGGATCCTACGATGGTGAGCGAAGTGCTCAGCGTGATCCGACGCTTGGCGAAGGACGGCATGACGATGGCCATCGTCACGCACGAGATGGACTTTGCTCGCGATGTCGCCAACCGGGTCTTCTATATGGATCAAGGCTTGATCTATGAGGAAGGCACCCCGGCGCAGATCTTCGACAATCCGCAAAAAGAACGCACCCGGGTCTTCATCAACCGCGTGCGTACCTGTCGTTATGATATCAACTCGCCAGACTTCGATATCTACGCGATGAACGCCCAGATTGAGCAGTTCTGCGACAAACACAATCTAACGGCGAAGACCTGCTCCAACCTGCTGTTGGTGTCAGAAGAAATCCTACAGATGTACAAGCCGTTACTGCACGACTGCAAGCTCACGGTCGTCGTCGGTTATGCCGAGAAGACCGGCCAGGTCGAACTGCTGTTTGAAAGTGCCACCCGTATCGGCAACGTACTGGAAGTGGGCGGCGAGGAAGATGATTTGGCGTTGATCATCGTGCGCAACTATGCGGAGGAGATCGATTACCAGGTCGTCGATGGCACCGAGCGATTACGGCTTGTCGTAAAGAAGACCTGACGACAGCCGCGGAGACGGGGACTGGCTGGCGGTCCCCGATGGCCCCAAACTGATCTAAAACGCGATGATTGGGTAACGCCTTCTAACGCGCAGGTAATCGGAGCAACTCTCTGCGAAGCGGATCGCGCTGCGCGCGACTGCTGCCAATTTGGCGCGCACTGTATGGCCTCATCGTACTGGAGGCGCGCGCCGGCTTGGCGAGTCCGTCGCCCCACGCCTTGAGCGTATCAGCCCAATGAGCCCCTTCAGGTAGCCATGTCCAGATAGCGTCACGCCGAAGGAGTAGTGACCGGTGGGACTGCTTGGTGCCAGGGTAATGGATCTAGCGTAGCAAGCCGGCGCACACGCGGCGCAGGGGCAATGTCCCACAAGGCGTTCTTAGTGTGCGGAGACTGCCGCCGATGCGGTTTCGGGGGGAGGCCAGCGACGGTCAACACGATCGTGGTATTAGCAGAACGGGTTGGCGTTACTTTGGGGCCGAGAGTGCTGCGACCCAAGCCTCTATTTAGTAGGGCCTATGCGGCCCACGAGCCGCGAGAACCGTACGTTGCGTCGGATTGAATTACCGGTTTCCGAAGAAATGGTGGCTAGGGAGGGAATCTAAGTCCAATAGAATCAGCTCTGATTTAAGACCCTAAACGGATTCTACTTTGACTGATACCAACAAAATACCAGCAAAATCCGGAGGCTTGCTCGAGGGCGGCTCGAGAGGATTATTGTTAAACCCTATCCCCGCGATATCTTCACCGGCGCAAGATTCAAGAATAAGCCGCCAAAGCGGCAGCAGGCAAAAGAAGCGATGCAGCCTGTCGGATTCAGCCCGCAGATTGATCGCGGCGACCTTCTCGCCGTCTGGGTCCATTACCAGCCGCGTGCCCAGACCGGCGTGAGGTGATGACCGAGATGGCAGCAGCAATACCCTTATCCATTCCGAGGAATTAGCACGTCACGATACTGCACGCCAAACAACCCCAACTTTTGGCGTCGATGGGCGTACTAGTTAATATTGGCCTGTTCAATGCACGTCAAAATGTTGGCGTTTAATACCCAGCAATGACCAATGGACCAACATTGGCTGTTCTGCTTCAAAGAGTGGTAGTGAAAAAGATGACCTTTGGTGATGTTGCCGTATCCTTAGTGGGCTGTGGCACCTTTGCCCTGCTCACCGCCTGTGGCGGCGGCTCAGCCTTCCAGGAGGCGGCAGGCACCATCACCGCCGCCAAACCCACCGCCGACCAAACCGCGACGAACGCCGCGACAAGCCCGGCAGAAGCCGCAGTCGCGACCGCCGCGGAAGGCAGCGCAGCTGGCAATGCCTCCAGTGCGAAAGCCACGACCGAAGTGGGGGGGCACGGTAAAAAATAGCAAGAACTGTCGTGTCTTCCCTTGTAAGTGATTGACTTGTTTACTGTGCTCTCTGGGCCAAAGCCAGCCGTTCTGGTCGAACAATGACACCGCGCTAACCCTGGCGCTCCGGACAATAACCCCCCCCAACGGAGACCCGTTGGGGTGTTGATATTGGTGACGGATGGTTGACCGCAGAACTGGGGCCTCGGTCAGCCGTTTCGGACTACTGTGAACCGGTGCGTATTCCCGCGTAATCACCGCGACAGCAGCTCGATGTAAGGTTGGTAGCTGTAGCTGCGATTCTTCTTCTGGCCGGTCATTTCCATCACGATGTCCAGGTCTTCCAGTACTTTGACGGCGGCAGTGGCGGTCGGAAAGGTGGTTTCCAGTTTTTGCCGCACACGCTCGATGGTGAAGCGCGGCATCATGGGCAGCAACTCGAACAGCCGGTAGCTGGCGGGGCTGGCCCTGGGTGCTTCGAGCAGGCGGCGCCGATCCGCCGCTATCAGGCTGGCGACGGCGATGATGCTGCGTTCAGCGTCACTGGCGGCCGTCGCCACGCCTTCAAGGAAGAACGCGACCCAGGATTCCCAGTCGCCTTCGGTGCGGATGATCGACAGGCGCCGGTAGTACTCGGCCTGATACTGCTTCAGGTAACCGCTGACGTACATCAGCGGTTCCACCAGCAATCTCCAATGTTCCAGCAGTGCGGCGATCAGCAAGCGCCCAATGCGACCATTGCCATCAAGGAACGGGTGGATGGTTTCAAACTGGGCGTGTGCCAGCGCGATCCTAACCAGCGGCGGCAGCGTGCCTGCCTTGTCGTGAATGAATTGCTCCAGGTCGCCCAGCAGATCTACCACCCGGTCGGCCGGCGGCGGCACGAAAGCGGCGTTGCCCGGACGGGTGCCGCCGATCCAGTTCTGAGAGCGACGCAGTTCCCCGGGCTGCTTCCCGGCAACTCGCACCCCTTCCAGCAGGATACGGTGGGCCTCACACAGGAGGCGCACGCTGATGGGCAGCCCGTTGGGGTCGCGCAGGTTGTCCTGCACCCGTCGAAAGGCGCGCAGATAGTTGGTGACTTCCTCGACATCGTCCGTGTTGCTGACGGCGAAACCTGCTTCCTCGTCGAACAGATCGGTCAATGTCGCCTGGGTACCTTCGATTTGTGAGGTAAGCAGGGCTTCCTTACGGATCGCGCTGTACAGCAGCCAGTCTACCGACGGCACCAGCCCGGACACCCCGGACAGGCGGGCGAGCGCCAGCTCTGCCTGATGATTCAGGTCGGCATACGCCTCTGGGGCCAGTTCAGGGTTGCTGGGCGGCAGGGGATGCGGGACGAAGGCCCGAACCGGTTCGCCCTGCGTGGTCGAAATGGCGTAAGTGCCCGTGGTCCGCTTCATGATAAAGGCATCTTTAATGTGAGCTTGTAGAATTAAAGCATTCTTTAATATTAAGCGCCAGCATTAAAGCAGCCTTTGATCAGAGGATCTGCCGCCGGCCGCCCCGCCCGCGAGGGATGCCTTTACAGTTGCCGCGCGCAGCGGGTGATGGGGCTGCGGTAGCCATGGATGGCGCGCATCAGGGCACCTACGGCCTTGGGGTCCACCAGGGCGGCCCGCGGCTTGGTCTTCACGGCTGTGAGCACCTCGCGTGCCTGAATGTCTGCCACGGGGTTCCGGTTCATCTGGCCCGTCTGAACGCCGTAGCCGAAGATGCGCCGCAGCAGTTGGGCCAGTCGCCGAGCAGTCTCCGCCCGCCC
>CAIVRI010000078.1 GCA_903908265.1 uncultured Pseudomonadota bacterium
CGCGGCCGGGTACAACCTGCGGTGGTTGATGCGAAACCTGGCTCGCCAACGCAAGAAGGCTTTTTTGTGCTTTCTGGAAGCAGTCGTGTACCTCGCGCGTAATGCGATTTTGGCTACTGCCGACATCGTCAGGCCATCGCGGATGCCAGCGATCAGTTTGGCCGCGGCGTGAGATCGAATAAAGCAGGGCCGACTAAAGACGCAAACCGGTTGCTGCATCAAAGGCATGCAACTGCTGGTGGTCCATCGCCAGCGTCACCCGTTCGCCATAGGCGGGGATGCGGCGACTGGCGAGGCGCGCAATCAGGCGCGCGTCGGGGAATGCCAGATGCACCAAGGATTCCGCGCCGATGGTTTCGGCAATCTCAGCGGAGCCTGCAATGGCGATGCTCCGCTCGCTCGGCAATTGTCCGGGCTCATGCAAGTGCTCGGGCCGGATACCAATGAGGAGGCGCCGCGGCGGCTGACCGGCGAGTGTCGCGAGGCTCCCAACCAGTGGAATTTCGTAGCCGACGCCGCGGGCGACGGCGCCATCGGACTGGGCGGGCAGCAGGTTCATGGGGGGGGAACCCATGAAGTGGGCGACGAAGGCATTGGCCGGTCGGTCGTAGATTTCTAACGGGGTGCCGACCTGCATCAGGTTGGGCCGTCCGTCCGGTCCCGTGGGCGCAAGAACGGCGATGCGATGACCGAGCGTCATGGCCTCGACCTGGTCGTGCGTGACGTAGACCGTCGTTGTCGCGAGGGATTTTTGTAGGCGCGCGAGTTCCGCGCGCATTTGTACGCGCAATTCCGCGTCCAAGTTCGATAGTGGTTCATCAAATAGGAACACGGACGGCTCGCGCACGATGGCCCGTCCGAGCGCGACGCGCTGACGCTGTCCACCCGAGAGGGCAGCGGGCTTGCGGTCGAGCAGAGCCGATAGACCCAGTGTTTCGGCGGCAGCCGCCACCCGGCGCGTTATTTCAGGCTTGGGCGTGCCGCGGATCGAGAGCGAGAAGCCGATGTTCTCTGCCACCGAGAGATGCGGGTAGAGCGCGTAACTTTGAAACACCATGGCCACATCTCGGTCCTTCGGCGCGATGGGCAGGACGTCCCGTCCGCCGATGGTGATAACGCCGGCCGTGGGGTCTTCGAGTCCGGCAATCAGGCGCAGGGCCGTAGACTTGCCGCAACCGGAGGGGCCGACCAACACCATAAACTCCCGATCCTCGATCGAGAGGTTCAGGTCGGTCAGCACGGGCGTGACACCAAACCGCTTAGAGATGCCCGTAAAGCCGATTGCCGCCATCTGTCGTGTTCCCCCTCTGCCCGTCCGTCTCAGTGCAAGCGTGACCCGCGGCAAGGGTGGTGTCCACCGCTGGCGGCGCGCCGGCGCCCATCTTTTTGTTGTTTCTATGCAACAACAAGGTTGGCAGGCTTGGCCCGCGAAACTATTGCCAACCCTTTGGCGTCCGCGGTACCCTTCGAACAGTTTAATTGTAACCGCTTACATGCGCAGTGTAAGCGGTTACTCGAGAGGGGGCCAGTCGAATGAGTGCAACGCTTCGAGACGTGGCGCGGGCCGCGCAAGTCTCGACCGCGACGGTGTCGCGAGTCATCAACGGTCACGGCAACGTGAACGATGAGACGCGTACGCGCATCCTCGCCATGATCGCGCAGTTGCGTTATGTCCCCGACAGCACCGCCCGATCGCTGGCCACGGGACTGACGAACACCATTGGGGTATTGCTGCCCGACCTGCATGGCGAGTTCTTCTCCGAGATCATTCGTGGCATTGACCAGGCGGCGCGCCGTCGCGGTCTGCAGTTGCTCTTGTCGAGTGTCCACGGCTCAGTCGAAGAAGCTAGCCGTGCGGTGCGTGCCCTCAAAGGCCGTGTTGACGGGTTGCTGATCATGTCGCCCTATGCGGATTCCGCATTTCTCGATGATCACGCGGTCGATGGCACGCCGGTGGTGGTGATCAATTCACCGGTACGTGGTGAGAGCCATCTGTCCTTTCGGCTCGACAATCGCGGTGGTGCGCGCGCAATGGTGGAACACCTCGTTCGCGTCGGTCATCGCCGCATTGTCTTTATTGCGGGTCCGCAGGATAACTTCGACGCCACTGAGCGTCTGGCCGGTTACTGCGAGGCCATTGCCGCGCAACCGAATGTGCGCGAGTTTGTGATGGCGGGTGACTTCTCCGAGGGCTCCGGCGTCAAAGCGGCGCAGCGGCTGCTGCAGATGGATGAACGGCCGGATGCGATCTTTGCTGCCAACGACATGATGGCGCTCGGGTGCCTGCGCGCGCTGGCTGAGACCGGTGTGCGGATCCCGCAGGATGTGGCAGTGGTGGGGTTCGATGACATTCCGCTCGCCCGCTATGTGACGCCGGCGCTGACTACCGTGCGCGTACCGATGGCTGCATTGGGCGCCCGTGCGCTAGATGGCCTCGCCGAGGCAATCAGCACGGATTCTGACCGAGCGTCGACGGAGACGCTCACCACCGAACTCGTGGTGCGCGATTCCTGTCGCGCCCCGCGCCCGACGATGCCGAACGCTTAAGTTGAGTGCATAAAGCCAACGACCGCCCGTGTGGTCGACACCTGAATAATCTGCTCTATTTCCGAGGGGACCTCATGAAGACACAGATGAAGAAACACAACAAGCTATTAGCCTCCGTGATCGCGACCACGCTCGCGGCCGCAGTCGGTGTGCCGACCACGAGCTGGGCACAGTCTGCGGAAGCCACGTTGCGCGGCAAGGCCGCCCCGAGCGCGAAGATCACCGCCAAGAATGTGGCGAACGGTTCGAGTCGTACCACGACGGCTTCAGCCGATGGCAGCTACGTACTCGTCGGCTTGACGCCTGGCATCTACCGGGTCGATGCCGGTGCAGGTACCGAGCGCGTGGTCACGCTGAACGTGGCCACCACAGCCTCACTGGACCTGACCGGCGCGGCAACCAAGGTGCCCGAAGGCACGCTGGCGGACGTTGCCGTCAATGCCCAGAAGTTGGTCGAGGTGAAGACCTCAGAAGTGGGGCGCATCGTCTCGATGGACCAAATTGCCTCGGTACCGCAGTTGACGCGCAACTTCCTGGAGTTCGCCGATACCGTTCCCGGTGTGGTCTTCAACGTCGACTCGCGCGGCAAGACGTCGCTGCGCGGCGGCGCGCAGAACGACAATGCGGTCAACGTCTATATCGACGGTGTCGGTCAGAAAGGCTACGTCCGCTCGGGCCTGTCGGGCCAGACTGACAATACCCAAGGCAACCCGTTCCCGCAGTTGGCGATCGGTGAGTACAAGGTCATCTCGTCCAACTACAAGGCCGAATATGACCAGATTTCCTCGGCTGCTGTGACGGCAGAGACCAAGTCCGGTACCAATGAGTTCCACGGCGAGGGCTTCTATACCTACACCAACCAAAGTCTCCGTGCAGAAACGCCTGGTGAGGCGGCATCGAACAGGAAGACCGACTCCAATACGAAGGAGTTCGGCGCCTCGATTGGCGGCCCGTTGCTGCAGGATCAAGCACACTTTTTCCTCGCCTATGAAGGCAAACGCTACCAGACCCCGGCCACCGTCACGGTTGCCGGTGGTACACCGTCGGATATCGCCGCGGCGCTGCCTTCTGCGGTCAAGGCCCAGCTCGGGCCAATCACCTTGCCTTTTAACGAAGATCTCGTCTTTGCCAAACTCGACTGGGAGCCGACCGACAACGATCGCCTCGTCTTCGACGCCAAGATTCGTACCGAGTCGAGCCTCGGCGATCAGGCCGGGGTCGGCGTCGCCGCTTCAGCGGCCATCACGACGAAGAACACGGATAACCGCTATGCGCTACGCTGGCAGCACGACGGCGGCGCGTACTTCAACGAAGTGATCGCCACCTATGAGGATGCGTTTTTCCGTCCGCAGGGCAAGAACGGCGCCGTCAACGGTTCGGTCTACACCTGGAATAATGCCAATAACAACAGCAACATCATCGCTGTCGATGGCGTGGATCCGCGAGCGACCCAGAACAAGGGCCAGAAGGGCTACGCGCTCGCTGATGATCTGACGTTCAGTCACCTGAACTGGCAGGGCGAACACACCATCAAAATGGGTGCGAAGTTGAAGTGGGTCGATCTGACGGCTAAGGATGCCGAGTCCGGTTACAACCCGATTTTCAATTATGACGTCACCGCGGCCGGCGTGGCGCCGGATCCGTACAAAGCCACCTTTGCGATCGTGACCCCCGGGCAGTCGCCGGTAGCCTTCTCCAAGGATCGTCAGTTTGGGGTGTATTTGCAGGACGACTGGGCGGTCAATAATAAGCTGACCTTCAATCTGGGCGTTCGCTACGACATTGAGTGGAATCCCTCGTATCTCGACTTCGTGACGCCGAAGGGCCTGACCGACGCGTTCAACACGGTGATCGATCCAGCCACGGGTCTGACTTATGGTCAGAGCCTTGGGTTAAGCACCGATCCGAACGTGAAGATCAATATTAACGATTACATCTCTAACGGCCATAACCGCAAGGTGTTCAAAGGGGAGATCGCGCCGCGTCTGGGCTTCTCCTACGACCTCGACGAGGATCAGAAGCATGTGATCTTCGGTGGCTTCGGCCGCGCTTACGATCGTAATTTGTATGACTACCTGCAATTGGAAGTCACCAAGATGGCGTTGGCCGAGAGTTCGATCAGCTTTAACACGGCCGATCATCCCTGCACGGTGGGTGCAAACAATTGCTATGCCTGGGATCCGAGTTACCTATCCGGCCCTGCGGGATTGCAGTCGCTGGTCAGGGGCCAACTTGGCGAGCCCAACTTGATGAAGAATGATTTGAAGGTGCCGTATTCAGACCAGTTCACGGTTGGCTTCCGTAACAAGGTTGGGGACTGGAATACCAGCGTGGCGCTATCTCGCATCGTGAGTAAGGATGGGCTGGAGTTCGTGCTCGGCAACCGTGACCCGCAAGGCCGTTTCTTCACCAACGAGCCGTGGGGTGGCATCGGTCAGCCGTGGACCTACCCACCGCCGGGCATTGCGGCGAATCTCATTCTTGCCAAAAATGCGATCGAGACGCGTAACACGCAGGTCACATTCTCGGCCGATAAGCCGTTTACAGAAGCTTCGGGTTGGGGGACGACGTTCGCCTATACCTTCACGAGCGCCACACAGAACCGTGACATCAATGAGCATTACGTGTTCGACGGTCCAACGGCGAACGTCTATCCGTTCATCCGTTCGAATGCGGCGGCCAAGCACCGCATTGTGGCGACCAGTACGGTGAAGGGTCCCTGGGACATGATGTTCGGGGCGAAGTTAACGTTGGCCTCACCGATTCCATTCAATGGCATTCAATGCTATTGGAATGCGAGTTTGTTCCCTGATGGTGGGTCGTGTTACCCGACGTCGTTGGCGCCGGATAACTCGCTGGCGATCAAAACGGTAGACATTGAGGTCACCAAGAACATTCATCTCATGGGTAAGAGTTCGATGTATGTGCGTCTAGATGCGATGAACGTCTTTAACGCACGTAACCTCGTGGACTACAACCTGACGAATGGGTCCAATGGCTTGTTTAATGGAATCAGCTATAACCAGTCTGGCAATATGTCAGGGACGCCGCGGCAGTTGCGCGTGACCTTCGGCGCGAAGTTCTAAGGGCTGAGGGCCCGGGCGGTCATGCCGCCCGGGCTTGCATTACACTAGAACCGGCGGCGTTGTGCCGCCGGCTTTTTTTAGGGCGCTTGCCATGTCCCGGAATCTGCTCCGTTCGATCGTCATTGTCGGCGGGGGTACGGCCGGCTGGATGAGCGCGGCCGCGCTTGCGAAGGCCTACGGTAGCCATATCGCGATCCGCGTGGTCGAGTCCGATGACATCGGTACCATCGGCGTCGGCGAAGCGACTGTGCCGCATCTCAAAACTTTTAACGATGTGTTGGGCATTGACGAAATCGATTTCGTCAAAGCGGTGCAAGGCACCTTCAAGCTCGGGATTCAGTTTGTCGACTGGGGTCGGCTCGGGTCTTCTTACATTCACGGCTTCGGCGATATTGGCCATCCTTATGGGATGCTGCCGTTTCACCAGTACTGGCTGAAGGCGGTACAACAAGGCTATGGCGGTGAGATCGGCGATTACTCGGTGCATACGCGAGCCGCTACGCGCAATAAGTTTATGACCTCCGCTAGCGATGTCGGGCCAAACTCGCCGCTTGCACATATTGCGCATGCCTATCACTTCGACGCCGGCCGCTATGCCCAGTTCCTGCGCCATTATGCCGAGGCGCGCGGTGTGGTGCGTACGGAAGGCGAGATTGTGGAGGTGCTGCTGCGCCCGGACGATGGTTTTGTGGAGACCGTGCGTCTGAAGAGTGGGGAGCGAATTGCGGCGGACCTGTGGATCGATTGTTCCGGCCAGCGCGGTATTTTGATTGGGCAGGCGCTCAAGACCGGCTACGAGGACTGGACCCACTGGTTGCCTTGCGATCGCGCCATTGCGGTACCCTCGGCCAAGGTTGGTGAGCCGACGCCCTATACCCGTTCGACCGCGCGGACCGCCGGATGGCAATGGCGTATTCCGCTGCAACATCGCACCGGTAATGGCGTGGTCTACTCCAGCGCCTTCCTCAGTGATGACGAAGCGCAGGTCCAGTTGCTGGCTAATCTCGATGGCGCACCCCTGGCGGATCCGCGCCGGATTCGTTTCACGACCGGACGTCGCCGGCAACAGTGGAAAAAGAACGTGGTGGCGGTTGGCTTGTCCAGTGGTTTTATGGAACCACTGGAATCCACCAGCATTTATCTCATCCAGACGGGCATCGGTCGGCTGGTTGAGTTACTGCCGGACCGCCGCATGAGTCCTCTCGTGCGCGACCGCTACAACGCGCAAGTGGCGTTTGAGTATGAACGCATTCGTGATTTTTTGATCATGCACTACAAAGCGACGCAGCGAACGGACACGCCGTTTTGGCGACATTGTGCTGAGATGGCGATTCCGCAGCGGCTGCAGGACTGTATTGATTTGTTCCTCGACAGCGGCCGATTCTTCCGTGAGAACGACGAAATGTTTGCAATCACCAGTTGGGTTCAGGTCATGATCGGCCAAGGCTTTCAGCCGAGTGGCTACCATCCGGCGGTGGATTTGTTGACTGATCAGGACCTGCGCCAGTACGTACAGGGGATCCGGGCTGTGATCCAGAACTGTGTTGAAGCGATGCCCAGTCACGCGCAGTTCATCGCGCGACATTACGCAGCGCCCAGTTTATGAAGGGGCGGCATCGTTTTTTTGGCGTACTGCTGCTCGCACTATTTGGGGCGGTGGCGTGTGGCGGCGGGAGTGTCGGTGCCCTGGCGACGCCGGCGCCACGACCGACGAGTGCAGGCCCGGCGACTGCCGCACAGTTGGATGATCTAGAGCATCGCTCGTTCAACTATTTTTGGGATTCGGCTAACCCGGATAATGGGCTGGTGCCGGATCGTTATCCGACGCGGACCTTTGCTTCGGTAGCTGCGGTGGGCTTTGCCCTGACAGCCTATCCGGTGGGCGTGGAGCGTGGTTGGGTATCCCGTGCTGCGGCGGCGAGTCGGACGCTGCTGACCTTGCAGTTCCTGCGCGACCTGCCGCAGGGCGATGCGCCGACGGGGACCGCGGGCTTCCATGGTTTGTTTTATCACTTTCTCGATCTGACGACGGGGCTGCGCTTTCAGACCAACGAGTTGTCCCCCATTGATACGGCTCTATTGATGGCCGGCGTGCTGGCCGCCGAGCAGTACTATACCGGCGCTGATGCCACCGAGAGCGCGGTCCGTGCGGTCGCCGAAGCACTCTACCAACGCGTTGAGTGGGACTGGCTTGCCGACGTCGAAGGGCTGATCGCCATGGGCTGGAAGCCCGAGACGGGTGTGTTTTCCGCCCGCTGGGTGGGCTATAACGAGGCAATGCTGCTGTATGTGCTGGCGCTGGGTTCGCCGACACACCCGGTCCCACCCACCGCCTGGACGGGTTGGACACGCGGTTACGACCGCACTTGGGGTACGGAGTTTGGCCAGACTTATTTACGCTTCCCACCCTTGTTTGGCCATCAGTACTCGCATCTGTGGATTGACTTCAACGGCATCCAAGACGCCTACATGAAGGCGAAGAACAGCGACTATTTCCGCAACAGCCGCGCCGCGACCTATGCCCAGCAGGCGTATGCCGCACGCAATGCGCTCGGTTACAGCGGTTATGACGCGCAGGTCTTTGGCGTGACCGCTTGTGACGGGCCCGGCGCGCTGACGCTAGTGGTAAACGGTGTGAGTCGTACCTTTTTAGGTTATGCCGGTCGTGGTATGGGTGGCATCGATACTTACGATGACGGGACGCTCGCGCCCACCGGGGTGGTGTCTTCCATTGTGTTCGCGCCGGAGATTGTGTTGCCGGCGATTGCTGCGCTGTTGGCGCGCTATGGGGATTACTTGTACGGTCCTTATGGTTTTCTGGACGCCTTCAACGCAACGGTCCCCGACAGCGCGCCGGTACAGAGCGGTCGCGTCATCCCGGGCAAGGGTTGGGTGGATGTCGACTACCTTGGGATCGACGAGGGCCCGATCGTCGGGATGATCGAAAACTATCGCACGGGCCTGATCTGGACGCTGATGCGAACCAACCCGGCGATCAAGCACGGACTGAAGGCTGCCGGATTCAGCGGTGGTTGGGTGGATACGCCTTGAGGCGACGTTGCGCGTTCGCCGCGGTGCCGCTGTTGCTAGGCCTTATAGGTTGCGGCGCGCACCGCGACGTCGTCGAGTTGCGCTTCTGGGCGATGGGTCGCGAGAGTGAAGTGCTCGCCAGTCTGATGCCTGCCTTTGAGCGTGAGCATCCGGGTATTCATGTGCGGGTGGAACAGTTGCCATGGACTGCCGCGCATGCAAAATTGCTCACGGCAGTGGCCGGCGACTCGACGCCGGATCTGTGTCAGTTGGGCAATACTTGGGTGGCGGAACTGGCTGATCTGGGTGCCTTGCGCCCGCTCGATGCTTATTTGAAGGTGGATACCGCGATTGCGGCAGCAGATTACTTTCAGGGAATCTGGGATACGAATCGTGTCGGCGGTACGCAGTATGGCGTGCCCTGGTACGTCGATACCCGTCTGCTGTTCTACCGCAAAGATATTTTGGCTGCAGCCGGTTACACCAGCGTACCCACCGATTGGGCCTCGTTTAAAACACTGCTGCACAAAATTCGCGCGCAATCGCAGGGCACGCGCTACGGGATTTTGCTGCCATTGAATGAGTACGAGCCGATGCTCTCGTTGGCGCTACAGTCGACGACGCCGGTGCTGAAGGAGAATGGCACGCGGGGCAATTTCTCCAATCCGGACTTTATCGCCGCTTTCACTTATTACATTTCGTTGTTCTACGAAGACTTGGCGCCACCGGTCACGAATTCCCAGATTTCTAATGTCTGGGATGAGTTCGGTCGTGGCTATTTTGCGTTCTATATCACCGGTCCGTGGAATATCGGCGAGTTCCGTCGCCGATTACCACCGGCGCTGAATGGCCAGTGGGGCACCGCGCCGCTACCGGGACCGCACGGACTGGATGCCTCGATTGCGGGTGGGGCTAGCCTTGCGGTGTTTAAAAATAGTGCGCATCCACGCGAAGCCTGGGCACTGGTCGATTATTTGAGTCGTCCCGCAGTGCAGGAACGTTTCTATGCCTTGACCGGGGACTTGCCGGCGCGCCGTTCGGTGTGGGCGAGTGGCTCGGTGAAAGACGATCCGCTGACCGGGGCCTTTCGCGACCAGTTAGAGCGGGCACGCCCCGTGCCGCCGGTCGCGGAGTGGGAACAGATCATGACGGAATTGCGCCTGATGGCGGAGCACGTGGTTCGGCATGAGTACACCCCAGCAGAAGGCGCATTGGAGCTGGATCGGCGCGCCGATCGCATGCTGGCCAAGCGGCGTGCGCTGGTATTGGCGGGGCAGTTGCCATGAAGCGGCACCAATGGGGTTGGTTATTGGCAGGACCTGCACTGATTGTGATCGCGGTATTTTTCCTGCTGCCGGTGCTCGCTGCACTCGCGCTCTCGCTGACCGATTACGATCTGTACGCGATCGCCTCCATCCACAACGTGCGTTTCGTCGGACTGCGCAACTATGCGGACCTGCTTGGCAATCCCTTGTTCTGGCAGGCGCTAGGCAATACCTTCTATTTTGTCCTTGTCGGTGTGCCGCTCAGTCTGGCCGCTTCGCTGGGGGGCGCGGTACTGGTGCACTCCAAATGGGCTTCCTGCAGAGGGTTGTTCCGAACCGCCTATTTTGCCCCGTCGGTGACGACCGTCGTGGCGGTGGCCGTGATTTGGCGGTACTTGCTGCACACCCGTTACGGTTTGATCAATTACGCTTTGGGCCATGTGGGCATTGCGCCGATCGATTGGTTGGGCGATCCGCATTGGTCGATGCCGGCCATCATCCTGTTCGCGGTGTGGAAGAACTTCGGCTATAACCTCGTCATTCTGCTGGCCGCGTTGGGTACCATTCCCGCAGATCTATACGAAGCAGCGGACCTAGATGGCGCCGGCGCCTGGGCGCAGTTTCGGCTGGTGACGGTGCCGTGTATCCGCGGCACGCTCACTTTTGTCGGCATCTTGACGGTGGCGGGTTACTTCCAGCTGTTCGCCGAGCCGTATGTGATGACCCAAGGTGGACCCGCGCAGAGCACGATGTCGGTGTTGTATCTGCTGTATGACGAAGGCTTCAAGTGGTGGAACCTCGGCCGTGCCTCCGCCGTCGCCTTCGTGCTGTTTCTACTGATGTATGCCAGCGCACTGCTGCAAGCGCGGCTGACGCGGGAGCCGGCGGCATGAACAGCAGACGCCTGCTGGTGAACACCTTGTTGGTGTTGACGGCAACAGTGACGTTGTTTCCACTCTTGTGGATGGTCTCGGTGAGTTTGATGCCCGCCGGTACCGCCGCGACTTATCCACCGCCGTTGCTGCCGGGTCACCCCACCCTCGCGAACTACCGGGAACTGTGGACGCATGCCGGTATGGCGCGGAATCTATTGAACTCCCTGCTGCTGGCCAGCGTGGCGACGATGTTGTCGCTGACACTGAACGTGGCAGCCGGTTATGCCTTTGCAAAGATTGATTTTCCAGGCCGGGCACGTCTGGCCAAGGGCTTGCTGGCCGCGTTGGTCATTCCAGCGCAGGTGGCGATGCTGCCGTTGTTTTTAGAACTGAAGGCGTTGGGATTAGTGGATACCTATGCGGGTGTGCTGGTGCCTTCGTTGGCTGGCATTTTCAGTATTTTTTTGGTCCGGCAAGCGGCGCTGTCGATTCCCCATGAGTTGATCGACGCGGCCCGCATTGATGGGGCCTCCGAGTGGACGATTTATACCCGGGTCGCCGTGCCCTTGATGCGACCGATGCTGGTCACGCTCGGCGTGTTCACCTTCCTCGGCAGTTGGAATGACTTTTTATGGCCGTTGATCGTTTTGAATGACTCCGAGCGCTATACCTTGCCAGTGGCGCTGGCGGCGTTGTCGCGCGAACACGTGCAGGACAACGAACTGATGATGGCCGGTAGTGTGGTGACGGTTCTGCCAGTGCTGGCCTTGTTCCTGGTATTGCAACGGCATTACCTCGCGGGTCTCATGGCCGGTGCGGTGAAAGGATGAACCGCTGTCCGCTCAAAGTGCTGCTGTGCGGATTGGTGTTCGGAAACTGCGTACGGGCGGAGCCGATCGCGCTGCTCGCGCAGGCGGAGCCTTGGGCGTCGGTTGCCTCAGACGATGTGATGGTCGCGACGGCGCCCACGGCAACGGGGGGTATTGCGATCGCCTGGGACTACCACGCGCACGCCGGCTACGCGGGGGCGGCGCGCGCAGCGCCGATCGATTGGCCCGAAGACTTTGAGCTCAATATCCCGCTCAAGGGCGATCTCAACGGCAATGTACTCGAACTCAAGTTTGCCGACGCCGCCAATGAGAATGTGTGGTGGGTGCGGCAGGTCAAGCTAGCCATCCCCGCAGCCGGTACCGTTCTCAAGATCCGTCGCCGCGAGATCCTCTTCGCGTGGGGCCCGAGCCTGCAGCATGCGTTAACGCAGACCGCTCGCTTGGAGCTGGTGGTGACCGCGCAATCCGGTGCGCCGGGTGCAATTGAAGTGGGCCCCCTAACGCTCACGCCGAAAGCGCCAGCGCCTGCACAGCCCCCACCGGTCACTGTGTTGCAGGGTGCGCAGCGGGTACTGTTATCGGCGCTCTCGACCGTGCCGTTGCCGGTCACCGCACCGCTGGTGATTGACTGGGGCTTCGTGCAGGAGAGCGGGGGGGCTCGCGTACAGTGGCAAGCGGCAGGTCCGCATCATTACACGTTGGAGCATTCGGTCGATGGCCTCGAGTACACGCCGATGGCCGACATCACGGGCGCAGGCCGTGTCGATTGGGTCGATTTTCCGGCCACGGACGCGCAGTACTGGCGCTTGCGGCCGGCAGCGGATACACCCGATCTGGGTCGTTTGGTGGCGCTTGCACCCCAGCCCGGTGCATTTGGGGAGGATCCCAATCACCGCATTGCAGCGATCGCGCGCGAGCGTCCTCGTGGAGAGTATCCGCGCGGGTGGCTTGAGCAGACGGCGTGGACCGTGCTGGGTATGCCCGAGGGCGGCGTCGATACGGATCTACTCTCCGAGGATGGCGCATTCGAACTGGGCGTCGGCGGGCCGTCGTTGGAGTCCTTCCTGACCATCGATGGGGTCCGTGAGAATTGGGCCAACGCGACCTCCCACGTGGCGCTGGAGGGCGAGGACCTGCCGATGCCTTCGGTGACGCGCCAGCACGGGCCCATCGCGCTCACGGCAACGGCATTCGCGACGGCACGGGGGGCGGCCAAGAACAGCATCCTGATCTACCGTCTGGAAAATTATGATGACGTGACCCATGTCGTGGACTTGGATCTCGCGGTGCGGCCCTTGCAGGTGAATCCGCCGACCCAGTTTTTGAATGTGGCGGGTGGCTACACGCCGATCCGAGCGATCGCTTGGGAAGCGGCGCGGTTGATGGTGATGACGCCGACCCAGACGCTCGCGCTGACGCCCAGCCATCCTCCGGAGGCCATTAGCCTCGGCGCGTTTGATGGGTCACTGCCCTCCGGTTTGCCGACGCGGTGGCGCGTGCCGGCGCCGCTTGTGGGCCACGCCGTTGGTGCGGATCTGGAGACGGGTGCGTTGCGCTTTCACCGGGTGTTGCGCGCGCACGGTCGCGTGGAGATGGCGCTGTGTGTCGATCGTCTCGCGCAAGACAACGCCGTCGTTTGGCGACCGACGCGCTGCACGAACACGCAGGTGGGACAGCACTATCGGTCCATTACGGCCGGATGGCGCACGCGCCTGCACAAAGTCACCGTCGATGGTGAGGGGGGGCTAGCGCACGATGTACGGGATGCGATTCGTAGTGCGCATGCCCACTTGCTGGTCTCGGCGGACGGGCCGTGGTTGCGCCCCGGTACGCGCGCCTATGCGCGCTCGTGGATTCGCGATGGTGCGATGATGAGCGCCGCCTTGCTGCGCCTCGGTGAAACCACCGCGCCCATCGCTTATCTCGACGCCTGGGCGGGCATCCAGTACGCCAGTGGCAAGGTGCCGTGCTGCCACGACGGGCGCGGTGCTGACCCGGTGCCGGAGAACGATAGTACGGGTGAATTTTTGTATCTAGCCGCGCAAGTGTTGCAATACGCAGGGCCAGAGGGTCGTCGCCATGTAGAAATGGCTTATCCACAGCTGCAGCGCGCGGTGGCGTATATGGACGCGCAGCGGGCTGAGACACTTGCGCAGGGCGCGGCGAGCGATTACGCCGGGTTGCTGCCCAAATCGATTAGCCATGAAGGCTATTCGGCGCAGCCGATGCATTCCTACTGGGACAATTTCTGGGGCTTACGCGGCTACAGTGACGCGGTCATGATTGCGACCACCTTGGGCCATCGCGAGGATGCGCAGTCGTTTGCGCAGGCACGCGCGGTATTTAGCGCCGCCGTACAACGCAGCCTTGTACGATCCATGGCAGTACATGGCAATGCGTACTTGCCAGGAGCCGCTGATTTGGGCGACTTTGATCCGACCTCGACCACGATTGCGCTGTCGCCGGGTACGGGCGGCGAGGATGTGCCACCGCAGGCCTTGCGCGAGACCTTCGAGCGTTATTGGACTTTTTTCACCGCACGGCGCGATGGTCAGCAGCGGTGGGACGCCTACACGCCTTACGAATGGCGCAACGTGGGTGCGTTGGTGCGTCTTGGGCAGCGCGACCGGGCGTTTGAAGCATTCCGATGGTTTTTCAACGCACGGCGACCCCATGCCTGGAACCAGTGGCCCGAAGTGGTGACCCAGGATGCCCGCGCGCCGCGCTTCATTGGGGATCTGCCGCACGGCTGGGTGGCGTCGGACTTCCTGCGCGCCGCGCTGGATTTGTATGCCTATGACGACATGCGTATGGGCCGGCTGGTACTGGGCGCGGGCTTGCCGCGCGCCTGGCTGCTGGGGCGCGGCGTGACCGTGAACGCCTTAGTGACGCCTTGGGGCCGCCTGTCCTATCGGGCGCGGCGTGTCGGTACCGCGCTCGTTATTACCTTCAAACAGATGCCTGCGGCGCCCGGTGGTGTCGTGCTGGATTTTCCTGGGCTGCGTGCCGATGCGGTCGCCCGCGTCGATGGCCGGCGTGTGGCGACCGTTTCGGGCCGCCTGACTTTGCTGCAGCCCGCCAACAAAATTGTCATTGCAGGTGATTGATGTGACGGATGTGACTGAGCACCAGTCGGATGGTGTGCCCGTGCGTGTCCCGGTCATCCTTGGCGATGGCCGTTATCGGGCGCTGTTGACGCCCACGGGCTCGGGTACGGCCGTGTTCGACGATTATCTTCTGACCGGTTGGGCCGATGATCCGTGCCTTGATGAGCACGGCTTGGCCTTAGTCATTCGCGCGTTGGATGGTGGCCGACCGTGGAGCGCCTGTGGCACGCCGATGGCGGTATCCCGTCGCGTCACCGTGGTGCCAGACGGCGTCCAGTTGGACAGTGCCGAGGGTGCGCTGGAGGCCCGGGTGACCGTGCGGGTGTTCGACTGCGCGGAGCAGCGCACGCTGCGGCTGCGTAACCGCGGGACGACGCCGCTGGTGCTGGAAGTGACTGCCGTGTGTGATGTAGTGCTCAACCCACCCGATGCGCAGGAGGGTCATCCCGCGTTCAGCAAACTGTTCGTCCAGACCGCCTGGGATGCACAGCACCAGGGTTTGGTGGCGCTGCGGCGGCTACGCCAAAACGGCGAGCAGCATCCGGCGTTGGCGCTGTGTTTGCAGGGCGCGCCGATTGTCAGTTATGAAACGGATCGCGCCCGCTGGCTCGGTCGCGGCCGCTCGGCGGCGCAGGCACAGGGTCTGTGGGCGGCGTTATCCAACACGACCGGCAGTGTGCTCGATCCGGTGCTCGCACTGCGCGTACGGATCTCGCTGCCGGCGCAGGGTGAGGCCGTCTTGGTGGCGACACTCGGTGCGGCGGATACGCGTGCCGACCTGTCGGCGGCACTACGCGCCGAGGGCCCGATTGCAAGTGCGCGCGCGGCGGACGCGGATACCCTGCCGCCGGTACTGCAGGGGCGGATCACGGGGACGCTTGCGGCGCGCGCCGTTGCAGGCGCGGGTGCGCCGGGGTCCACCGCGGTGGGCGCAGGGTCCGTGACGCGTCCCGTCAATGGGTACGGTGAGTTCGTCCAGAGTGGCGAGTATCGGATCGTGCTCACGCGCACAGCGGACGGCACGTTAGATTTGCCGCCGATGCCCTGGACCAACGTACTGGCGAACGAACAGGACTTCGGTGTGCTGGTGAGTGAAAAGGGGGCCCTGACCACGTTCAATGGCAACAGCCGACTGCATCGATTGACCCCATGGCGCAATGATCCACTCGTAGATCCGCATGACGAAGCATTCTTCTTGCGGGACGAAGACAGCGGCGCTTATGCATCATTGCTGCCGGGGCCGGCGCCTGGCGCGGCGGCCTATGAGGTGCGGCACGGTTTTGGTTACACCACTTACCGCCACGAGAGTCTAGGGCTGCAAATCGAAGCGACGGTGTATGTACCGATGGATGCGCCGGTGCGGGTACTGTCCGTACAGCTCAGCAACAGCAGTGCGGGGCCACGACGCCTCGCGCTGTATCAGATGGCCACATTGGTGCAAGGGGGAACACCCACAGAGACCCGCGCTGCAATCGCGGTGACGATCGATCCCGCGCGTGCGTGTGTGCTTGCCACCAATACAATGGCTGGTCCCTTTGCCGGCCGCGTGCTGTTTAGCACCATGGTCGGTGTGACCATCAGTGACGCTTCGATCGACCGACGTGTCGTCTTGGGTTGTCCCGGGTCGAGGGCAGCGCCGGCCGCGGTGGTGCTGGGTGGTCCACTCGCGGTGGGTCAGGCCGGTGAGGCGATGGCCGCACAGCGTGCGCTCGTGACGATTGGTCCGGGCGAGACGCTGGAGTGCGCGATGCTGCTTGGTGAAGTGGCCAGTCTCGCGGCACTGGACGCGTTGCGCCTGCGCTTTTGTCGCGTGGGTGTTGCTGCTGGCTTGACCGCCGTGCGCCAGTATTGGTCGCAGCTGCTGTCGGCGACACGGATCACGACGCCCGTACCTGCGCTCGATCAGGTCATGAATGGATGGCTCGGTTATCAGACACTGGTGTGTCGTCTTTGGGCGCGCAGTGCCTATTATCAGTCCGGCGGCGCCTATGGTTTTCGCGATCAATTACAGGATGCATCCAGTTTTGCGCTAGCGCATCCTACGTTGTTGCGCGCGCAGATCTTGCGCAACGCAGCGCATCAGTTTGAGGCCGGTGACGTGCTGCATTGGTGGCACCCGCCAACGAGTGTCGGTATACGCACTCGCTTCGCCGATGACTTGCTCTGGTTGCCCCACCTGACGGCCCATTATCTTGCGAGCACTGGTGATTTGGCAGTGCTCGACGAATTGGTGGGTTTCAGAGCGGGGCCCACGCTCGCGGCCGACGAGGACGAACGGTACTTTGCAAGTGCGCTCGCGCCCACCACGGCCACGGTGTACGAGCATTGCGTTCGGGCGCTGCGCCGCGCAATGACGACCGGTCGCCATGGCTTGCCGCTGTTTGGTTGTGGTGACTGGAACGACGGCATGAATCGGGTCGGTCGTCTGGGACGCGGTGAGAGCACGTGGATGGGGTTTTTTCTGATCGCCACCATGGACGCGTTCGCGCCCTATGCGAGGGCGCGCGGGGACGTGGCGCTGCTGGACGAAATGGCCGCCTATCGTGCGCCGTTGGTGGTCGCGTTGAATGAGGCGGGCTGGGATGGCGGTTGGTACCGACGCGGTTACTACGATTCCGGCGCGCCCTTGGGCTCCAAGGAGTCCGATGAGTGCCAGATCGATGCCTTGGCGCAGGCCTGGGCGGTGATTTCTGGAGTGGCGTCGCCCGAACGCACGACCCTCGCGTTGGATGCGTTACTCGCGCAGTTGGTCTCCTTCGATGAGGGACTGGTGCGCTTGCTGGCGCCGCCATTCGTCAACACGCCCGAAGATCCCGGCTACATCAAAGGCTATGTGGCCGGTGTGCGTGAAAATGGGGGCCAGTACACGCATGCCGCGTTGTGGGCAGCGAAAGCGCTCTTGTTGGCTGGGCGACGCGACGAGGGTGCGCGACTGCTTACCCTGCTCTCGCCGGTCAGTCACGCCGAAACGCCTGCCGCTGTGGCGCGCTATCAGGTTGAACCCTATGTCATTGCGGCGGATATTTATGGCGTTGCGCCGCATGTCGGGCGCGGTGGCTGGACCTGGTATACCGGCTCGGCAGGCTGGATGGTGCGGGTGACGCTGGAGAACTTACTCGGCGTGATGGTCGAGCAGGGGCAGCGACTGGTGATCGCGCCGTGCATCCCGGACACCTGGCCGGGTTACACCGTGGTCTTGCGCCGAGAGGAAGGGACCATGTACACGATCCGCGTGGTCACCGAGGGCGGTGCTAGCATCGTACAGGCCGCGACCCTCGATGGGGTGGCTGTGCAGACCGAACCGGGACGCGTCGTGGTGCCGCTGTGCGGGGATGGTGCGGCGCATACTATTGAGGTTCGGCTTGGTGCCGGCGCGGCGCAGGGATCGTGACAAATGCAAAGGATGACGCGATGACGCAGTCGTTTCCGGCAGGATTTCTCTGGGGTGCCGCGACGGCGGCGTATCAGATCGAGGGTTCGCCATTGGCGGATGGTGCGGGCGAGAGCATCTGGCATCGCTTTAGTCATACGCCCGGGCGCATCGCCAACGGGGACACGGGGGACATCGCCTGTGATCACTACCGGCGCTGGGAGTCGGATCTGGACCTGATGGCGTCGCTCGGTCTCAAGGCCTATCGCTTCAGTCTCAGTTGGAGTCGGCTGTATCCCGAGGGCACCGGCCGCTTCAATCCGGCCGGTGCTGCCTTCTATGACCGGTTGGTCGACGGATTGTTGGCGCGCGGTATTGAACCCTACGTCACGCTCTATCACTGGGATCTGCCGGCGGCGCTGGATGATCGCGGCGGTTGGGTCAATCCCGACAGCGCCGAGTGGTTTGCAGAGTATGCCCGCGGCGCCTATCGGCTACTGGATGGGCGTGTACGCAATTGGGTCACGTTGAATGAGCCATGGGTCATCGCGGATGGCGGTTACCTGCACGGCGTGTTGGCGCCGGGGCATCGCAGTGCGTGGGAGGCGCCCCGAGTCAGCCACAATCTGTTGCGTGCACATGGATTGGCGGTACGGGCCTACCGCGCTGAAGGCGCACATCGCATCGGGTTGGTGCTGAATCTGGAACCGAAGGTGGCTGCTAGCGATGCGCCTGCGGATCTAGCGGCCGCCGCGCGCGGGGACGCGTATATGAATCGGCAGTATCTCGATCCGGTTTTTAAGCAGTCACACCCGGAAGAGTTGGCCGATATTTTTGGGCCTGGTTGGCGCCAACCGCCGGTTGCTGATTACGCGCTCACCGGTGAGAAGATTGATTTTCTGGGTATCAACTATTATTCCCGGGGGCTGACAGTGAACGATCCGTCCGCTTGGCCGGTACGAATTCGTACGATCAAGAACCCCAGCGCGACTTACACCGAGACCGGCTGGGAGGTCGTGCCGGCGGCCTTCACGGCATTACTGGTGCGGGTGGCGCAGGAGTACGGCAATCCGCCCGTCTACATTACCGAGAACGGCAGCGCGTTCTATGACCCACCGGTCGCGCGTGCGGGGCGCATCGATGACCCGTTGCGTACGCAATACCTGCAGGATCATCTGGGCGCCGTGCACGCTGCGATTGCGCAAGGCGCCGATATTCGCGGTTATTTTGTATGGAGTTTGCTCGACAATCTCGAGTGGTCGCTCGGCTATGGCAAGCGCTTTGGGATCGTGCATGTCGATTATGCGTCGCAGGTGCGGACCCCAAAGGCGAGTGCTTTGTATTACCGCGACGTGATTCGACGCAATGCACTTTGAAGGGGCAGCGCAGCGGGGTATCGCCGAACCGACCGAGTGCCAGGATGGTGTTCCTGATCCAGGACATCCGTGCTGGCCACCGGGCGCCACGATGCGCAGGTTCAGTTATTGGAGACGCATACGTCCGTGCCATCCAGTGGCATGGTGAAGACGTACTGCGCGTTGTTCATTTTGTTGTTGGAGCCCGTGACGTACTGGGTCAAGCCGGTCGGATCAGGCGGCCAAGCGGCAGTGCCGATGCAAGCGCCGGTCACCCAATGCTTGTCGCTGTCATAGCGACCGCCCTGCACCGCAGGCGCCGCGCCGTTTTGAAAGGTGATCTGCGTCGCGTACGGGCCCTCGATGGCCGCCTTGTGGGGCGGCGCATTGAAGTGGGGGATGACGAGTACCCGGGTGCCGGGCTTGACTCTCGCCTCACAGCGGCTCTGCCAGCTATACGTGCCGGACGTGGTCAGTACGCGCTGTACCGCGCATGCGCTGACGCCGGCAGATGCAAAACCGCCGCTGACGGGCGTGGCAAAGTTCGCAGCAGTGAACCACGCGGTATTGCTGTTGTTGTTGAGGAAGACCACCGTCCCCGCGTTCGCGCTCAGGCTGATGGCGCTGGCGAGCGCCAACGCGAGGCTGCACCGAGCAATAGTATGACGCGTCATTGTCCACCTCCTGCGCCGCAGCACCTGCTACTGCGCTGTCCGCTTTGTGGTTGACTGTACGCTGAGTGGACAGCCGGTGGGGCTGAAAGCGCCAGCAAAATTAGGCTAAAAAAGGTGTTATCTACCTAGCATTGTTCACATCACGCACACGGTTGCGCGCGCGTGGCGGCCGTTCTTTACTCTCAATCAATTGCTCGTAGGTTCGATCCCTACACGCCCACCAATGCCCCAGACCTCGCTCGCATCTATCCGGCGGGATCCAGCTCGTAACCGTATGCTACGTGTTTCGGGCGAGCCGAGCGCGTGCGGCATCGCTCTTATGCAGCCCAGCCCATCTTTAGCGTCTTTTTAAACGACGCGCACTCTCGCAGATAGAGATTAATAAGATTTTGGTAGGGAATCCCATTCTGTGCTGAGAGACTCTTGCAGTAGTCCACGGTGTCGCTATTCAAGCGGCTGGTGATCTGCCGCCTCGTCTTTCGAACGTATGGATTCGGTGTTGATTGTGAAAGGTCGTAGTTTTTTCATTGTCGTTGCATTGTAATTAATGACCATTAGGTCCCCTTGCAAGGCAGACGCGTA
>CAIVRI010000079.1 GCA_903908265.1 uncultured Pseudomonadota bacterium
ATAATCGCGGCCGGTATCGGCATGGGCGACCCCGACCGCCGATACGGCAGCCATCGCGAGGATCGACAAAGAGCGTTTAAACACGGTGATCTCCAATGTTCAGGAAGAAGGCCGGACGCTAAGTGGCGCAAGCCCGGTTCGGCAAATAGTATGTAGGGCGAATGTTACAGATATCTTTCAAAAGATCGCTCTTGTCATAATTTATTAAAACCCATTAAAAATAGATAGTTACATCAATTGTTACAAGAAAAAACGACACTCGCTCCACGCCCCTAAATCGCATCAACGCAGAAACAGCGCACGCCTCGCCACAGGATAAACCGGGCCCACCCGTCTCTAAGCGCGCTAGATCTTCCCCGCCAAGGAACCACAGACTGCCGCGGGGTCTTCGGTTACTCCGAGCAGACGACAGCCAGGGGCCCGCCAACCCCATAGGCTCCGGCATTGGGGTGGTCAAAAAACGAGACCGACCGCATGCGATTCGCCCCACTCGCCGCAGACAGGGATGGCATCCCCGCACACACCGATCCGCCTTTGTGCTCTGGCGCTGCAGGTGCAAATGCCCCCCCGGTATCTGCTCCGGTTAGGTCGCTAAAGCGGACTTATACCACTAGGGAGCATCAACCGGACAACCCGCGCCGCTACACGGATCGCTCATAGCCATCCGCCAATGAGAGCGGTCCTCCTAAGGGCCGTTTAGACTTAAGTCGGCGTTGCGGGAACAGGTTGCTAAGACGGGCCGCGCGTCGCATTGGGAGCGTTCGAAATGCGACCAAATTCGACTGGAATTGCCGAGTGGCCTCATCCCAACCGTATTCCAGCGCTTGCGCCCGACACGCGGCACGATCCAGCCCTAGTGCGCCGAGTACTGCCGCGCGCAGATCGGAGCGTAAACAGCCCGTCAGGCCCTCTCGGACGACATCGATCGGTCCGGTCACCGGGTAAGCTGCAACGGGCAAGCCGCAGGCCATCGCCTCCAGTAATACCAAGCCGAAGGTGTCGGTGCGACTCGGAAACACGAAACAGTCCGCCTCAGCGTAGGCCGCTGCCAACTGCGCCCCGTACAAATAACCGCGGAACTCCACTTCGGGATACCGCCTGCGTAACTCCGCCAGTTGAGGGCCACCTCCCACGATCACCTTACGGGCATCTAGGTCCAGCTTGCAAAGCTCTTCCACGCTCTTTTCAACCGCCACGCGGCCGACATAAATCAAGGTAGGGCGCGCAGCGAGGGTCTTAGGGACCTGCCTAGGCACAAATAGATCCGTGTCTACGCCTCTCGTCCAGGCAACCACCCGGCGAAAGCCTCGGCCGCGCAACTGCCGGCGCATGTCCTCCGTAGCGACCATCACACGACTGGCACGTCCATGAAATCGGCGCAGATAGCCATACACCAACGCCTCCGGAATCGGTAGACGCGCACTAATGTACTGTGGGAACTGCGTGTGATACGAAGTCGTGAACGAACAGCCACGTGCTATGGCGTAGGCGCGCGCCGCCCAGCCTAAGGGGCCTTCTGTGGCGATGTGTAGGGCATCCGGCATCCACTCTTCTAGCCACTGTGATACCGCGGCATGCGGGAAGAGAGTCAGGCGTATCTCTGGATAGGTAGGACACGGGACCGTTCTTAGTCCCTCCGGCGTCAACAGACGGACGTCAGCTCCCAGCTTCTGGAGCTGCCCCACCGTCCGCTGCAACGTCGTCACCACGCCATTGGTCTGCGGCTTCCAGGCATCCGTCACCATCGCAATGCGCATGCGGTTCAGGCCGCCTCGTCGTAGGCACGCGCGCCACTGAACTCTGCAACCGATGAGATCAAGGGCACAGGCTCTACAGCCGCGGAGTGATGGAACCTAATGTACATCTGGCCTGACATGTCTTCACAGAGCATCGAACAGTTCTCAACCCAATCCCCGTCATTACAGTAGCGAACACCCTCCACCTCACGAATGCCCGGATGATGAATGTGACCGCAGATCACGCCATCTAGACCAAGACGGGTGGCCGCAGCTGCGGCTGCCTGTTCAAACCGGCCGATATACCGCCGGGCATCCGGAACTTGATCTTTGATCCAATTGGACAGCGACCAGTAGCCATAACCGAAGCGGTGCCGGATCTGCTGCACCGAACGGCTTATCCATAGAATGAAGTCGTACAAGTGTTCGCCAATCCACTTCAGCCAGCCTGCAAATTTGACGTTGCCATCAAATTCATCGCCATGCACGACCAAGTAACGCTGACCGTTAGCAGTCTCGTGGACGAAATCTCGACGTACCTGGATTCCTTCCAAAGACGCGCCGCATAACGCGCGGAATTCTTCGTCGTGGTTTCCGGGGACGTAAATGACGGTCGTGCCGCGACGCGCAATAGCCAAAATCTCGCGCAACACTTCCTGATGCAGGCTCGGCCAGTAAAAACTGCGACGCAAACTCCACAAGTCGACGATGTCACCTACCAACACCAAGGTTGCTGTATCGACTCGGCGTAAAAAATCTAGCAACAACGCCGCTTGGCAGCCCCGAAACCCCAGATGCACGTCTGAGATAAAAACCGTCCTGACCCGCCCCATCGACTGCATCTCTTGCGCCATGGCCTCGCCTTCTAACAGCTGGGATGGCCTAGACTACTGCTCGACGTTGACGCACAGATGACGCTTAGGCGTCAGATTCTTTACGCCGCGCGCTATGCACTCAACTACGACCGCTGATCCGAGCCTCGGGAAAGTCACAAGTAAAAGTACTGCCCTGAGCTTCTTCACTGTGAATACGCAGCGTTCCGCCATGACGTTGCAGCGCATGCTTCACGATCGATAATCCAAGTCCTGATCCACCGGAGGCTCTAGAGCGACCAGGGTCGACTCGGTAAAAACGCTCCGTCAATCGCGGCAGATGCTCAGGCGCGATCCCCATGCCCGTGTCTGCCACCGAAAAATGTCCGCCGGCCTCATCGACCCACCAGCGCACATTGATGCGACCATCCTTTGGGGTGTACTTGATGGCATTGCCAATCAGATTAGAAAAAATAGAGTGGATTTCCGACTCAGCGCCGAGTATCCCCGACTCAGAATCAATGGCGAATTCAAATTCACTGCACCGATCTGGGCGAGCCAAGACATCCCTCTTCATCAGAGACAAAAGCCACGGCACGTCGATAAAATCAAACGGCGCCTCATTGGAACCTGATTCAAGGCGCGACAGGTCAATGAGATCATCGACGACTGCTTGCATTCGCGCCGACTGACGTTGCATTTCCTCTAGCGCCGTTCGCGTTTCTGCATCGAGCACGGGATCATCCGCCAAGGTGTCGACATAGCCTGCGATCACAGTAAGAGGCGACCGCAACTCGTGGGAGGCGTTTGCGACAAAATCCTTACGCATCGCTTCGACCCGAATCTCCCGACTGACATCGCGCACGACCAATAGCTTTTGCCCCTCGCCGTAATCGACCATCTGCAACGAAAGGAAGACATCGGCAGTCGCCGACTGACGAACAATCACCGGCATCGAAAACTCAGCGCGATCCAAGTAGGTGCGAAATTCGGGTTGTCGCACCAAGTTGTCAATTCGGTGACCAATATCGACTCGGCGCCGCAATCCTAAAAACCGGGCCGCACGGGGATTGAACCACTGGATTTCATGCTCCCGTCCTAGCACCACAATGCCGTCCGGTAGCGCCGAGGTCAGGCCCCGAAACTCGCGCACGACTTCGCTGAGTCGCTTTTTATGAAATTTTTTCCGTCGATAAATGCGTACTGTCAGCGCAATCACTTCGCCCCAAGGCCCGGACAGATCGGGCGGATCGACGAGCCGCCTGTTTTTTAGCCAACGCTCCAAGAGAAAGAGACGATAGTAATTGAGTCCCAAGGCCACGCACAGCGCCACCGCAATGGTAAGGGCGACGTGACCGATCAACAGCCCTACGACGATAGCCGCAGCAATTAAAGCCAAAATCCGCGGGAGCGCAAACGTCCAGATACCTGAAATCACGTTGGCTCGACCCTACGGTCAGGCGGTGCGGGTTGAGAAACGGTACCCCGCACCACGCACGGTTTGCACATATGCATCACACTGGAACGCTTCGAGTGCCTTGCGCAAACGACGGATGTGTACGTCGACCGTGCGCTCTTCAACATACACATTGCCCCCCCAAACGCGGTCCAGCAGTTGGCTGCGGGTATAGACGCGCTCGGCATGGGTGATGAAGAAGGACAGCAACCGGTATTCAGTCGGCCCGAGCGGTACCGTCGCTTCACCACACAAAATACGGTGACCCGCCCCATCCAGTCGTAACTGACCAACGTCAATGGTCTCTTCCACACCAACGGACGCTGAGCGCCGCAGTACCGCATTGATCCGAGCCAGCAGTTCACGCGGCGAAAACGGCTTGGTGACATAGTCATCTGCCCCACCCTCAAGACCGGCAACCTTATCCTGCTCCTCGGCCCTGGCCGTGAGCATGATGACCGGTACCTCGCGGGTATCTTTGTCTTTCTTGAGCGCACGCGTGAGTTCCAAACCGCTCGCATCGGGGAGCATCCAGTCGACGAGGACGAGATCAGGCCGGGAATCTGCAATCAGCGTGCGTGCGGAACGCGTGTCTTCCGCCTCAAGCACCTCAAACCCAGCACGCCGCAAGCCAAACGCGATCATATCGCGGATCGGCTTTTCATCCTCAACGATCAGGATTCTACGTGTGGTCATAATGTGACACCGGATTAAGTCATTGACTTTATTACACCGTATGTTTGTGACATACAGATGACCGTTTGCATTCCCGTGTCACAATCATAGCCGCTTCACCCGTTCACCGGTTAGAACGGGTGGCGACCTCATTGCGCAAATAGACCGGCTCTAGACTCTCAGCGGCGATCGCTGCACCCGATTGCAACCGCCCTGCAGCCAATTGCGCGATCACACCGGCGTCCGGTAACTGGTCGGGATACGCCCCGACCACACCAGTAAACGACTGTAGCAGTCCCGGGTACGCGCAGAAGCCATGCCCCGCCAACAGCAACCGCCCGACCGAACCCACCCGCTCGACCAGCGCGGACGGGCCGCATACCACCTCCCAAGCCAAGCCGAGTCCTGCGGCACTGACCGGGCAGAGGGCCGCGTAGACCTCATCCATTCGCGCGTCGAGCGCGACCACCACCGCATCGCAGTCAATTCCCTCTGCGGCGGCGCGCGCACGGGCGCCCACAGCCACCGCCTCCAAGTCCGAAATGCCAACGACCAGCACATCCAACCCGAAGGCCAAGCCCTGCGCTGCGCTCACACCGATCCGCACGCCCGTAAAGGCGCCCGGCCCCCGGCCAACCGCGATGGCGTCCAGGGTGTGGAGTGGCCATTCCGCCGCCTCCAGCAGTTGGCGAACGAGGGGCAGGACTTGTTCAGCATGACCACGACCAATGATCTCAAAGTGATGTGCTACGACACCACTGTCATCATAGAGCGCAACGCTCAACGCTTCGGTGGCCGTATCCAGGGCTAGCAAACGCATAGGGGACTCTCGTTAATCCAAACCCGCCAAATGAAGGCGCAGGAACGCCGTGACCTCCTCGATCTTCGTCGTCACCGGCATCTCCGGCAAGCTGGCGATAAACGTACGGCCATACCCACGGGAGCGCAGCCGCGGATCCCCGATCATAACGACACCAAAGTCCGTCGAATCCCGAATGAGGCGGCCAACACCCTGCTTGAGCGCGAGCACCGCTTGTGGAATCTGGTGTTCGGAAAATCCATTGCGACCCGAACGGCGCAAGCCTTCCAAGCGCGCCTTCAAGAGTGGGTCCTCTGGCGAGGCAAAAGGCAATCGATCAATCACGACAATGCTCAACGCCGGACCGCGCACATCGACCCCTTCCCAAAAACTGGCGGTACCCAACAACACCGCATGGCCGATCTCCCGGAAGCGCTTGATCAGCGCGTCGCGCGGCATATCACCCTGCACCAGCAACGGGAAGCGATCCTCGCCATCCATTGCCTCGCGCAACAACTGCGCCGCCTCAGCGAGCGCGCGATGACTCGTAAACAACAAGAAGGCGCGCCCCCCTGCTGCCCGCAGCAAGGGCATGGCCGCGTCGATCAATGCGCGGTTGAAATTGCGATCCGACGGATCGGGCATGCCGGGTGGCAGATAGAGCCGGGATTGTTCGCGGTAGTCGAATGGGCTATTAATGCGCAAGGTTCGAGCGCCCTGCGCACCGACCCGCTGCACGTAGTGAGCAAAGTCTTCGCCCACCGCCAGCGTTGCCGAAGTATGCACCCAGGCGCAGGGTCGCTCCTCGGCCTGACTGCGCAGCCGATCGGCCACTTCAAACGGTATAAATTCGAAGGAAAAGTAACGTGGCCCATTCTCGACCCATTGCAGACCCGCTGCATCATCGTAGGCGAGCAATCCGCGCAACCGCCCTGCCGCCTCGCGTGCACGCCGGCCGCACTGCCGCACCGCCGCCACTTCAATCTGCACGTCCTCATAACGTTCGGCGAGGTTCTCCAGTGCGATCGCCAGTTCCTCCGCCGCCTCGAGCGCGGCGTCCGGCAATTGCGCCCACTCCAATCGGTCCCCCAGTCCTGAGAGGACGAGGCTGAGCCCGGACACGGATGTCTCCAAATCAGCCAACTGCGCCCGTGCAGCGGCATCCATCAACCCGGCCCGAGTCACTTCCAACTCCGCATCGCGCACCAAAGACAGAACCACTCGCGAACCGAAACGCGTGCCAAAGAACTGCGCCGCTACTTCAGGAAATTGGTGCGCCTCATCCAGGATGACTGCATGCGCACCCGGCAGCAGTTCGCCGAAACCCTCCTCTCGCAGTGCCATATCGGCCAGCAGCAAATGGTGATTGACGACCACTAGATCCGCCGCTTGCGCTTCACGCCGGGCCAACAATACGTGGCAGCGACGAAACTCCGGGCAATCCTGACCGAGGCAATTCTCCCGGGTAGAGGTCACCGCAGCCCAGATCGGATCATTGTCTGCGACCGAATCGACTTCCGAAATATCACCCGATTCGGTGGCTTCCGACCATCGAACGATGCGCCCGAGTGCCCGCTGCCGAGCACGCTCGAAACCCGGCAGCGGCGGCGCGGCCACCGCAAGCGCCAGTCGATGGCGACACAAGTAATTGGAACGCCCCTTTAGCAAGGCAATGCGTACCGGATGCCCAACCAGACCCGCTAAGAGCGGCAGGTCCCGATGGAATAACTGGTCCTGCAGGTTGCGGGTGCCGGTCGACACAATGACTTTTGCACCGCTGAACAGAACGGGGATCAGGTAAGCAAAAGTCTTGCCGGTGCCCGTGCCGGCTTCAACCACGAGACGGCTGCGCGCATCGATCGCCGTCGCGACGGCCTCCGCCATGACCTGTTGCTCCGCACGGGGCTGGAATCCTGGCAGCACAGCGGCCAAGGGGCTATCCGGCAAGAGGAGCGAACGCCAATCGGACATGAAAACGGTCACCGCTCCGTTGCGCGAGTCAGTTGTCGCGGCGCCGCCGCATCATCCCTGCGCGGGCCGCGCGAAGCAAGCCAACCGCCCGATCTCCCTGCAGATCGCATCGAAGCGCACGGAGAGTTGAAAAACAAACCAATTTTTATGGCTGGTAAAATATGTAATACCATGTTTTTATTATAATTTCCAGCACTACAGACGGCGCTACATTTTTCTTGTCGCAGCGCCGCATATGAACGTTTTTTCCGTATGATTCGCCGGTCCACTACGGAGCCCCGTACTACATGCGCAGTCTTCCCGCCGATCACCCCCTCCACGCGCCCAAGCCGCCTGCTGATCTAGAGCGTTGGGTGGATGCCGTCGCGGCCCTGACTGAACCGGCACAAATCCACTGGTGCGATGGTAGCGATGCGGAAGCCGCAGCGCTGACCCAAGCGATGTTGACTGCAGGCAGCTTAGAAACACTGCACCCAGACTACCCTGACTGTTACTTATATCGGTCGCACCCGAATGACGTGGCGCGTGTTGAGCACGTAACCTACGTCTGCACGCACGACGCGGCGGACGCCGGCCCGAACAACCATTGGATGGCCCCGGCCGACGCCCATGCGCGCATGGACGACCTGTTTCGCAGTTGTATGCGAGGCCGCACGCTGTACGTCGTGCCCTACTGCATGGGGCCGTTGGATTCTCCCTTTTCGCGCTGCGGCGTCGAGATTACCGACAGCCCCTACGTCGTCCTGAACATGCGACTGATGACTCGCATGGGAAATGCAGCGCTGGCGCGGATTGCGCGCGAAACGCGTTTTGTACGTGGATTGCATTCGACCGGCGACCTCGACCCGGATCGCCGTTTCATCATGCATTTTCCAGAGGAACTGGCGATCAAGAGTTTCGGGTCTGGCTACGGCGGCAATGCCCTGCTCGGCAAAAAGTGTCATGCGCTGCGCATCGCCAGTTGGCAGGCCCGCGAAGAAGGCTGGTTGGCCGAGCACATGTTGCTAGTGGCCATCACCAATCCCGCCGGCGAGACCCATTACGTCGCGGCCGCCTTCCCCTCTGCATGTGGCAAGACCAATCTCGCCATGCTGATCCCGCCCGCTTCAATGCCGGGCTGGCAGGTGCGAACCATTGGCGATGACATCGCCTGGTTGCATCCGGGACCCGACGGTCGGCTTTGGGCTATCAATCCGGAAGCGGGCTACTTCGGCGTGGCGCCCGGCACCAATGCCCGTAGCAATCGCAATGCCCATCAGATGGTGCATCGCGACACAATCTTTACCAATGTCGCCCTAACGGCCGACCGCAAACCCTGGTGGGAAGGTCTCGAAGGCGTGCCAGCGCTCGACTGGCGTGGCCAGCCCTACGACCCGACAGTCGGGCCCGGGGCGCACCCCAACGCACGCTTCACCGTCTCCGCCAAGGAGAACCCCGCCTACGCACAGGAAGCGGATCACCCGGCCGGCGTGCCCCTGTCGGCCATTATCTTCGGTGGTCGACGTCGAACCCTGGCGCCGCTCGTGTTCGAGGGCACCGATTGGACGCACGGCGTACTACTCGGCGCGAGTGTCGCGTCGGAAACAACGGCTGCAGCAACAGGTGCGGTCGGCGTCCTGCGTCGCGATCCCATGGCCATGAAGCCGTTCTGCGGATACCACTTCGGCGATTACTGGCGGCACTGGATCGCGGTCGGGGCCCAACTCACGCAACCGCCGCGCATTTTCCACGTCAACTGGTTCCGACAGGACGCCAACGGGCGGTTCTTATGGCCTGGATTTGGCGAAAACTTGCGGGTCCTTTCATGGATGTTGGATCGCGTTGCCGGCACCGCTCACGCCGTTGATACGCCGATCGGGTGGATGCCGACGCCGGCCGATCTGCCACTGGACGGTCTAGAGATCGAGTCAGCGCGCCTCGAAGAATTGCTGGCGGTGGACACCCAAGGATGGCGCGAAGAATACGCACGCCTGCAGGCTGACTTCGCCCAATACGGCGATCGTGTGCCGGCAGAACTGCACGCCCGTATCCAAGCGGCGGTGGAACGACTGAGCCGCTAGTCTTCGCTGTAGTAGAAAATCGTGCCGGAATCGCCCGTAGTCGGCTCACGGCCGAGGCCAATGCGACCGTCACCGACCAAGGTAACCGTGTCGCGGCGGACGAATTGCATCTCGCCGCCCTCCGGCTGCACGAAACTGCCATTGGTCGACTGATCAATGAACTGAAAGCCCGTTTTGCTGACCTCCACCCGTGCATGATGCCGAGACACTAGGGTCCCTGGGACCACCAGTTCGTTGCCCTCACCCCGACCTAGTTGAATCACGCGCGGCGCATCCGTCAGTGTCAGTTCGGACCCATTGACACTAATCCGCAAACGCGTGCTGCGAGTCCGCCCGCCGGCGACGGGCACCACGATCTGAAGCACACTGGTCGCATCTTCCGCGTGCCAGAGCACCTCAAAGAGGGCGACCTCCTCGCTGAACCCACGCAGCGTGGCGATATCCACATGGCGGACGGCGCCCTGCCATTGCGGTGGCAGCCGGATAACGACCTCTTCCGTCACCATGATCTGCTCCGCCTTCGCCAGACTGGTCAGTCGATTTGCGGTATGCACGGTCGCCCCAAACACATCGCGCGGCTCGCGCATCACGGGGCCGAAATGACAACCGATGCGGATCGCGATCCGAGTAGTGCCCACATTGAATTGTGGCCGCGAGGCGATGGCGCGCTGCATCTGTGCCGCCGCTGCAATGGCATCGCCTGCAGTAGCGAAGGTCGCCATGATCTCATCGCCCATGGTCTTGATCACGGTGCCACTGTGCGCCTCGGTCGAATCGCGCATCAGATCAAGAGCAGCCCCAACCAGTTCGCGCGCGGCCGCATCCCCGTACTGCTCGTATAGCCGGGTTGATCCGACAACGTCGGCAAATAGCACTGCCAACTGGACATCCGTGTGCATCCGCGCAGTATAAACCTCTCATGTGACAAGATTGCCACTGCTTCGAGAAGCGCCCTCGGCCGCCCGCACGGCCGCCTCTAAGACCTCAAACCCGACCCCGGGACGGGTCGCAAACTCCGACAAAACACGCCGGAACGAGCGGGCGCCCGGTCGATGCGCATACAAGCCCAACAAATGACGGCTCATCGAGTGTAGCCGGGACCCGGCGCGCAACTCCGCCTCCACGTAGCCACGGATTGCCGCAATGAGCACCGCGGGTGGCAAAGCAACTGCTCCCCCGGCAGGCAACAGCGCCCCTTCGAGCGCCGCCAAAATATAGGGGTTGTGATAGGCCTCGCGCCCGATCATCACGCCGTCTACACGACCCTGATGTAGTTGCGCGTCCTCTAGCGTACGGATACCGCCGTTCATCACGATGGTCAGATCCGGACGCTCACTTTTAAGTCGGTAAACGACGTCATAACGTAATGGCGGTATATCGCGATTCTGCCGCGGCGTCAGACCTGCCAGAATGGCTTTACGCGCGTGGACAATGAACACCTGACAACCCGCAGCAGCGACCGTCTCCACAAAACGCAATAAAAACTCGTACTCATCTTGATCATCGATACCGATCCGGCACTTCACCGTCACCGGAATCTGTACAGCCTGCCGCATCGCAAAGACCCCAGCAGCGACCCGCTGCGGGTCGGCCATGAGACACGCGCCAAAGGTTGCGCTTTGCACTCGGTCGCTCGGGCAACCGACATTTAGATTAATTTCGTCGTAGCCGAATTGCTCGCCCAGACGCGCCGCAGCAGCAAGACGCACGGGGTCGTTCCCGCCCAGTTGCAAGGCCACCGGGTGTTCGACGGACGAGTACCGCAGTAATCGCGCCGGATCACCACGCAATAACGCTTCAGCCACAATCATCTCTGAGTACAGCAACGTGCGTGGCGCAATCAAGCGCACAAAGTGCCGGTAGTGTCGATCGCTCCAATCCATCATGGGAGCAACACAGAGTGCTCGGTCGATGACGGAGCTCTGTGCGCTCACCGCAGTGATTTCTGTTACCGGTTCCACTCGCGCCGTTGCTCCAGGCTACCTGAGAATTAGGCCATCACGCCAAGATCAACGAAGACTGGCGCCAGCGCGAGCGCCAACCGGTTGGCCCAGCGGTGGACACCCACCGGCGTCACCAACTCATCCTGACGAACCTCGATGCTTACATGCGGTATGCCACGCGCACTGCCATGTCGATGTACCGTGTAATCCGCAGGGAACCGCCCGCTATACGGTTCATTGTCGCCGATGCGCCCCGCCTGCAGCGCGCGTAAGGTCGCCAATAGCGGCTCTGCGATACGCCCATCCTCGTCCCAAAGGACACCAGCGACCCAAGGGCGCGCCCGTCCTGCCATCACCGGCGTGAACGAATGCACGCTCACCAGCGCCGCAGGTCCGTAACTGCCTAGTCGATCGAGAAGCCCGCCCAGATAGTGGTGGTACGGACGATGAATGGCCGCCAAACGTGCTTCACGCGCAGCCGGCGTCACGTTTTCATTACCCGGGATTCGATGTCCGTCGCCCGCGGTCGTAAAGGCAGTCGGATGATCCGGCGCCCGATTGCAGTCGACGACCAGTCGCGAGTAAGTCGCCAAGAGGGCCGGCGTGGCCAATCGCACCGATAAGGCCCGCGTCAGCGCAGCGGCCCCTACATCCCAAGCGACATGCCGCCAGGTAGCCTCGATCGGCAGCCCCAACCGGTCAAGCGACGCTGGAAAGCGTCGACCGGCATGGTCGCAGACGAGCAATGCGCGACCGGCCAAACCGAGACCCGCCGCCTCATAGGGTGGTGGATCTCCCGGCGCGAGCAAACCGTCCACTGACCCTACCCGCGCCATCAACGCCTCCGATCTCGCCCTTAGCCCCCGTCGGCACGTTCCGCGCGACGGCGATCACCTTCATTCAGGTAGCGCTTGCGAATACGAATATTCGCGGGCGTCACCTCAACGAGTTCGTCATCGTCGATGAACTCCATCGCCTGCTCGAGTGAAAAGCGAATGGGCGGCGACAGCACCATGTTCTCGTCTTTGCCTGCCGCACGCATGTTCGTGAGCTTCTTGCCCTTGAGCGGATTCACGACCAGATCGTTGTCGCGCGTATGAATACCGATCACCTGGCCTTCATACACCTCATCACCGTGTCCGATAAATAAGCGGCCGCGCTCCTGCAAAGCAAACAGGGAGTACGACAGAGCCACACCCACTCCGTTGGAGATCAGCACACCCAACTGACGCTGCGCGAGCTTCTTGTCGACCACGGGGCCGTAATGATCAAAGACGTGATACAGCAGACCGGTACCTGAGGTCAGCGTGCGAAACTCGGTCTGGAAACCAATCAATCCACGCGAAGGCATCATGTACTCGATGCGCACACGACCACGCCCGTCGTGGGTCATGTTGGTCATTTGACCGCCACGCTCGCCGAGTGCCTGCATGACGCCGCCCTGCGAACGCTCCTCGATATCGATCGTGACCTGTTCCCATGGCTCTTGGCGCTCGCCATCGGTGACACGGACGACCACCTGCGCACGGGAAACGGCCAACTCATAACCCTCACGACGCATATTCTCGATGAGGATGCCCAAGTGCAACTCACCACGACCGTAGACCCGAAACTTGTCCGGGTCCTCGGTCTCTTCAACACGCAGAGCGACGTTATGCAACATTTCGCGCTCGAGTCGCTCACGCAACTGACGACTAGTCACAAACTTGCCTTCACGACCGAAGAACGGCGACGTGTTCGTCTCGAAGGTCATGTTAATCGTCGGTTCGTCGACGACTAACCGCGGCAGCGCGTCTAGCGCATCCGGATGACAAATCGTGTCGGAAATCTTCGGAGCTTCGATACCGGAGAACGCGACAATGTCGCCGGCTGACGCCTCCTCCACTTCCACCCGCTCGAGGCCGAGGAAGCCCAGCACTTGCCCGATGCGCTCTTGGCGTACCCCGCCGTCACGATCAACGACCGCAACCTGCATGCCACGACGAATCTTGCCGCGAGCGATACGGCCAATGCCGATGGTACCGACGTAGTTGGAATAGTCGAGTTGGCTGACCTGCAACTGCAAGCTGCCATTCGGATCGACGTCTGGTGGCGGGCAGTGTTTGACGATCGCTTCATAGAGCGTAGTCATGTCGCCTTCGCGCTGCGACGGATCCAGCGACGAGTAACCCTTGATCGCCGAGGTGTAGACCACTGGGAAATCGAGTTGCTCGTGGGTAGCGCCGAGCCGATCGAAGAGATCAAACGTTTGGTCAAGCACCCAGCCTGGCCGCGCTTCGTCACGATCTACCTTGTTGATAACAACGATCGGCCGTAGACCATGCTTGAACGCTTTCTGGGTCACGAAACGCGTCTGCGGCATCGGGCCATCCACCGCGTCGACGAGCAAGAGTACGGAGTCGACCATCGACAACACGCGCTCGACCTCGCCGCCAAAGTCCGCGTGGCCGGGGGTATCGACGATATTGATGCGGTACTCGTTCCACCGGATCGACGTATTCTTCGCAAGGATCGTGATGCCGCGTTCTTTTTCAATGTCGTTCGAGTCCATGACTCGATCCGGCATGACGGCGCGGGCATCGAGCGTGCTCGACTGCTTCAACAACTGATCGACCAGCGTGGTCTTGCCATGGTCAACGTGGGCGATGATTGCGATGTTACGGAGTCTGGAAATCACAGAGGGATTACTCGGGGCCCTTAAAGTGGACCCAATGGCTAGCCGCCCATTATACCGGGGATCCGGGCTTCACGCACCGCCAAGAGTTCTTACGGATTCGTGACGAGGACCGGGAACTGGAATGACCGGCTTGCAGCCCCCACCGTGGGATCCTGCGCGACTACCACCGAAACGAGGTGGATTCCCGTCTTTAAGCCCCGCAACGACAGCTCCAGCGTCGCTGGAGACCCCGGATCCAGCTTGGCGGTCCGGCGCTCAGCGTCACCCAACACTTCAAGGCCCTCCTCGCCATAGAAACGGACCAACAATGGCGGCTGCGCGATGGCGGAGGACACCACCACGCGTATCGGGAAGGGAACCCCGGCCCGCGGGGCCTGGGCGATACCAAATTGAAGGTCCACCGCCAGGGTCCCGGCACTGACGGGCACCGCGGCCGTCAGCCCGACCGCAGCAGGGGCAGGACTGACCCCGGAGGTTGCGCTACGGGCGGCCGGCGGGGTACCCGGCGCGTCGCCACCGTGACAGGCGCCTAACGCACTCGCCAATACCCAGACCAAGCCAAGCCAAAATGCATGTAGACGCATACACCCTCCTCGCCCGCACTATAACCGCAGTACGGGCTGATCGATGACTTCGAGTTGCTCGGCCAGTTCGCGCACATGGTCTTCCCAGTAGCGAGCCCCCCCAAACCAGGTGAAGGCGCGCGGGAAGGCCGGATCCTGCCAGCGACGTGCCAGCCACGCGGCGTAATGGAGCATGCGAAAGGCCCGCAAGGGTTCAACCAAAGTCAATTCAGCGCGATCAAAGGTAGCGAACTGTTCGTACCCCTCCAGCACATCAGTCCACTGCCGACGCCGCTCGTCGGCCGACCCCGCACAGAGCATCCACAGATCCTGCACCGCCGGTCCGACTGCGCAGTCGTCCAGATCGACGATGTGCGCCCCAGAATCGGTCCACAGCACGTTGCCCCGATGACAATCGCCGTGGATACGCAGCGTACGCGGCATCACCGCAGCGAAGGCATCCGCCACGCGCTCACCGATTTCTCGAGCGACATCGCCATAGCGCTCCACCTGGTAATCTGGCAGCCAATCGCCCTCCTCAATCGTTGCAATGGCGGCATCGATCTGCCGAACAGGGTCGAACCGAGGGCGATGCAGAAACTGCTGCGTAGCGCCAATTCGATGCATGCGGCCGAGGAATCGGCCCATCAATTCGCGATCCTCGCAGGTATCCAGATCAGGCCACCGCCCACCCCGTCGCGGGTACACGGCGTAGCAGTAACCCGCGTACTGATGCAAAGTCACGCCACCAATGGCTATCGGCGCGACCACCGGAATGTCGGCGGCAACCAGCTCCGCGGCGAACGCATGCTCTTCGGAAATCGTGTCCACCAGCCAGCGACCTGGCCGGTAAAATTTGACGACCACCGGCGCCTCGTCTTCGAGGCCAATTTGATAAACCCGGTTCTCATAGCTATTGAGTGCAAGCATGCGCCCATCCGGGACCAGCCCAATGGACTCTATAGCCGCCATCATCAAGTCCGGAGACAGGCGGTCGTAGGGGACCTCAGACTTGAAATCATTGCGAGTGGTCGACATTCGCGCATTATGCGCTCTGCAACGCCTCCAGCCGCAGGACTCGCGTAGCATCAATGCCTCCAGACAAGGCCACCCAGGTCACCGGTGGTGCGGGATACATCGGTAGCCGCGTTGTGGAGGCGTTGGGGCGCGCTGGATGGGGGGTCGTGACGCTGGAGAACGAGTCCCGCGGTTTCGCCGATTCGGCGACCTACGGGCCGGTCGGTTAGGGCCATATCGCCGACCGTACGCTGCTCCGCCGCCGTCTGCGCGAGCACGACGTCGGCACCATCCTGCATTTCCCCGCTTTCACCATCGTCCTCCAGTCCGTGGCAGAGCCACTCTAGTACGACGACAACAACGTGCCCGGCACCCGTGCCTTCATTGATGCCGCGCTGGCCGAGGGTATTGCTGCGTACATTTTCTACTGCAGTGCCGCCGTCTATAGACTGCCACCTGATAGTTTCGCCTCGGAGGAATCACCGAGGACACCCATCAATCCGTGTGGGACCTCCCGACTGATCAGCGCGTGGCCGCGGCGCGACGTCGCCGCGGCCTGCACGCTCCGACCGGCAGCGCTACGGAATATCAATGTGGGCGCTCCGATCCGAGCCGCCAGCTCGGGTAGTGCACACCACCAGCGACGCGGCTCACCAAGGTCACTGCCGCGCAGGGCGTTGGCAAACGCAAGCACGTCTCCATCTTCGGGACCGACTACCCGACACCCGACGGCACTGGTATCCACCACTAAATCCACCTCGAGGATCTCGCCACGGGACATTTATCTACACGACGTTAGCAGCGTGCAGGTGGTAAGCCTGCGGCCTTGAATGTCGGGTATGGGCGTGGCGCCAGTGTTCGTGCGGTACTCGAGGCGGTTGCGGCCGCCGCCGGGCGACCACTGGTCCTCCGAGTAGACACCGCCCCCCGCGGAAGTGATCGCAATAGTCGACTGCATCCGCTCGGTGCGCGACTGACGCCCTAGTTATGACAAATTGGCGCAACTGGTCGCAGACGCGCTGCGTTGAGAACAGGGACTGGACACCCGCTCACGCGCACACGTGGTCTGTGCAAGCGCTAACAACACGGCCAGCGCTGCTATGATCGGGGCATGCGTATTCCCCGCCCCGACTCGCTGCGCGCACTCATCATCACAGGGACGCTGTTGGTCGCGACACCGTTGTTTATCGCCGTTGTGCATTCCACCGTACAGATGCGCGTCCTCACCCAGCGTAGTGCGGCGCTCATTGCCAGCACCGATGCAGCCATCCACGCCGGCGAGCAGCTGGTAATTGCGTCCACCACACTGGAACGCACCGTACGCTTGCGGCTCGCGCTCAGCGACCCTTCACTAGACGATGTCGTCCTCGAAAATGCGCAGCGCACCATCACCGCCCTAGACGCCGTGGGCAGTCCAGAGACCTCCGACGAGCGCCAAGACGTCGATGCGATCCGCTCCGAAATCACCCGTTTAACAACAGCAGTGGTCGAGATGTCGGCTCGTCATGCCAAGCCCCAGGACCCCCTGCTGGAACCTGCGATTGACCGACTCAAAGATTTAGCCACTAATGTGCGCCGCTTGAATCAACACATCGCACACCAGACGGTGCTCTCGCTCGAGGCATTGCAGGCGTCGACTGCCCGCGCAGAGGCGCGCCTCTACCAGGAACTATCCGTCCTGCTACCCATTACCGCACTGCTAGTCGTGGGCTTTTTAGCTGCGCTCTCGCGGCCATTGCGCCGAATTGATCGCGCTATTGATGCCCTGGGTCGTGGCCGGTATGAACAACCGATCGTCATTAAGGGCCCAGCGGATCTCGTTAAATTAGGTCAGCAACTAGAATGGCTACGCCTGCGACTCATTGACGTTGCCGAAGCGAAGAATCGGTTCCTAAGACATATGTCCCATGAACTAAAGACGCCGCTAGCTAGCATCCGTGAAGGCACAGAACTGTTGCTCGAAGGGGCCGTGGGAGCGCTACACACCGAGCAACGCGAGGTCGTCGGCATCCTGCGTGACAACGGCATCAAACTACAACGCAACATCGAGAACCTGCTCTCCTATAGTTCCTGGGAAGCGCAGACGTTGGCACTGAATCTTGAAGAGTTTCCACTGCACGATCTCGTGCGGGCGGTTATCGATGCGCATCGCATGACTATTTTGGCGCACCGGTTACGCCTCACCATCGAGGTGAGCGATCTCATCGTGACCGCGGACCGCAGCAAACTGCGGCTGATTCTAGATAACTTATTGTCAAATGCGATGAAATACACCCCGCTTGATGGCGCCATCCAGATCCATGCCAAAGCCGATGGCAGCGACCTAGTCATGGATATCATCGACTCAGGCCCCGGCATCGCTGCTGAGGACCGCCCACACTTATTCGAGGCGTTTTATACTGGACGCGCATCGGGGACCAGTCCCTTGCCTGGGACGGGCATCGGGCTATCCGTGGTGTTGGAGTTCACTGAAGCCCAACGGGGCACCATTGCATTGCTTAATGAGCAAGACACAGGCGCCCATTTTCGGCTACGTTTACCGGCATACCCGAAAACCGCACACCGAAACGGTATGCTGCACGAAGAATGAAACGCACTCGACGCACTACCGCCCTGCTCTGCACCATCGCGTGGGTCTGCGCCCTGAGCGGCTGCGCCACGGTGGGTAACCTATTGCCAAAGAGCGGGGCCGCTCGACCCTCCGCATCGCGTTCCGATCAAGAACTAGATACTGGCCACTTCTTAATCAACGCACTGTCCCTAATGCAAGTGGATTCTGCATCGACGCAAGCAGAACTCGTTGCCGCAGCCAAGATCGCCGCAGAGGCTGAACCGTCCTCAGGCAATCGCCTGCGCTATGCCGCCTATCTTGCACTACCGCGTCAACCCTTCGCAGACCCTGTCGCTGCTCGCAGACAGTTGTCAGATCTGCTGGCTCAGCCAGAATTGCTCCGTCCCGTAGAACGAACCGTGGCCACTGCGTTGCTAGAGCAAGTCGATGACAGACTGATCCTGCAAGCAGAAGCCAATCGACTTCGGCTGGACCTCGCCAATCGCGAGAAAGATCGCGCGGCGGTGACCCCAACGAAGCGCATACCCAGCGACGCTGAAGAGATCGCACGCCTCAAGCGTGCGCTCGAAGAAGCGCAGCGCAAGCTCGACGCCGTAACACAGGTCGAACGATCGATGCTTGGCAGGGGGACCCCGCCCAAGCCGTGACCGTCAAAGGATACCGTGGCCCACTTTTCTAGAAAAAGCGCACCGAAACGCGCGCCCCGCATTCTGGTCGTCGATGACGACCCGGGATTGCTCAGACTGCTCTCCATTCGGCTACGCTCCGAAAATTACGAAGTGCTCCCCGTGAGCAGCGCCTTGGATGCGCTCGCGCAACTTGATCAATTTCGCCCCGACCTTGTGGTCACCGACCTGCGCATGGATCGGATGGATGGAATCGCGCTGCTCGAAGAGTTGCAGGTCCGCCGCCCCGGTCTCAAAGTGCTACTGCTGACCGCGCACGGCACGATTCCCGATGCCGTCCGGGCAACCCAGAGCGGCGCCTTTGGCTTTCTGACCAAGCCCGTCGAAAAACAGCAACTGCTAGACCAGGTGCAAAAGGCACTGAAGGTCTCTGGATTTGCCACGATCGACGAAGCCTGGCGCGCGAGCGTCATCACCCGCTCGCCCTTGATCGAGCAACGGCTCGGTCAGGCACAGATGGCGGCCGCCAGCGAGGCGCGAGTCCTCATCACCGGTGAAGCTGGCACCGGTAAAAAAGCATTCGCGCGCGCCATTCATGCCGCCAGTAGCCGCCGCGATGGGCCGCTGATTGTGGTGACCTGCGCGGAATTCGTTGCCGGCGACGTAGATCACGACCTATTCGGTACACCCGACGCCGGGACACGCGGACTGCTCGAGGCGGCCAATGGCGGCACCTTGGTCCTCGACGAAGTCGCCGACTTGCCGCTGGCCGTGCAAGCGCGCTTGGCGCGCGCCCTCACGGATCAGAAAGTCCCCGGACACGCCGGAGCCGCCGGGGTACACCTGGACGCCCGGGTCGTCGCCACAACCCGTACGGATCTGGCGCAGCGCATCGAACAGGGCCTGTTCCGGGAAGATCTGCTGTATGTGTTAAATACCCTGCATATCGACGTCCCCACCCTCGCGAGACACCGCGAAGACATCCCACTACTGGTCGCCCACTTCCTAGAAGAAACCACCGAACCCGCAGGTAAACGGCTCAGTTATGCCCCGGATGCATTGGAGTTCCTCGCAACTGCCGAGTGGCCTGGTAACGTCCGGCAGTTAGAGCATGTCGTACGCCAGAACGCCGCACTCGCACCCTCGTCCGTGATCAGTCGTGAAATCACCGAGAGCGCCGTCGGCGCCGGCGCCTCCGGGCTACCTTCGTACGACGATGCGCGCGATGAGTTCACTCGCAACTATCTGGTGCAGTTGCTGCAAATCACGGGTGGCAACGTCAGTCAGGCCGCACGACTGGCCAAGCGCAACCGCACGGACTTTTACAAATTGCTCAACCGGCACCAATTAGCACCGGAATCCTTTAAGGATCGAGTGTAACCGGCGCCAACGACCCTCTAAGCCAGGCTAGCCCGAGCACAACCACCGGAAAAATCATGAGGAGTTGGTAGACAACCGACGCGGCGATCGCATGCGCCGGCGGCACTCCACTCGCAGCCAGAGACACCACGAAGGCCAACTGCACGGAACCCGCGTAACCCGGCGCATTCGGCAGCAAAAAAGCCACCACAATCCCCACGACCACCAGCAAGGATCCGCCCAACCCGATCGCATCGCCCACCACGAGCGCCGAGCAGGCCACACAACCCGCGATCGCTAGCCACTGCAGCAGTGACCAGGCCAATACCCGCGCTGCAGTCGAGCCGGAGCGCACAGGCTCGAGTCCGTTGATCGCTGCATCGACTTCCCGCAACAAGGGATCCACCCACCGGACCGGCAGGGGCCGTGCCAGCCCGCGCGCCAACTGGCGGAACGGTGCCGGCCACGCCAGCACCGCGACAATCAGTACCGCGCCCACGGCGGCCACCACCCCGAGCGTACGCACCGCCCCGGCTACCGCTGCGGGCACCGGTACGCAGGCCAGCGCAACCGCCGCCAAGAGCAATACTGCGAACAAATCAAACACGCGTTCCGCCACGATGGAGGCGAGGACGGCAGAGGTGACCCACCCACGCCGGCGGTGCAACGACACCGCCCGGACCACCTCCCCGGTGTGCGGAAGCAACGCGTTGAGCGCCAGACCCGCGGTCGTCGCACGCACCAGATCCGCTGTCGAGGTGCCCGCAGCACCACCCAAAAGGCAGCGCCACCGGGCCGTCTTGGCAGCCACAAAAATAGCGGTGCCCATCAACACACCCAGCCCCGGCAAGGTCCAGTCACCATCCGCAAGCGCCGTGCGCACGCTGCCTACATCCGTACCCCGAAACGCCAGCGCCAAGAGGCCGACGCCAACGAGCAAACCGATCGCCATCGCCAGCACTCGCGACAGGAACGTTTTCATCGCGTCAGGCGTAAAAACGGCGGATTGCATCCACCACGTACTCAAGTTCCGCCAACTCCAGTTCGGCAAAAATCGGTAACGCCAAAGTCTCGGCAGAGGCACGCTCAGACTCCGGATAATCGCCCGTGGCGTGACCAAGGTAAGCAAAACAGGTTTGCTCGTGCAGCGACACCGGGTAATAAATCTCGGTGCCAATGCCCTGCTCGGCCAAGAACGCCCGCAAGCGGTCGCGCTCTGGCGCGCGAATCACATATTGGTTGTAGATATGCCGGCGTCCATTCAGTGCGACCGGCAGCCCGATAGTGGTATCCAGACCGCCTTGGGTGAACGCCGCATCATAAATCTGTGCATTGCGGCGACGACCTTCCGTCCAGGACTCCAGCAGGGGCAGCTTCACATTGAGCACCGCCGCCTGGAGTTCATCGATGCGGAAGTTGCCGCCGATCAAGGCGTGGTAGTACTTCGGCTTACCGCCATGCACGCGCAGAATGCGCAGCCGTTCAGCCAAGACCGCATCACGGGCCGTGACCAAACCCGCGTCACCAAAAGCGCCGAGATTTTTGGTCGGAAAGAATGAAAAACACCCGATATCACCGAGGCTACCGGCGCGCCGGCCCCGGTACTCGGCACCAATGGCCTGCGCGGCATCTTCAACAACGGCAAGACCGTAGCGGGTTGCCAGCGCCAGAATGGGATCCATATCGGCCATCTGCCCGTACAGGTGCACCGGCATGATGGCGCGCAGGCGCGTGCCGCTGCGCTGATCGTACAGTCCGTCCTCACGGGCCTCGCAGCTCTCCGCCAGATAGCGCGCTAGTAGTACCGGACACAGGTTGAAGGTGACCGGATCAATGTCGAGGTAAATCGGCCGCGCGCCAGTCCGGGCAATCGTGCCGCCGGTCGCAAAGAAGGTATAGGGCGACGTGATGACCGCATCGCCCGGGCCAATGTCGAGTCCCATCAGCGCCAAGAGCAACGCGTCGGTGCCCGAGGACACGCCGATCCCGTGCTCAGAATGACAATAGGCTGCGGTGGCGACCTCAAGGCGGGTCACTTCGGGACCCAGGATAAACATTTGACTGTCGCAAACGCGCTCCAGCGCCGGCAACAGGTCGGATTTAAAAGTCTGGTACTGACGACGCAGGTCGAGCAACGGCACAGTCATTTTGGGCATAGCACACCGCGGTCGTGAGGGCGAAGCGCCCGGGGCGGCCCGAACTGTACACAATTCGTGGCGGATTGGCGTCCGTGCCTTCCGCCAAAGTGGCGTCCCCAGAGGGATTCGAACCCTCGTACCTACCGTGAAAGGGTAGTGTCCTAGGCCTCTAGACGATGGGGACGAGGCTGACGTCGATATCTCTCATGGACGTGGTGGAGCTAGTCGGTCTCGAACCGACGACCTCTTGCATGCCATGCAAGCGCTCTACCAACTGAGCTATAGCCCCACGCGAGAGGCCGCGAATCTTGAGGGGAAGCGGCCCTCCTGTCAATTCCTTACGGTAATTAATTCGCCTGCGCGTACTGGATCGCCCGATCAATCCGTCGCAGAGCCACCGCAGCGCCCAAAATGGCCAAAGTGGCGTCAATCGGTGGCGAAACGCCGCTCCCAGCCACCGAAACCCGCAGTGGCTGCGCCACCTTGCCGAGTCCGACGCCGAGTATTACCACAAGCGACTCCAGTACTGCATGGACTGCCGCTGCCGTCCATGCGCCCTCAAGGGCTGCAAGGGCCGCACGCGCTGCGACCAGCACCGGCGCCGTTTCTGCGTTCAGGTGCTTACTCGCGGCCTTGGCTTCGTATTCCGTCGGGTCCGCGAAGAAGAACGCCGCGCCATCGGCCATCTCGACCAAGGTCTTGGCGCGTTCCTTGAGGCACTCCGCGACGGCGGCGAGGTCGATCGAGCCCGTCTCAATGCCCCTCTGTGCCAACACCCAGGCGAACCGAGGCGCGAGTTCTGCTCCGCTACGTCGCATCATGTGTTGCTGGTTGGTCCACGCTAGCTTGTCGGGATTCAGTGCGGATGCCGACTTGTTGACCGCATCCAGATCAAAAAACTGGACCAGTTCCTCAATCGTGAAGAGTTCCTGATCACCATGCGACCACCCCAGGCGCCCCAAATAGTTGAGCAGCGCTTCCGGTAAGAAGCCGGCGCTCTCATATTCCAACACGCTGACTGCCCCGTGGCGCTTGGACAGTTTGGTGCCATCCGGGCCTAAGATCATCGGCAAATGCGCGTAAACCGGAGGAGTCGCCCCCATCGCCCGCAGCATATTGATCTGGCGCGGCGTGTTGTTGATGTGATCGTCACCGCGAATGACGTGGGTAATGCCCATATCCCAGTCATCGACCGCGACACAGAAGTTGTAAGTCGGGTTGCCATCGGAGCGCAAGATGATCAGGTCATCCAGTTCCTGACTATCGAACACGATCGGGCCGTGAACAATGTCATTGACCACGACCTGCCCTTCATCGGGGTTGCGAAACCGCACTACCGGGGTCACGCCCGCTAGGGGTTCGGTGCGGTGCCGACAGCGTCCGTCGTAGCGCGGCTTTTCCTTGCGCGCCATTTGGCCGGCGCGCAACTCCTCCAGTTCAGTTTTCGAACAATAGCACTGGTAGGCATGCCCGTTCTGCAGGAGCTGACCGATCACCGCGTGGTATCGGTCGTAGCGCTTGGTCTGGTAGAACGGCCCTTCGTCCGGGGTCAAACCAAGCCAGGCCATGCCGTCGAGGATGACCTGAACAGCCGCATCGGTGGACCGTTCACGGTCGGTATCTTCTACACGCAGGATGAAGGTCCCGCCATGACGGCGGGCATAGAGCCAACAGAACAAGGCGGTCCGGACGCCGCCAATATGCAGCATGCCGGTGGGACTGGGAGCGAAGCGGGTTCTAACAGTCACGGTTCGGCTCGGTTCAAAGGGGCCAAGACTTTAGCAGACCTATCGATAAAGGGTCGTAGGAGCCGACAGCGCGGCGCCGGCCGCATGGATTGCTAGAGTGATCGAACCCCCGTACACTTCGGCACCTCGATTCGCTCGGTGGGCGGTTAGCTCAGCGGTAGAGCACTGCTTTCACACGGCAGGGGTCACTGGTTCGAAACCAGTACCGCCCACCAA
>CAIVRI010000080.1 GCA_903908265.1 uncultured Pseudomonadota bacterium
AGAACTCCACATCGCACCCAACGCGCAGGGCCAGCCCCCACTGGATCCAGGCCACCTGCATATCTGGCCGCGCGGTGGCCATATGCTGATCGCGCTGCCGAATGCAGACAACAGCTTTACGGCGACGCTTTTCATGCCCACTGAAGGCGCGCAGGCCAGTTTCCAGGCCCTATCCACCGCAGCCGCTGCGCGCACGTTCTTTGCGCAGGAATTTCCTGATGTGCTGGCTCTCATAGCGGACTTCGACACCCAGTACGCCTCGCATCCGGTCGGTCGACTCGCGACCATCTATACGGATCAGTGGCACGTAGCTGACAGTGCACTATTGATCGGCGACGCGGCCCACGGCGTCGTACCGTTTCATGGTCAGGGCCTCAACTGCTGCTTCGAGGACTGTCTGGCCTTAGATCGACTCTGGAGTGAAACCACCGATTGGGAGCGCTGCTTTGCGCGCTTCACCGCGGAACGTCGCCCCAATGCCGATGCGATTGCCCGCATGGCGATTGAGAACTATCAGGAAATGCGCGATACCGTCCGTGATCCGCTGTTCCAACTGCAAAAAGCGTTATCGCTCACGCTGGAGCGCCGCCATCCACAGCGTTTCATTCCGCGTTATTCCATGGTGATGTTCCATGGCGAGATTCCCTACGCAGAGGCAGAGCGGCGCGGCGCACTGCAACGGGAGATCCTCGATGCGGCGACGCGCGGCGTCACCACACTCGCAGCGGTTGATTTAGAATTTATCGACCAGCTTATTCTGGAGCGACTGACGCCGCTCGACGCTGCAACGTCCTGAACGTATACGCATGAGCGTGACGCTCATCGGCGCTATGCGCCTCGGTCCAAGTTTCCTCCCACTCAGACGCTACCCACGCTGGGAAGCGGACGTCGCCGTCGACGTCCGCGTGCACGGTGGTCAGATGCAGTACCGCCACCTCGGGCAGCAGGATCTGATACAACTGCGCGCCTCCGATCACCATGAGAACACCGTCGCCCACCAGTGCACGCGCCTGCTCCACACTAGTGACGACCTCTGCACCCTCCAACACCCGTCCGTCATCCCGACTGAGGACCAAGTTACGACGCCCAGGTAGGGGGCGGCCTAAGCTGTCCCACGTGCGACGCCCCATGAGTATCGGGCGACCGAGCGTCAGCCGCTTAAAATGGGCGAGATCCGCTGGCAACCGCCAGGGCAATTCGTTACCACGACCAATCACGCCATTGCGGGCGACGGCGACAACAATTTCAAGACGAGCTTTGGCAATCATGGCGTTCACCGACACGAGAGGCTGGCGCACCCTACACCGGCCAATACAAACCTGCAGGGGCGGGGGTCAACGCCCGATGGCAGTCTACCGTTCCAATCGCCTAGACTGCACGCCATGATCCTCCTCCTAGACGTCGGCAACACGCGTGTGAAATGGGCCTGGCTCGAATACCTCGAGGTGGCCCCGGCAGGTGCTGTGGCCCATGACTCGACCCACCGGGCCTGGCAACGGGAGATTGAGTCGGACGGCCACAGGCCGTCCCGTGTCGTGGTAAGCAACGTCGCCGGTCCGGCCTTCGCGGCAGCGCTCACCCTGTGGTGCAGGGATCACTACTCGGTCGACCCTGAGTTCGTGGTGGCAACCGGCGCGCTGCTCGGCGTTCGCAATGGCTACCGTCGCCCTGCCACGCTGGGCGTTGATCGCTGGCTTGCGCTGATTGCGGCCTGGCGGCGGTCGCCCAAGCCCACATTAATCGTCAACAGTGGCACGGCGTTGACCATCGATACGCTCGACCGTACCGGCCAACATCGCGGGGGGTTGATCTTACCGGGCCTCTCGATGCTCGGAGAAGTCCGCGCAGGGCTGGCATTAGAACCCGACGCCCCAGCCGCGACGGCGTCCAACCTGGGAGACCCCTTGGCGTTAATGCTTGCGGCAGCCGCAGAGCAGGCCTGGCGGGAACTCGGTGAAACGCTCGGGACGCCACCAGACCTGCTGCTAACCGGCGGCGATGCGAAATCCTTAGTCCAACACTTCGGCACGCCGGCCCAATTCGTGCCGGATTTAGTCCTCAATGGTCTTGCAGCGGTCGCCACCAATGGCACGGCGCGCGCCTAAGTCCCATGTCCTTAGAGCTTGAACCAGTCCATCAGTCGATAAGTTTGCACGGCTAGCGGCACAAACCACGGCCGCCCGTGATAGTACGGCCGACGGGGAAAGGCGAGCCCTTCAAGCGCCGAGGGTGCGGCGTGCCGGTCAACCATGCGCCGCCCGATGTGCGCCCCGTAATAGGTGGCTAGCGGCACACCCTGCCCGCAGTACCCCAAGCAGTGATACAGGCCATCCTTACCACCCAGATGGGGCATATTGTCGAAAGTAAAACCCACAAAGCCCATCCAAGCGCGACTGACGCCCACGTTGGTGAGCGCTGGGAACATCTCCCGCATCATTTTGTGCATCACCGGGGCGCAACGGGTCACATCCGTCTCCGCCGCTGATGCGCGCCCTCCAAATAAAATGCGCCGTCCATCCGGAGACGAACGCACGTAGACCACGACACGACGCGTATCGCAGATATTGCGCGCAGCGGGGATCAGGCGCGCAACCAAGGCCGGATCGAGAAGTTCCGTGGCGATGATGTAACTGCCGATTGGGACGACGCGCCGCCGGTGCCATGTAGAGAGGCTATCGGTATAACCATTGGTCGCCACGAGTACTTGCGCGGCACGAACCAGTCCGCGCGCGGTATGCACCATAAAGCCGTCGGCAACGCGAGTGATTGCTTGCGCGCGACAATGACCCACCACCACAGCGCCCGCGGCCACTGCCCGCGCATACAGTGCCGACGCCAGGCGGGCTGGATGCACTGAAGCATCAGAGGTGACAATGACGCCGCCCTGATAGAGCGGGCTATCGATCGCCTCAGCGAGTCGATGCTTGGGAACGATCTCGAAAGGCTCCGCAAATTCCGGCACCTGCGATGCAAAGGTTCGCACCAAGGCATCAAAATGCCGGCGGGTGTGTGCCCCGAGAAAACCACCGCAGGGACGCCAGTCGAAGTCCAAGCCCTCATCGCGCGCGAGGGCGGCCAGTGCGGCATTGGCTGCAAGCCCCTCGCGATAGATGCCATCGGCGACCGCACGGCCGTGTTGCGCCATCAGCGTCGCATGCGATGGTTTGAAGCTAAACGCGACCTGACCACCATTGCGGGAAGAACATCCCCCAGCCACCGGCCCGGCGTCCACGACCAACGTCGAGCGACCGGCCAAGGCCGTCTCGCGCGCGGCCGCCAAACCCGTATAGCCAGACCCAATGATCAGCACATCCACCGCCGTCGGCAGCGTCTCAGGACCTGCAGGCGGCGACGCGCTATCGTCCTGCCAATAGCAGTGCGCCTGATAATCGGGCGCGAAAATCATTCCACCAGACTCCCCACCTGCAAAGGGTCTAGTTCATAGAAATCCGGCGTACTATTTCGCGCATACGCCGGACGATAAACGCGTACAGCCGCACCGGGCTGTGCTGGCGGCACGTCATCGGACTGCGGCAGATTCACCCAAATCGTGTGCACATGGAGCGCCGCGACGAGTGAGCACAACGCGTCCTCATCGGCACCAAACACGCTGACCCCCAGGGGATCCGCCGCCTCAGCGACCCACCTCTGCAATACATCCTCGTCGGTATAAGGCGTGACCGTCAAAATAGGTCCCGCCATCTCTTCTCGCATCGCTAAGGCGCCCTGACGGACATCCGTCAAGATTGTCGGTTGCAGCCAATATCCAGCCAAACCGGAGGGCCGAAAACGAAAACCACCCAACACCAAACGCGCCCCTTCGCGCATCGACTTGACGACCCGGCCCTCGCACCGCTTCGCCGCATCCGCAGACGCGAGCGGCCCGAGCACCACGGCGGGCTTGACCGGATTATCAACCTCGAGCAGTCCCACGTACTGGTGTAAACGCGTAACAAACTCGTCCGCAACCGCAGAGTGCACATAAAGACGTCGGCTCGACGCACAGCTGCGGCCCCCATGCCGGAGACGCGACCAAGCCACCGCCCGTACCGCCAGGTCGAGATCGGCGTCACGCGCAACGATCGCGGCATCTGCGCCACCGGTGTGCAGTTGCAACGGTCGACCACCGACAGCCAAGGCCGCGCCTACCCCAGCCGAACCGGTGAAAGAAACCGCATCAATGCCCGCATGCGCAACCAACGCCTGACCGAGCGCCGCATCGCCAGAGAGCACATTAACGACGCCAGGGGGTAGTCCTGCCCAAGCGCGGGCGGCCTCCAGTTGCGCCAGTGCCGCACCCGGCGCGGGCTTGAGAACAACCGTCTCACCGGCCAATAAGGCACTGGCCACATCCCGCATGATCGGCAGCAGCGGAGACGAAGCGGGCCCGAGAATGGCCCTGACGCCTCCGTTGAGGCCCATGGCGCGGCGCACCGGCTGCTCCAGCGCATTTGCCGAGGCCTCTAGCGCGGTGCGGGCCTCGCGCCCCGTCAAACCGCCCTCAGCAATCAACAGTGTCTCGATCCCCTCGCGCCCACGGCGCAAGGCTGCCGCTGCCGCCTTGAGCGCAGCGCGACGCGCATCGCTCGAGCACGCCGACCAATCGACGCGGGCCGCACGGGCCGCCACCGTCGCCTGCTCCACATCCACCACACCACACTCAGCGCAGTGTCCTACGGGTTTTGCAGTGGCGGGGTTCGCAACCTCGCGCACCGTTGCGGTCGCAGCGTCCACAAACCGTCCATCAATGAAAATCTGTGCCATCGGCAATACTCCGCTACCGAGGCTGCACGCGCGGTCGGCGACCACGCGCCCAAGACCCGTGCAATCAGAACTCGATGTTATCGATCAACCGGGTCTGCCCGAGAGACGCCGCACCAAGGACCACACCCGGCTGACCGGGCACATAGTCACTAAGGTGTCTACTGCGCACGCCAACATAATCAGGCGCCCACTGCGCAGCCAGCAAGGCGTTCACCGCATCCGCCTCGATGTGCGCAATCGGCGCACCGGCGGCAACGCGCTCAGTCGCTGCGAGGAGCACTTGATGGAGCAACACCGCCTCGGCACGTTGCGCAGGGGACAGATAGGCATTGCGCGATGACAGCGCCAAGCCATGGACATCGCGCACTGTCTCTACCGCCATGATTTCGACCGGTAGCGCGAACTGCTGCACCATTGACTGCACGACCAGCAACTGCTGGTAGTCTTTCTTGCCAAACAGCGCATACCGGGGTCCGACGATCGCAAGCAGCTTGAGCACAACCGTGCACACGCCTTCGAAAAATCCGGGTCGAAACGCGCCTTCGAGCACACCCGCTAAGGGCGCTGGCGGAACGACGCGGTAGACCTGCGGCGTCGGATACAACTCTGCTTCCGACGGCGCAAACACGTAATCACAGCCTTCCCGTGCAAGCAGCGCGCAGTCCTGCTGAACATCGCGTGGGTAACGAACAAAGTCATCGCCCGCACCAAATTGCAGGCGATTCACAAACACGCTGACCACAACCGGCCCGCCCAACGCACGGGCGCGGCGCACCAGTGCCAGATGACCTTCATGCAAGCCGCCCATCGTGGGGACAAAGACCGCACGGGGCTGCCCCGATAATGCGTCGCGAACTGACGCCACCGTCTCAAGAATGCGCATCACTGTGACTCAGTAGCCGTGCGCTGTATCGTCCGGGAACTTGCCAGACTTCACGTCCTCGACATAGCGCCGGACAGCGGCCTGTATGCTCGCCGAACCTTCGGTGAAATCCCGCACGTAACGGGGCAGGCGACCCGCCGTCAAATTGAGCATATCGTGCAACACTAGCACCTGCCCACCAACGCCAGACCCTGCGCCTATGCCAATCACGGGAATAGGCAAACTCTGCGCCACCGACCGCGCCACGGCAGACGGCATCAATTCGAACACCAACATCGCCGCGCCCGCATCGGCTAGCGCTGCCGCATCCAGACGCAAGCGCTCTACGGCTTCCTCATCACGGCCCTGAATCCGGTAACCGCCCAATGCGTGTACAGACTGCGGTGTGAAACCCAGATGGCCACAGACCGGAATGCCACGCTCGACTAAAGCACGTACGAGCGACACCGTCCAACCACCACCCTCCACCTTGACCATGTGGGCCCCGGCCTGCATGAGCTGCACCGCATTGGCGATGGCAGTGTCCTGCTGGCCCTGGTAGCTACCGAAAGGCATGTCGGCGATCAACCACACGCCGTGGTTGCCGCGAGCCACGCTGGCGGTGTGGTAGATCATCTCCTGCATCTGCACCGGTAACGTATCCGCCTGGCCCTGGCAAACCATGCCAAGCGAGTCACCCACCAGCATCACGTCAACGCCCGCCTCGTCTAAGACCCGTGCAAAGGTCGCGTCATAGCAAGTCAGCACGGCGATAGGCTCACCTCGCGCATGCAGCTGACGCAATCGATGGAGTGTGGGACGTGGACGTGGGTTCATGGACCGGGAACTCGGGGGCGGAAAGGAGCCGCGCCTGATGTCGCAGCGCAATATAGAGTATCGGCAACGGCGCGCCAGAGCGCAACTCAGGGCGCTTAAATCGGGGCAGGCGTCCCGGACGCCCGCCCCGCAGCCTCACTTCATGGTAGGCATCGTGAAGTCAGCGCGCACCGCTTCCGGCTCCGGCCAGCGCTGGGTCACAGTCTTCAATCGCGTGTAGAAACGGACGCCCTCCGGGCCATGCATATGATGGTCCCCAAAGAGCGAGGACCGCCAGCCACCAAAGCTGTGAAAGGCCATTGGCACCGGAATGGGGACGTTAATCCCCACCATACCCACGTCGATATCGCGGACGAAGGCATGAGCGATGGCGCCAGAGCGGGTAAACACCGCCGTCCCATTGGCGAATTCATGGCTGTTCACCAAGGCCACTGCCGCGGCGTAGTCGGGAACGCGCACCACCGACAAGACCGGTCCAAAGATCTCTTCCCGGTAAATGCGCATCTGCGGCAGGACCTTGTCGAACAACGTCGGACCGACGAAATAGCCTTGTTCGGCGCCCGCCACCGAAACCCCACGGCCATCTGTGACCAATGTGGCGCCCTCAGCGACACCCGACTCGATGTAGCCGGTGACCCGGTCCTTCGCGATACTGGTCACCAGTGGGCCCATATCCGCTGCAGCGTCATCGGACGCGCCCACCTTCAGGCTAGTGATCCGGCGGTTCAGGCGCTCGACGAGCGCATCCGCTGTGGCGTCACCGACCGCAAGAACCACCGAAATGGCCATGCAACGCTCACCGGCGGACCCATAGGCCGCACCGACCACCGCTTCCGTGGTGGCATCCAAATCGGCATCCGGCATCACGATGGCGTGGTTCTTAGCGCCACCGAGCGCCTGCACCCGCTTGCCATGCAATACACCCTGTTGCTGGATATAGCGGGCAATCGGGGTCGACCCGACGAAGCTCACCGCCGCAATACCGGGATGCTCGAGGATCGCATCGACCGCCAGTTTGTCGCCTTGCACAACACTGAACACGCCGTCGGGTAAACCGGCCTGTTTGAGCAGATCCGCAATCAACAGAGACACCGAGGGATCCCGCTCAGACGGCTTCAAGATAAAAGCGTTGCCGCACACAAGCGCCACCGGGAACATCCACATCGGCACCATCGCGGGGAAGTTGAACGGGGTAATTCCGGCCACTACGCCCAGCGGCTGGCGCAGCGAAAAACTGTCCACCCCGGTGCCCACACTCTCGCTGAACTCGCCCTTCAGCAGTTGTGGCGCCCCACAGGCGAATTCAACCACTTCCATGCCACGAGTCACTTCCCCTTCCGCATCCGCCAGTGTCTTGCCGTGCTCTTCCGACAGCACACGCGCAAGCAACTTCGTGTGTTGCACCACGAGTTCTTTGAAGCGGAACATCACGCGAGCACGCGTTAAAGCCGGCGTACGTCCCCACTTCTTCTGTGCCGCCGCAGCCAAAGCCACGACGTCGTCAATGTCGGCACGCTCGGCCAGCGCGACCTCACGGACCACACGCCCCATCGTCGGGTTATAGACCGGCACCCGACGCGTGCCACGACCGGCAACGACCTGACCACCCATGTAATGGCCGACCACAGCCGGGCCCACGTAGTTTTCAATACTCATTGTCGTCATGCTCCTTAAAACTTCAGGCCGGAACAACGCGCAACGCGCGACGTATGCCTTCGACCATTTCCTCAACCTCAGCGACCGAACTAATAAACGGTGGCGCCACGGCGAGGATGTCACCACTAAAACGCACCATCTGTCCCTCGTTCAGGGCCGCTTCGAATACCTTGATGGCTTTGAGACCCGGCGAGCCTGCGGTGGGCGCCAGTTCAATCGCTGCGGCAAGACCCACATTGCGAATATCGATCACGTGCGGCTCACCGCGCAGCGAGTGGATCGCCTTCTCGAGTACAGGTGCCAAGGCGGCCGCCTTCTCGATCAGTTTCTCCTCGGCGAGCACGTCGAGTGTCGCGAGCCCTGCAGCAACCGCCAACGGATGTGCCGAGTAGGTGTAACCGTGGAAGAACTCAATCATGTGCGCGGGGCCGGACATAAAGGCCTCGTAAATCGCATCCCGCACGAGCACGCCACCAAGCGGCACAGTGGCATTATTCACCGCTTTGGCGAACGTGGTGAGATCCGGCTGAACACCGAAGAAATCTGCACCGAACGGCTTACCGAGGCGACCGAAGCCAGTGATGACCTCATCGAAAATCAGCAGAATGCCGTGCTTGGTGCAAATCTCACGCAATCGCTGCAAATACCCTTTGGGCGGGACGATCACGCCGGTGGATCCCTGCATGGGCTCGACAATGACGGCGGCGATCGTCGACGCATCATGCAGCGCCACAATGCGCTCGAGTTCATCGGCAAGATGCGTGCCCCAATCGGGCTGGCCCACACTGAAGGCCATCTGCGCGGGGTTGTACGTATGCGGCAGATGATCGACACCAGGAATCATCAGCGAAGGGAACATCTTGCGGTTCGGCGCGATGCCGCCGACCGAAATACCACCCATGCCGACGCCGTGGTAGCCACGTTCGCGACCAATAATCCGAGTGCGGGCGGCATCGCCACGCGCACGGTGGTAAGCGACGGCCATTTTGAGCGCCGTATCGACCGCCTCGGAGCCCGAGTTAACGAAGAAGACGCGATCCTGCGGCCGGCCCGCCAGTGCGGTGATGCGGGTAGCGAGATCAAAGGCAGACTGATGACCCATCTGGAAGCTGGGCGCAAAATCCAACGTCTGCACCTGGCGGGTGATCGCCTCCACGATGCGTGGATGCGAGTGACCGAGGGGTGAGCACCACAGACCGGAAAGACAGTCGAACAGGCGACGTCCATCCTCCAGTGTGTAATAAGCGCCCTGCGCCGACTTGATCAGCCGCGGTGCGGCCTTGAAATAACGGTTGTGCGTGAAGGGCATCCACCAGGCGCGCAAAGCGTCTGCCTGCACATCGGGATGAAGTTGGGTCGTCGCGTTCACGGGTGTCTCCTGGCCGGACTCTAAGCCGGCCTAAAAAGCGGCGGCACGATTCGGGTGCGCCACTGCGGTCCTCTGGATCTGGGAGGCAAGCCTACGCCGAAGGTCGGGCAGGGACCCCTATAAATACATCAACTGTACTGGTGTATATTACAGTACAGATGAGCCTTAAACCTCGCCTAGCGCTGCGCGACACCCTGATTGCCGCACTCCAAGAGGCCATCGAGCAGGGCGGACTCCGCCCCGGCACCCGCCTGCGGTCGGTCCGCCAACTGGCCGCCGACGAGGGCGTCAGCCCCAGCACAGCCGCCGACGTCTATGACGCTCTGGCCGCGACAGGCCGGATTACGGCCCGGCCGGGCAGCGGCTATTTCGTCGCAGACGAGAGCGCACACTCGGCCGCACCCGGCACCACCGTTGCGGCCGATGCGCTGTGGGAACGACGCATTGAAGCCCCCGGCGCCCGGATTCGGGTCGACGCCGGCGGGGGCTGGTTACCCTCAGACTGGCAGTACGTAGATGGCATCGCCTCCGCACTGCGGCAGGTGGCTCGACTACCCGGATGTTCGGAAGGCTACGGTTCACCGAACGGGTTTGAGCCGCTGCGCAGTTACTTTGCGCGTCACCTCGCCGCCCGAGACGTGGCAGCGGATGCGGGACGTATCGTGCTCACGCAAGGGGCCAGCCAAGCCCTAGATCTCGTGGTCCGAACGCTTCTAGAACCCGGCGACACGGTCGTCGTCGAAGACCCAGCTTACCCCCCGACACTGGCACTACTGCGCGCCCGCGGCGTGCATCTTCTGGCCGTCTCTCGCTTGCAAACGGGGCCTGACACGGACGCGCTGGAAAGCTTGCTCAAGCGGCGTCGGATCCGCGCCTTGTTTACCAACACAACGCTACAAAACCCCACCGGCACCTCGACGCACCCCGATGTCGCCCGCCGCCTCGTCGCGCTGGCCGTCAGGCACGACTTCACGATCGTGGAAGATGACATTTTCTCGGAGCTTTCACGTGCCCATACCAAACCACTCGCCGCATTCGATGAGGGTCAACGCGTACTGTATGTCAGCAGTATCTCCAAGACGGTATCGCCGGCGCTGCGTGTGGGCTACGTGCTCGCCAGTCCCGCGACACTCGCCCCGATCGTCCGACTCAAGACGCTCAGCGCGCTCGCCTCATCAGAGCTATCCGAACGAATCGCGCTCGGCGCGCTGACCCAAGCGCATTATCGGCGCCATCTCGAAGCACTCCGTAAGCGTCTGGCCGCCAGCCAAGCGCGCGTCCAAGCGACCTTGCTCGCCCAAGGCGTCGAATTAGCCTATCAACCGGATGCCGGCATGTTCCTATGGGGACGGTTACCCTCACGCGACGCGGTCGGCAAGATCTGGAGAAACGCGGTCGATGCCGGCGTACTGCTCGCCCCGGGGGAATCGTTTCGGCCTGATGGCCGCGCAAGCCCCTGGTGGCGCTTCAACGTTGCCCATTGCGAAGACGGCGCGCTGACCCGATTCCTCGCAACCGTCCAGTCGCAATTAGCTCGGTCGACCGAGCGGTCGGCGGTGAAACCACCCGGCTAGGCTGCATCGTTCACGCACCGCCGGCAGCACCGTATGACTAAATTGCGCGCTCAGGAAAACCACGAGCGTATCAGCGCGAGGCTCGACCAGAACCAGCCCATTCGCTGTCTCAATTTCGAGTTCCCCGCCGTCCCCGGCCTGCCAGTCCTGATTGAGGTAGTAGATGACACTCACGACACGATCCACGCCAGTCGGCGATCGGTCGAGATGGCGCACATACCCCGCGCCCGGTGCAAAGCTTGCAAAATGCATGTCCAAGGCTTCAAGCCCCATCATCAACCCGTGGTTACTTGAGACGCGTAGCCCGTCGAGGCGGGTGAGAAACGCTTCTTCCGCGCAGTCCTCGGGACCGTCGATCCACGAAATCCGGTCGCCACGAATCGCTGGGGCGAGCGCGCGTGCTGCACCCACGCCAATCCCCGCATGGTGGAATCGACCCGCCTGCTGTCGCGTATCGAGCGACGCAAGCAAGGCCAGAACATTCTCTACGCCCGCATAGCCGGTCACCGCAACGTAGCCGGGACCGGCGAGGGCATCAACGATTTCGCCGTGGATGCCCTCGTTACGCACCGCTAGCGTACGCGTCGCGCGCTGACTGCGCTCTTGCGCTTTGGCTTCGCGGCAGACTTCGTCTTGGTCTTCTTCTTAGCTTTAGTCTTGGACTTTGTGACCACTGGGGCGCGGACTACCCGAGTGGGTGATTTGCTACGGGCTACAACCACGCTACGAGGGGCCGCTTTTTTCTTGCGTGTCGTCGCTTTTTTCTTGACCGACTTCTTGGCCGACTTCTTAGCCGATTTCTTGGTCTTCTTACGCTTCGGCTTGTGCGGCAGCAGCATTGTGCCGCGACATTGGGCCGCACCACAGCGACACGCCCAAATCACATCAATATCAGGCGCATCGGACGGGTCACGCTCGATGAGATAGTCGTAACCAAGCTCATCGCCTTTCTTGATGTTCCGAATGGCTTCAATAAAAACCCTCCGGTCGTCAATGATCGTCTCGCAATTCGGATCGCAGGAATGATTGATGTAGCGCACGTCGCTACCACCCACACCGCCGTCAATGACAATGCGATTATCGACTGTGAACAGGAAGGTGTGATTGTCATCGTCCGCCTTGTCCGCATAGCGGCGATCAGCCTCAGCGTGCGAGATACGATCACCTACGTATTCGCTAATACGGGCGCCTTTTTTGATATCACGAAGGGCAAATACACCCGCACCATGGACTTTGGATCGGCGCACGCGAATAAGCGGCAAAGCGTCAGAACTCTTCATGCAAAGGAAGCCTCGTAAGGGGAATGGGAAATAAAAAGGAAACGTTAAACGGCGACAGGTGCCTTGATAGCCCCGTGGCTCTGGTAATCCAAGAGCTCGAAGTCCTCAAACACGTAGTCGAACAAAGTCGGCGGTCGCCGCTTCATGATCAACCTAGGCAATGGCAGTGGCGACCGCGTCAATTGCAAGTCGACCTGGTCGAAATGATTAGCGTAGATATGGCAGTCCCCACCAGTCCAAATGAATTCGCCGAGCTGTAAATCGCACTGCTGCGCCACCATGTGGGTCAACAGCGCATAACTGGCAATATTGAAGGGAACGCCCAGAAACAAGTCGGCGCTACGCTGATACAACTGACAGCTGAGACGCCCTGCTGCGACGTAGAACTGGAAGAACGCATGACACGGCTGCAAGGCCATACTTTCTAACTCACCGACGTTCCACGCGCTCACGATCAGGCGGCGGGAATCCGGGTTGCGACGAATCGTCTCAATGACCTGCGCCATTTGATCGATGTTCCGCCCATCCGCCGCGAGCCAATTCCTCCATTGCTTGCCGTACACCGGCCCCAGATTGCCATCCGCATCCGCCCACTCATCCCAAATAGTGACCCCGACGTCCCGCAAGGACCCCACATGGGTCTCACCACGGAGAAACCATAAAAGTTCGTGAAAGATGCTGCGCACATGCAGCTTCTTGGTCGTGACCAGCGGAAATCCGTCCGCTAAGTTAAACCGCATCTGCCAGCCGAACACCGACACGGTACCCGTGCCGGTGCGATCGTCCTTTCCCGCCCCATTGGCACGGACATGACGCAGCAGATCGAGGTACTGGCGCACGGTCAGCCCACCGTGACTGGCAGCACGTTGCCAGACGGTGTGCCGCGCACGTAGCCCCACGCAATCATTGACAGACCAGCAATCAACATGGGAACCGACAAGACGATCCCCATGGTCAACCAACCCCCAGCGAGATAGCCGATTTGCTCATCGGGCACCCGCACGAACTCCACCAATACGCGAAAGACTGCATACAGGGTTAAAAATAGGCCAGTCGGTACCCAACGGGGTCGCGGCTTAGATGTGAACGTCCACAGGATAATGAACATCAACAGGCCTTCGAGAGCGCCTTCATACAGCTGTGTGGCATGCAACACGACCGTGCCACCCTCCGTGGGCACTGCAAAACCCCAGGCCACATCAGTAGCCTTGCCCCACAGTTCACCATTCACGAAATTCGCAATCCGCCCTGCGAGAATTCCGATACCGGGGATCGGTGCCGCAAAGTCCAGTACATCACCGATCGAACGCCGCCGCCGATAGGCAAATAAGGACACCGCAATGATCACGCCGATCAGACCGCCGTGAAAGCTCATGCCGCCTTGCCAGACCTTGTACCAATAGGAGGGATCACGGCTGAGCTGCTCTTGCCCGTAGAAGAGCAAATAGCCCAAACGCCCACCCAGCACCACACCGAAGACGGCAAAGAAAATCAGGTCTTCAACGTCCACGAGTTTCCACGTCGAACCCGGTTGGGCGGCGCGGCGCTTAGCGAGCCACCACGCGGCCAAGAACCCCGCCACATAGGCAATACCATACCAACGCACCTTGAGGGGGCCGAGCGCGAGTAGGACCGGGTCGATATGGGGATAAGGGATCATGGCCCTAGTTTAACGAAAGTCCGCTACAGATCGTGAACGGTAACGCGGCCAACCCACTCGTACAGCGCCGAGTAGCTCTCTTGCAGCGCCCACGGGTGTGGCAACCACGCCATCAACCCCGCAGGGGCTCCTCTTGGACCGGGCGCCGAAGCCGGCCAAATCCTCAGGCCGGTAGCACGGAACTCCGCAGCCGCCCGCGGCATATGCACAGCACTAGTAACCAGCCAAACGCTGGTGAGACCTGCTGCCTGCAGTAGACGCGCCGATTCCACCGCATTTTCATGGGTGTTGCGGGAGCGATCCTCAATGAACCGGGCCGTGAGACCGAATGCGCTCTTGAGTTCGCCAGCCATGACGGTAGCCTCAGCCGGCCCGGACTCGACCCGGCCACCGGACAGCAACAATGGCAAACCGGTACGCCGCGCCAAGGCAGCCGCAGTGGCCAGCCGCACCAAGGTCACCCCGCCCAGTGACGCTCCGGACGGCACGTCTGCATTCAGTCGTACGCCGCCCGAGAGCACCACGATCGCCTGCGGCGCGGGTCCGTCCCCAATCACGCTAGGCCCCTGCGCGACTCGAGCGGCCAGCCCATCCGCGACGATTGGCAGCGACAGCGCCAAGAGGCTAAGAATGCCAAACGCGATCAACCCGTAGGACCAAGCACGGCGCGCCCGACGCACCCACAGGCCCACCATCACCAGCAGCAGCGGCCCGAGTGGCGGCAATACCAACGCCTTCAGAATCGCCCGTCCAGCGATGCTCGGGTCCATCGCCGACTCAATCGTACGTAACGCGGGAGAGGAAGGCTTTCAAATAACGCGTCTCAGGAATAGCGGGATGAATCGGATGGTCCGGGGACTGCCCCCCCGTTGATAAAATCTGAGCAAAGCGCCCGAGATGCCGCGCACTGCGTTGAATCGCATCCTGTAGCGTCTCTGGCGGGAGGTGATAAGAGCAGGAACAGCTCACCAGCAAGCCATCGCGCGGCAGCAACTGCATAGCCAGCTGGTTGACACGCTTATACGCCGCCTCGCCCCGGGGGACGTCCTTACGGCGTTTAATGAAGGCCGGCGGATCAACAATGACGCAATCGTACTTCTCGCCCGCGGCAACCAAACTTTCCATCACTTCGAACGCATCGCCGCGCAATACGGTGAGCGGCACACCATTGGCGACCCCATTAGCGCTCGCGGCCTCCAGAGCACTCTGAGAGGAATCCACACACGTCACCTCAGCACCATCGAGACCGGCCGGCACTGCCCATGCACCGACGTAACTGAATACATCTAGTACGCGCTTGGAGCCCTTGATAAGCGGCAAAAACTGGCGCCGGTTCCCGGATTGATCGTAAAACCAACCGGTCTTCTGACCTTCCTCTAATGGGGCCGTGAACACCGCGCCGCGCTCGATCACCTGTACATGTGATGGCAGTTCACCAACGGCTGCCTCAACGTACTTCTCCAATTGCTCCAGATCGCGTGCGCCGGAGTTGTTCTTGAACACAACAACGCCCGGTTTAATCACCTTGACCAGCGCATCCACAATCGCGCCCTTCATGACTTCCATTCCCGCGGTGCCAATCTGAACGACCAACACGTCACCAAAACGATCAACGATAAGACCCGGCAAACCGTCAGATTCACCATGCACGAGACGATAATAAGGGCCTTCGAAGAAGCGCTCGCGTAACGCCAATGCGATCCGCAAACGATGCACAATCAAGGAGGGGCCCGGCGCGAACTTGCGATCGCGACCCAGAATACGAACACAGATCAGGGAATTGGGATTGATGTACCCATAGCCCAAAAAGCGGTCGCGATCAGATCGAACCTGAACCAAATCCCCACGCTCAAACGCAGTAATTGGACTGGCGCCCGTATCGATTTCATTGCTGAAGACCCACAGGTGCCCTGCGGACACGCGACGATCTTCGTGCTTCTTGAGTCGGATCACCGGCAGTTCGGTGGCGGGCGATTGGTCTTCCACGAAGACCTGGTCATCGGTGTCATTCATAGTTTTGAGAGAGCGCGGAGTGTCCCGCAGCGGTGGCGTAAAAGACGCATTCTAACTGACTAGCGACCCTTCCCGGTCCCGAGTGCACCTTGCGCCGCTAAAAGGACCCGAATGGGCTCAGTACGTCGGCGATTACGTGGGTGGACACCACGTGACCTAGTGGATCCAACTGGCCGGTCCACACCGGCTAGGCCCTACTGAGCGCCAGGCACTCGACTGCGCATCGCCTCCGCGAGACGACGAACAACCGGTCCGTGCTGTTGGGGATGAAAAGTGGGCGCCGCGGACCAATCCAGCGCCCAAGGTTGCGCAGTCACCTGCCCATCTGGCTCATCCAAGCGTCGCGGAAACAGGTGCGCGTGCAAGGCCGGCTCCACATTGCCAAACATTGCATAGTTGATCCGCACGGCACTGAAATGCGTCTGCAAAACATCCCCACAAGCCGCCATATCGGCGAGAAATTGCTGCCGCGCGGCGCCGCTTAGCGCATTCAGATCCGACACGACCGGATCGGGCAATAACAAGCAATACCCTTCGATGACCTGTGGATCACCCAGTACGAGCCAGCCACTCACTAACCGCACAATGCCCGTCGGGTCTGCCCCCGCTCTAAGCGCGGCTACACGGCGATGGATAGCGGTCGTCATGCGTTGCCTCCGAACCTGCACTGGGCAGCTTCCAGGGTAAAAAAATTATGCAGCCAGTGCGAAAAACGAACAAACAATTTGACGGAACGGGCATGGATCACGCTTAGCGACCGGGGTGGGTGGCCCGCACCGCAGCAACCATTGCCGCATCGATGGGCGCAGCGGCATTACCGAACGAGTGGCGAACGTGCGTGGTGACCGCCGCCGCATCCTCGTCGGATAAGAAGCCAAACTGCGGCATCACGCCAGCAAACTGACCTCTGGGCAACAGCGCTGGTCGCTCTCCATACAGCACCCAGGCGAGCATTTTGGCCGGATCGCCATTCGGTACCGGTGTGCCGGCCAAGGGTGCATAAACGCCATGAGCGCCGGCGCCGTCACGCCCATGACAAGACTGGCATAACGTTTCATACAGTGCCGCGCCACGATCCATCGGTGCCGGCTTTTTACAGGCGCCAACAAATAATGCAACGCAAACGCAACTGATCAAGCCAATGACGAGGCGCATGAAAAAAAGCCCTCTAGTCATGCGCACCGGCCTGTGCTTGCTCATTCACGGCGAGCACACGGGCCCTGCGAATGAAGTTGAAATCCGTTGCGCTCGAAGAGGTGTAGGCGCCCATCGAATGACCGACGATGACGTCACCAATCTCGAGCAAGGGCAATTGCACATCTTCCTTGACCACATCGATGCTGTCGCAAGTCGGGCCGGCCAACACAGCAGGGACGCGCGAGCCGTCATCCCGTAACGGCCGCACCACATAGTCGGCGTGATCGAACAACTGGCCGTTGTAGGAACCATAGAGGCCATCGTCGAGATAGAACCACCAACGGCCATCCCGTAAGGCGCGACCCACCACCGTCGCAAGGCCGGTGCCCGCAGGGCCCACAATGAAACGGCCAGGCTCCGCGATCAAGCGCAGGCCGTGCGGCAACGCTGCGAGCGCCTCTCGAATAGGAGCGCAAAACGCCTCAATCGGCAATTGCGCAGCTTTGTAGGCGATCGGAAAGCCGCCGCCAATATCCAGTACTGAAAGCGAATGGCCTTCGGCACGGGCCTGCACAATGAGGCGATTACAGGCCTGCACCGCCAGCACATGCATGGCCGGGTCCGGCGTCTGGGAACCGACATGGAAGGACAAGCCGGCGACCTTGACACCCAGCCGCCTCGCCAGATCCAGTAGCGCCGGGACGGACTCCGGATCACAGCCAAACTTGCGGGACAGATCAGCCGCCGCGGCTGGATTTCTGAACGCAACACGGATCAGAACCTCTGCGCGCGCGCGATGGCGCACAAACTTCCCGATCTCGTCCGGGTTATCGACCACAAATATCCGCACCCCAAAACGAATAGCGTCCCGGATATCCACATCACGCTTGATCGGATGTGTGTGGATACAGCGCCGTGGATCAACACCGGCGCGACGCACGAGTTCGATCTCACCACTGGTCGCGAGATCAAAAAACCCGCCCATCTCCTTCAGCGTCGCGACAACGCTGCGCTCGGGCAACGGCTTGAGCGCGTAGTGCAGATCCACCCCTGGCAATGCAGCGGCCAGAGCACGATATTGCGCACGGATTACATCGCAATCGATCATCAAGAGGGGCGACCCGTGACGCGCCAATAATGCTTCGAGCGCGTGACGCTCATAGGGTGCTGGTAGGCGGGGATTGGTCGCATCCAGAATGGACTCGGACATGGGACCTCTCCCAGAAGCTTGTGCGGGCGCGAATTCTAGGGCAATTCGGTGTCTGTGTATGCCGCAGCGGAACGGCGCAACCGATCCCGGACCGCTTCCCAGCTCGGATCGTCGGGTGGCGACTCGACCAGAATCACCGACGCACCGGCCCGATCCAGCGCCCGCAGCGACGCATACAGGTCGTGACCGTACCGCGCGGGGTCCGCTGGTGCGCGAATCCACAGTCCGCGGTGCGCTGCCGGTTTCGGCCCCCTTGCCAATACCGCCGCCTCTGCGGCAACGCCCGCCGCTAACAGCCGTGGTTCCACCCACCGCAAGGGCGTTGCGGGCGCGTAATGCGCGACCGTTGTACCGGGCGCCCGCGGCACCTGCCCCGGCACGGCTGCGGCAAGTGGGCCGATCACGGCTTCGATTTGGGCCCGAGAGATGCCACCGGGGCGCAGTAAGGTGGGCGCGCCGACGAGGCTCACAATGGTGGATTCGAGACCCACCTCACAGTCACCGCCCTCGAGTAGGAATGGCGTTGCAGTGCCAAATTCTTCCCGAACATGCGCCGCCCGGGTGGGACTGACCTGCCCGTAGCGGTTGGCTGAAGGTGCTGCAATGCCGCCACCAAAGGCCGCCAGGAGCGCCTGAGCGACCGGATGAGACGGCACCCGCACCCCCACGCTGTCCTGCCCCCCAGTGACCGACAGCGGGACCGAAGCGGCCCGCCGCAAAATAAGGGTCAAAGGGCCAGGCCAAAATTGCTGCGCGAGCTGCCAGGCGGTTTGCGGTATGTCGGTGGCCCAGGTCTGCATTTGCTCGGCTTGAGCCACGTGCACGATCACCGGATGGTTAGACGGACGCCCTTTCAGCGCGTAGATACGGGCTACCGCCTCCGGCGAAGATGCATCCGCACCCAAGCCATAGACGGTTTCCGTAGGAAACGCCACGAGCTGCCCCGCTCGAAGTAGTTCACACGCCCGCTCAATCGCCGGAAAGTCGGTCACTCGCCCGACTCCGCAAACTCACCGTGGCGGGCCAGTTCTTGGGCCAACCCTAAAAGGCTGTAGGGCGCCGAGCCTTCCGCCTTATTGTTAGCGATCACCAGCACTTCATTGCCTCGCGACAGGATCTTCACAATCAGCTCCGCCATCGAGAAGCGGCTACGCAAATCAGGATCAACAAGCCGGTCAAACGGAAAGTAGCGTCGACGCGCCGCTTCGTATTCTTGCGTTGGATGCAACATCCAACGAATCGCTACCGTACCACCGAGCCACGCGCGCTCACCCAAAATTTCTGCCTGCTCCAGCACATCGGGCATGCGTGGATGAATATTGAAACTATGGGTCACCCCATTACGCGCCAGCGCATCCGCATATTGCGGCGTCAGCAATTCCCGGTTGCGCACTTCAACCGCATATTGCGGCCCCCGGGGCAAGCCATCCAAAAACTGGCCGATTGCACTGGCAAAACGTCCCGAATCACGGACATGCTTTACGCTGAGTGGTGGAAACTGAAAGAGAATCACCCCCAAGCGACCTTGCAAGCCTTCCACCGTGGGCGTGATCACGCGCTCGATAGCGTAATCAATATCTAAGAATCGATCTGGTGATGCGCCCGGCTGCGCGTCAGCCGGCGTCGTCAGCGCAGCATGTGCCTTGACGAGAAAACGAAAGTTCGCCGGCAGGTCTTTTGTTAACCGCCGATAATCAGCGCTTGAGAACGGTGCGTAGTAGGTCTTATCTAGTCCGACGGCACCCAACAGCGGGTGTTGTGCGTAACTCGCCAATCCAGCCCGCGCCAACAGTTGCTCGGTTGCTTGTCGGCGATACACCACCCCGGTCCAACCCGAGTAAGCCCAACTCGAGGTACCTAAGCGCAACCCCGCAGGCAGACAACGCGCCGCCTCCAGCCATTCGAAACCAGGCACGGCCGCACCCCCCGCCTCATGCGGCAGTTGCAAGGCACTGAACAGGTCGATTTGTTCGGGCATCGTCAATTCACTCGAGCCGTCCGGTCATTCGACTACCCGCCGCTCCCAACCTTTCGTCCCACGACGCAGGTCAATGGTCGGCCAATAGTCATGGTCTGGTCGCAACGTAATCACTTCGGTCATGTTGTTCCATGCAACGACCTTGAGCCGCAAGGAGGCATCCGCCGGACGGCCCGTAACGGCTGCCAAAAACGCGTCCAAATCAGAGGTCTTACGTCCATCAACTTCTATGATCCGAAGACCTGCCCACAAACCATAACGCGTCGCCGGTGAACCATAGGTGAAAAAGGCAACGAAGACTCCTTCAGGAGCCACGCCGCGCTGCGCAGCGATCGCGCGATGGGGCGCCTGCAAGGCTGCACCCGCCCACAGCACGATGCGCTCGACATCCGTTCCAGTCACCACGGTCGTCTCAAGATCCAGCTCAGCCTCGTGCCCGTTGCGCAACAGTGTCAAGTGCACGACAGGCTTTTGGCTCGCCGCTTCGATCTCCAGATAATCACCCACAGGTCTTCCATCCATCGCCAGCAGAAGGTCACCAGACTGCAATTGCCGCGCCGCCGCAGTACCCGCCACAGCGCGGGCCACACCCATCACCTGCCGGGTCTCGCCCCGGGCTGACAGGCGCTTGATCCACTGGTCATTCAATCCAAGCTGCCGCGCGAATGACAACGGCACTGGATGCAATTCGGCTTCCAGCGACCGCAGCGCACGTCCTGAGCGATAAGTGTCGACCATATTCGTCACTACCGACGATGGAATACCGAAGGTCTGTTGCTGGGGACTGCCATGCCCACCATCAGCAATAAAGGTAGACCACAGCGCGCGAATTGATCCCGCTCGATCCACCACAACGCCATCAAAATCTGCGGGTGGATTTACCAGAGATGCCAAATCAATATTCGAATCGCGGAATTCCATCGTATGTGACAAGGGAAATTGCGCAGCATCTACAGCCGCAACCCGCGTCTGGATAGCGGCCAGTCGCTGATCGCCGCGCAATCCCACGACCCACACATCATCTCCCTCGCGCAAACGTTCACTCGAGAAGCGGGCGGAACGCACCGGCGTTTCACCCAGTAACGAAGAGTCGTACGACACCAAGACCAAATTATGCAAAGGGTGTACGTACACCACTTCACCTGGAATCTCGACGGTGCCACCGAAGGTGAGTCGCACATCACCTACACCCAAAGGTACGGTATCGCGGTCCGTAACCAATAAGCCGCGTTGGGCATCTACCACAACGCCAGTGCCGTGATAACTGCGCCCTGAGATGCCAGAAACTGGAAAGGGTGCATCAAAATTCACCATGACTAATGACGGCGACAGGTGGTCCGCAGGGTCATGGCCGATGGATTGAAAGGTCGTGGTCGCAGGCTGAATAACAGCCGGCTTCGGGCCGCTCTTGAGTGCACGGCAGGGCCATTTGCCAGTCAAATCATCGCGCCGGCAGCGCGCTGCGTCGAACCAGCGCCGATCGATCCGCACCGAGCGAATTTGGGATGAGCGCGTGTCCTCCGCCGTAAAAAATCGCACCGTGGCGCGGTCGCCCTGAGCCAGACCCTCAAGGACCTTCTCGAAATCATCCAGGGTAGCGACTGCATGCCCGTCGAAAGAAGTGATCACAGCTCCTTTCGGTACTGCCCCTGTACCCAGCCCATAGCCGGGATTGGCGACATAAACGCCCCGTACCGGGACATTCATAGGCCGCGCTATTTGGTAGGACAGCTGATGGACAATGGCTTCACCGAACGTGATGTATTCGTCTGGCGTCAATGCATGCAGATCGTCCACATGGAGTTTGCAATCGATGCGTTCGCCGCCCCGCTCCACCTGAATATCCAAGGTCTGGCCAACGGCGTCATCCAGCAAGGACTCCAGAGGCAGGAACTCCGTAATCAATTGTTCGTTGATACGGATCAAAATATCCCCTGGCGCCAACGCCCCTTCGGCGGAGGATCCTGGCTGTACTTCATGCACGACCAACATCCCGGTATGCCGCGGGAAGGCCGCGCGCGCCGCAGCCTCTGTAGCCTCCGTCAGTCCCAGTCGCCGCAGTTCATCGTAAGGGGTGTAGGCAAAAATCGTCTGCACGGTGCCCCGCGGGACTGGCTTGCCCTCGCGGACCAGATTAAGCGCACGAACGACCCGGTCTAGCGGCAAGTAGAAACTCGAGGCCGCCTGACTCGCACCGCCCGCATTAAGAGCCACCGCACGCCCACGCACATCGACAACCGGCGAGCCTGAAGAGCCACCGGACGTCCCCGATGCCGCCTGATAATAGAACGTATTAAAATCGTTATATTTTCCAGGGCCATACGCAGGCGCTTCGCGATCCAACCGAGCCAGCGTGCCAGCCAGAATCGAAAGCTGCTCACCTGCGTCGTTGCCGATCACACGAATTTCCGTACCGACCTTGGCCGCTTCCGGTGCCAGAGGCAATTCTCGCGGCTGCATGAACCGGAGTTTCTTTGGGTCATAGCGATAGAAGCCAAAGTCGTGCACGGGATCGCGGTAGAGCGGGGTGAGTTCTACCTCTTCGTGATTGACGAACACAGCGCCCGCAGTGACCGGGCCCGGCGTGACCACATGGCGGTTAGTCAGAATCAGGCCCTGTTCTGCATCCACGACAAAACCGGAGGCCTGTGCGGAAGCAGCCCATTCGGTATCGAAGGCTCGGGTCAGATCAATCTTGATCGCGACCACCCCGTCTGCGACGCGGCCTAGGGTCTGCGCCCACTCCGGCAGTTCCTCTGTGCTCACCGACGGTGGCGCCTGGAGCGGCGTTGCGGTAGGCGTTTTTGCAACGGACGACAGCATAACCGCGAGCGCACAGAGCAAGACGGCGCCCTGTCGGATGAATCGATTCATACGAAAGCCTCGCTCAGAAACGGTACCCGAAGATCGCCTCAAAACGCACCGTTATTTCATCGAGTGTGAAACAGTGATTTTGCGTGCCGTGATGACCGATCTTGATCGACCCAATCAACGACGCAATACGCGCTGTCGTTGGCCAATCGAGCCCCCGCACAAGACCGAAGATCAGGCCAGCACGATAGGCGTCACCACATCCCGTGGGGTCGGCAATCTGCTCGGAGACCACCACAGGGATTTCGTAGACCGCGCCGTCCGCGTAAACAACCGAACCTTGCGCACCCCGAGTCACTACATAGGCCCGACAGCGGCCGGCGATATCCGCAGGACTCAGGCCCGTCCGCTCTTCAAGCAACTGCCCTTCATAGTCATTCACCACAACCCAGTCCGCCTGGTCTACGAACTGCAGCAGTTCAGCGCCGTCAAATAAGGGCAGCCCTTGGCCCACATCAAAGATGAAGGGGATGCCGGCTGCCTTAAATTGCTCCGCGTGGGCCATCATGCCTTCGCGGCTGTCTGGACCGACCAGTCCTAGGCTAATTGCCTGATCATTCGGCACCGATAACGTCGCCGACCGCGACATGGCGCCAGGGTGAAATGCGGTGATCTGATTGTCATCGAGATCGGTAGTGATGAAGGCTTGCGCGGTATACGTATCCGGCAACACCGCGACATGGCGTCGGCTGACCCCCCAACGATCCATCCACTTCTCGTACGGCGCAAAATCTTCGCCTACCGTCGCGAGAACTTCCGATTGCACACCGAGCAAGGCCAAATTGTAGGCAATATTCCCAGCAACCCCACCAAAGTTGCGCCGCATCTCGGGGACGAGGAAGGCCACGGACAACATATGGATGCGGTCAGGCAAGATATGTTCTTTGAATCGGCCATTGAAGACCATGACAGTGTCATAGGCGAGCGAACCGCAGAGCATCACAGACATGAGTAAAGAGCCTCGGCAACGGTGAAGAGAACACAATACCGGCGTGGGACTGCCCACGCCAGCGCACGCAGGTCAGTGACTCGCGAGAATTAAGATCCAAGAAATACCCAGCATCAAAAACGCCAGAAAGACTGCCGCAGAGCCCAAATCCTTGGCCAAGCCAGATAGCGCATGTCGCTCCGCGCCGATCCGGTCGATCGTGGCCTCAATAGCGCTGTTGAGCAGTTCGACCACCAACACCAGCAGTATTGGTGCGACCAACATTGCACGCTCCACACCGGTATGACCCAACCAAATCCCGGCCGGAATCAATATCACGGCAAGGACACATTCCTGCCGAAAGGCGGCCTCCTCGCGCCAACAGCCCATCAGCCCCTTCCCAGTATTGCCGAAGGCCTTCAAGAGTCGGCTAAGGCCCGTAGGCTTCACGCCAGGCCGGATAGAGTTCGACTGCAGGCTAGTCACTATTTGGGTCTCCCAACAGATTGACGGGACTGTCGCATCGCTACTGCAGCGCCGACCGGCGCCTAGTGTATAGGGCGCGGCCCTACAGCGGCGACCACGACTCCTCGCTTCTCATGGGCTGCGTATGGCACCGCACTGACCGAACCAGTCGCACAGCGTGACCCACCCGCCTCGTGGTGTCCGGTCGCTCCTGAGACCCCGGCGACTACCCAAACGGCCTGTTTTCGAGTCCCAAGGAATCCAAGGGCTCCGCTAGCGCAGTCCCGCCGTGTATTCTGTTGACGGGTGGCATCAGATGAGGGGGAACCGTGGCCAAGCGACCATTGATTGAAGTCCGTTCCATCGACTATGTTCCGCAGCGAGAGCGGCACGGGAAGGTGTGGCATCTGTGGCCTGTCTGGTTCATGGGCGACGCCCACCTCGCGACCATCGCTACCGGGTTCGTTGGCGTCGGCTTGGGTGGCAATCTCATCTGGATGACGATTGCCGTACTGCTGGGCATCGCGCTAGGCACGTTCTTTATGGCGTTCCACTCGACGCAAGGCCCCCAACTGGGTCTGCCGCAGATGATTCAATCGCGACCCCAGTTCGGATACGTCGGCGCTCTGTTGGTATGGGGCGTCGCATTGATCACGTTCTTGGGCTACAACGCCTTCAATCAGGTACTCGCCGCCGACACCCTGACTACACTTTATGGCACCAACCCAAAAGTCTCTATGCTGGGTATCGGAATTCTTGCGGCCGCACTGGCCGTCGTTGGCTACGACTGGATTCATGCGGCACAACGTCTTTTGGCCGGCGTCCTCTTGGTCGCACTAGTCATCATGACTATTTCGGTGGGGACTGTGCACTTCCCTGCCGATCAGTTGGATGTGCATCAATTCAAGATGATCCCATTCCTCGTGCAGTTGTTTGCGGCCGCCGCCTACCAACTCTCCTGGTCTATCTATGTCTCCGACTATTCTCGCTATTTGCCTAAGAATGTCGGCGTCGTTTCTGCCTTCTGCTGGACTTATGTCGGCGCATTCATAGGCGGGGCATGGACCATGTTGGTCGGAACGGTCGCCGGCGCGATGTTCCCTACAGAACACCTGACGCCCGCATTGCGCCACGCCGCCGACTCCATGCTGCCCGGCTCCGGTGAACCCCTACTGATCGTGACCTTACTAGGGCTCGTCACCATCACAACGCTGAACTTTTACGGCGCCTCGCTAACGTTATTGAGCGTAGCGGACTCCTTTAAGCCGATCAAATCTAGTGTCAGCAAACGCGTCATCACGCTCCTCATCGGACTCTTGGTGGCAACTGCCATCGCATTTTCTGCCTCCAAGGACTTCGCGCAAGAATTCGGGGAGTTTTTAGCGATCCTGCTGTATCTGTTTACGCCGTGGACCGCCATCAACCTCGTCGATTTCTACATCGTGCGCAAAGGCCACTATTCCGTGCGCGAGATCTTTAATCCCAATGGCATGTACGGACGTTGGAATTGGCGCGGCCTCACCGCCTACGGCGTCGGCTTTGTGTCGATGATTCCATTTTTTAGCACCGGCCTCTACCGCGGACCGATTGCCGTGGCGCTAGGCGGCGCGGATCTGGCCATGTTGGTCGGATTGCCCGTTTCGACGATTGTTTATTTAATGGCCTGCCGCGGCGTCGACTTCGAGGAAGAAGCCCGCCGCGCGGCGCAAGCAGACGTGGGTATTGACGACGAGGCTTAAGTCTATTTACCGCTGAGCCACCTGCCAGTCTGAGGCGACGTAAAACGGCGCGTCGGATGCCGGCAATAACGGTCGCCCCAGAATATGATCAGAGGCCTTCTCCGCAATCATGATGGTCGGCGCGTTGAGATTGCCGTTGGTGATCTGCGGCATGATGGATGAATCAACCACGCGCAACCCGTCGACGCCGTAAACCCGCGTCTCTGCATCCACTACAGCCATGCGGTCTTCTCCCGCACCCATCTTGCATGAGCAGGAGGGGTGGTAGGCGCTTTCGACTTTTTGCCGCACAAACTCGTCAATCGCCTCATCACTGACGACGTCCACTCCAGGAGCGATCTCGCGACTGACATAAGGCGCGAATGCCGGCTGCGAGAACAATTCGCGCGTCAGGCGTACACAAGCGCGCATTTCTGCCATATCGTCTGGATGCGATAGATAGTTGAACAGGATCTTCGGCTTGTCGCGCGCGTCGGCGCTCGCCAAGCGAACCCATCCACGACTCTTTGAGCGCATCGGCCCAACATGCGCCTGAAAACCATGCTCTTTCGCCAAGGAAGAGCCGTCATAGCTAACTGCCATCGGCAGAAAATGGTACTGAATATCGGGATAGCGAATACCAGCACGACTACGGATGAATCCGCAACTTTCGAAATGATTGGTCGCACCGAGTCCATTCTTGAATAAGATCCAGCGTATCCCAATAAGCGCTTTAGCAATGGGATTCATAGCGGAGAACAGCGTGATCGGCTGCGTGCAACCCATCTGGAAATAGAATTCGAGATGATCCTGCAGATTCTCGCCAACCCCGGGAAGATCTTTTACGACATGAATCCCCAAAGACTGTAGTTCCTTGGCCGGACCGATGCCCGATAATTTCAGCAATTGCGGGGAACCGATCGAGCCAGCGGAGACGATCACCTCACGATCCGCGCGCACCTCCTGCTCGACGCCACCCGACTCGTAACGCACACCCACCGCACGCCGGCCCTCAAACAAAACTTTGAGCACTCGCGCCTTGCGGCGTACCTCTAGATTCGGTCGATTCGAGGCCGGGTGCAGGTAGGCATTAGCCGCGCTGGCGCGAATACCGCCATCGACCGTCATATCCATCCGGCCGAAACCTTCTTGGCGGAAGCCGTTAACGTCCTCGGTACGTGCGTAACCCGCTTCCGTTGCGGCGCGCAACCACGCTGCATGTAGAGGGTTTTGCATTGTCCCGTAGGAAGTTCCCAAGGGGCCTTCGTCACCACGATAGCGATCGCCCCCTTCCGCTCTTCTTTCGGCACGGCGGAAATATGGCAGGACATGCGCATAACTCCATCCACGCGCACCCATAGACTCCCAATGGTCGAAGTCCTGCGCATTGCCGCGGATATACACCAGACCGTTGATGGAGGAAGAACCGCCAATGACCTTGCCGCGCGGCGTGTGCATACGCCGACCACCCAGCCCCGGCTCCGGTTCGGTGTAGTAAAACCAGTTGTAACGCTCTTTATTCATCGGAATTGCGAGCGCAGACGGCATCTGAATAAAAATGGAGCGATCCGAACCACCAAACTCGAGTAGAAGGACACGATGGCGCCCGTCCGCAGAGAGTCGGTTGGCAAGAACGCAACCGGCAGAGCCGGCGCCACAAATGATGTAATCAAAATGCTGCTGGGTCATGTCCGATGCTCAGTAAGGCGCGTCTATGTCGCCCATGGCGACATAGACGCTCTTAAGTTGCGTGTAGTGATCAATCGCGGCGCGACCGTTCTCGCGGCCGAGCCCTGAGCGTTTGTGCCCTCCGAACGGCAGTTCAACGGGCGTGATGTTGTAGTGATTGATCCAACAGGTGCCGGCTTCCAAATTGGCAATGACGCGATGCGCGCGCGTCAGGTCGTTGGTAAACACCCCCGCGGAAAGGCCAAATTCGGTCGCATTCGCGCGGGCAACCACCTCGTCTTCATCGACGAACTCCAGCACGCTCATCACGGGCCCGAAGATCTCCTCCCGCACGATCGCCATGTCATCATTACAGCAATCAAAAACCGTCGGCGCTACGAAAAAGCCGCGGTCGCAGCCGTTGCTTAGTACGCGATGCCCACCACAGAGCAGTTTTGCCCCTTCGGCTTGGCCACGCTCGATATAACCGAGCACTTTGTGCATGTGCGCTTCGGAGATCAGAGCGCCGATCTGAGTATCGGGATCCATCGGATCGCCCAGGCGCATCGCCGCCACACGGGCGCTTAGTTTCTCTAGGAAGGCCGCCTTGAGGCGCTGATGCACGAACACGCGGGTGCCGTTGGAACACACTTCGCCCGCGGAATAAAAATTGGCCAGTAGAGCAGCGCTGACGGCATTATCGAGCTTGGCATCCTCGAAGACGATCAAGGGTGACTTGCCGCCAAGCTCTAACGTGACGTACTTGAGTGTCGATGCGGCATCCGCCATCACAGCCTTGCCGGTAGTGACCGCGCCGGTAAGAGAAATTTTGCGAATGTCCGGATGACTACTTAGCAACCGGCCGGTATCCGCGTAACCCTGCACCACTTGAAACACGCCATCGGGGAGGCCTGCCTGTGCATAGGCCTTAGCGAGTTCGAGTGCTGTCAAGGGCGTCAGTTCGGCCGGCTTGAAGATCATGGCATTGCCGCACGCCAAAGCAGGTGCGGATTTCCAACAGGCAATCTGAATGGGGTAATTCCATGCACCAATACCCGCCACTACGCCGAGTGGTTCACGACGGGTATAGCCAAACGCGCTAGGCCCAAGGTCAATGTGCTCCCCGGCAATGGTGGCAGCAACCCCGGCGTAATACTCCAGACAATCCGCGCCTGATTGCACGTCGACAACCTGGGTTTCCTGGATGGGCTTGCCGGTATCCTGGGTCTCCAGGCGCGCAAGTTCGGTATTGCGGGCACGGAGAATATCGGCCGTTCGACGCAAGATTCGACCGCGTTCGGTACCGGTCATGCGGCCCCACACCCGTTGGCCTTCAATCGCTCTGGACACAGCCGAATCGACCTCTTTGGGCCCATCGACAGTCAGTTCTGCCAGTAGTTCGCCGTTCGCGGGATTGATCGTTCGAATCGTATGCACTGCACTCACCTTGTACTGATCCTGTATGTGGGCGAACCATTGGTTGCCGCACGATGAAATTAATCTACCGTACTCGCTCGTCCGCTAGACATTACCCACAATCCACGGATTGATGACCTGCAGACCATCCATCAGAAAATTGGTCGTATTTCGCGTCACCAGCGCATAGCGATGGGTTATTGCCGTGGCGGCTGTCAGGGCCTCACTGCAAGCGCGCGGTCTGAGCGCCTGCAGCACTGCCGCACGACGCGCGACCTCCCCATCGATGGCAATGATGCGATCTTGGTAGCGGGCCAAAAAGCCACTCAACCACTGGCGCAAAATAATGCCCTGCGCTGCAGCCTGACGCTCCATGAGTAGGCAGCCCAATTCAAGATCTACAACGGTTATGGCCGATAAGTACACCGCTGAATCCTCAACTTGCCCTAGCCAATGCGCAACTTGTGCATTGCCGTAGCCGGCGCTGATGCGCTTCATTTCCGACACAACCGTGGTATCCAGTAAATACACGTTTAAGCTGAAAATTGCTCGTCGGACCGATGCGCGCAGCCGCGTTCTGGCTCCCACTCAAAATCCAACTCCCCAGCCTCAAATTGGGCCCCGAGGACTACCAGCGTATCGAGCACAGACTGCCCAGAACGCGTGAGCTCGCGAAATTTCTCCATAGACAGCAACACGAAGGCCGGCTCGCCGCGATCGGTGATGCATAACGGTTCCGCCACAGCGGCACGTTTCGCGCCCGCCACGTCACTATTGAATAGTCGGCTCGAGACCGTTTTCATCGCAAGGTACCTCCATCGAGGGGCGGACTGTAGCGATTATTTAACTAAGTGGCAACGTTGCCACATTTTTGCGACCTATGGGTTTGATGAGACGCGATGCCAGTACGCGCGTTCAACGGTCCCACCACCAAGGGCGCCGCCCCACACACCGCACGTCAGCGCGAGGCCACAGGCCGAGTCTAGACCACTGGGTCGTGGATACGGATGCGTACGTGCCACCGTGGCGCTGTCGCACAAGTCAGTGCCGCAAACTGATTAGTCCGAGCGAGGCGGGGTGAGATACTGCTCCCCCTGATCGGACCGGAGTGTCGACACATGGATGAGGAGCAGGTAACAGCGGGGCGGCGCAGCCGCGGCGGTGGCCGCGAAGCCAAGCGTGCCGCACGCGCGGCTCGCTCAGCGGTAACCATCCCGTACATCACCCGGCAGATTCCGTATTACGAAGTGCTGACGGAAGAAGGCCTCGCGATCATCGAGCGCAACGCCGACACGATCCTTGAAGAAATCGGTATCGACTTTCGCGACGACCCAGAATCGCTGGAGATCTGGAAAGCCGCAGGCGCCTCTGTTGACGGCGAACGCGTACGGTTTCCGCGCGGTATGTGCCGACAAATCGTTCAGAACAGCGCCCCCCGCGAATTCACGCAGCATGCCCGCAATGCAGCGCGCTCGGTGCAGATTGGGGGCCGTAATACGGTGTTTGCACCCGCCTATGGTTCGCCCTTCATCCGCAATCTGGATGAAGGCCGTCGTTACGCCACGATCGAGGACTTCCGCAACTTCGTGAAACTGGCCTACATGGCGCCGGCGTTACACCACTCGGGTGGCACGATTTGCGAACCGGTCGACTTGCCTGTCAACAAGCGGCACTTCGATATGGTCTATAGCCACATCAAGTACAGCGACAAGGCCTTCATGGGGTCCGTGACGGCACCCGAACGCGCTGAAGACAGCGTAGAGATGGCGAAAATCGCCTTTGGTCCTGACTTTGTAGACCCCGTCACCGGCCGCAACAAGACGGTCCTCGTCAGCCTGATCAACGCTAACTCCCCTATGACCTTCGACGCGACGATGCTCGGCGCGCTGAAGGTCTATGCGCGTGCCAATCAAGCGACGATCGTGACGCCGTTCATCCTCGCCGGCGCCATGTCGCCAGTCACGGTCGCGGGCACCGCGGCGCAGACCCTGGCGGAATCGCTCGCCGGCATGGCCTTCGCGCAGTTGGTCAATCCCGGCGCCCCGGTTATTTTCGGTAGCTTTGCCTCCTCGGTGTCCATGCAATCCGGTGCCCCGACGTTCGGCACACCAGAACCGGCCTTGGTGCTGTACGTCATGGCCGCCCTAGCGCGCCGCCTCGGCGTGCCCTTCCGGTCCGGTGGCGGTCTATGCGGCTCCAAGATCCCCGACGCACAAGCGGCTTATGAATCGGCCAATACCCTCTTGCCCACTTGCCTTGCTGGCGTGAACTTCGTCCTGCACACCGCCGGCTGGTTGGAAGGTGGCCTCGCCATGGGCTACGAGAAGTTCGTCATGGATGCCGATCAGGCCGGCATGATGCAGACCTTCCTACAAGGCGTGGACCTGTCGGAAAATGGTCAAGCCATGGATGCCATCCGTGAAGTGGGGCCGGGCAAGCACTTCCTTGGCTGCGCCCATACGCAGGCCAACTTTGAGACGGCTTTTTACCGCTCGCCGCTCATGGATAACAACAGCTTCGAACAGTGGGAGGCGGAAGGTGCGCCGGATATGGCGGTCCGCGCCAATGCCAACTGGAAGCGGCAACTATCCGAATACGAAGCACCCGCCCTCGACCCCGCGATCGACGAAGCATTGCTCGACTTTATCGCGCGCCGCAAGGGTTCTTTCCCGGATTCGAATATCTGATTCACTCGGCCGTATAGAGCACCGGAAACAGGGGGTGCTCCATCGGTTGACCGGCCGGCAGTTCCCGCTCTAGTCCGACAAACGGCGGTGACGTGACCCAATGCCTAGGCGCATGCGTCACGTCGTCCCCCATCACGCGCAGCGAAAACACGCGCCGGCGTTGACCAGGGTCCGCACCGGCGGAGGCGTGTAGCGCCAACATGTGGAATGCCAGCACATCGCCCGGTTCCATCGGCCAACCGATGATCGGATACGCCGCACGATCAGCTTCGATCGGCGGCATCTCGGTCAGGGTGCCCTCGGGAAACCAGTGTGCCTCCGTGGTCATGAACGAGCGCGGCATCAGCCAAGGGCCTAGGTGGGACCCTGCCACAAACTCCAAGGTCGCCGCCCGACTGACTGGGTCCACCGGAATCCAGTAGCTGACGTTCTGATGACCTTCGATGTTGTAGTAGGGCTGGTCCTGGTGCCACGGCGTACGCTGGCGCGTACCGGCTTCCTTGGTGAGCATGTGATCGTGATACAGCCGAATCGTGCGACTGTCTGTCAAACGCGCCGCAACTTCTGCTAACGGCGTCTCTCGGATAAATCGTTCATACGCTGGAATTTCGGACCAACAACAAAAGTCTTCGATAAAAAGACCCGGATCCTCGGCGCGGCTGGCGATTTTTGCACGCGGACTGGGCGCGGCGAGGTTTTGATCGATCCCTTCACGCAGCAGAGCAACCTCCTGCTGCGTTAGCAAGCCCGGCAGGACGATCGCGCCATCGCGTCTAAAGTCCTGAATACGCCGATCCTCTAGATAGCCTACCGGCAATCGCCGCGCTGCCATACCGCTCTCCCCATGACGTGATTGGACCGCACTGTCGTCCCTATAGAACGGCGAAGGCCCGATCCTACACGGACCGGGCCTTCCTTGGACGCCGCATCAATTCCGAGTCTTAACTTCGGGCCGTTCGCCGACCTGAACGACGCTCACGAGCCTCACCGCCGGAAGAAACTACCGATTTGGTCTCCGGCAAGGCCACCGCCAGACGCAAGTTGTCATAGGGCAAGGTCTTATGAGGAATCGCCATGGATTCGACGAAATGCGATTGGAATCTCGGCTCCAGTGCAGTCTCAATCTTCTCGACCCTACCCACAATCGCTTCGATCGTGGCCCGCGAACGGGAATCCAACAAGGCGATACGCGCGCCGGTGCCTGCCGCATTACCCGCCGAGGTCACCTCAGCGAGCGCACAGTCCGGGATCATGCCAAGCACCATCGCGTATTTCACGTCGATATGACTACCAAACGCACCAGCCAACCGGATCCGATCCACCTTCTCCACGCCCAGTCGCTCCATGAGCAACAAGATGCCCGCATGCAGCGCAGCTTTTGCCAACTGGATGGCACGAACGTCGTTCTGGGTAATCATCAAGCGCTGTTCGCCCTCATGCAGCACATAGGCGAACGTCCGGCCATTGGCCACAATCCGTGCGGAGCGTTCGGCCATCGATCCATCGACCACGCCGTCCTGGTTGATGATGCCGGATAGATACAGCTCAGCCATCACCTCGATGATGCCGGAGCCGCAGATCCCCGTAATGCCGGTGCGGGAAACTGCCTCGGCAAAGGCCGGATCATCCGACCAAAGCTCGGAACCGATCACCCGGAAGCGTGGCTCCAACGTTACCGGATCGATGCGGATCCGCTCGATCGCGCCGGGAGCGGCGCGCTGACCGCACGAAATCTGGGCGCCTTCAAATGCCGGTCCCGTGGGGCTTGAGCAAGCCACCAGTCGATCTTTATTACCGAGGACGATCTCGGCGTTGGTGCCCACGTCGACTAGAAGCGTAATCGGCTCCACCAGATCAGGCCGTTCCGCCAACACCATGCCCGCGGTATCGGCGCCGACGTGCCCAGCAATGCAAGGCAGTACATAGATACGCGCACACGGATCGATCGCAATACCCAACTCCGCTGCGGTCACGGTGACCGTGCCATCGATGGCCAGTGCAAACGGCGCACCGCCCAACTCCACCGGATCAATACCGAGCACCAAGTGATGCATGATCGGATTGCCGACGATGGTCATCTCCAGGATCGAGCCGAGCTCGACGCCCGCCATCTTCGCCACTTCGGCGGTGAGATCGCCAAGAGCTACCCGCACCGCAGCGGTCATCTGTGCCGCGCCACCCGGATTCATCATCGAGTAAGACACGCGGCTCATCAGATCTTCGCCAAAACGAATCTGGGGGTTCATCAGACCGGCGGACGCGACCACCTCACCGTTGGTGAGATTGCACAAATGCGCAGCAATGGTGGTGGAGCCTACGTCGACCGCCACGCCATAGACACTCTCGCGCAGACCCGACCAGACCGCGACCACGCGATTGCGATCATGAACCGCCACAGTGACCTTCCACTGACCTTGCCGCAAGCGGCTCTGCAGGGTCTGCAGAACACCCAGATCACAGGTCAGATCGGTCAGCCCCCACTCACGCTGCAGCGCATCGGTCATGCGTCGGACATCCCCCGACGGGTCATGCATATCCGGTTCAGCGACCTCTACATAATGCAACGTAATCAGCGGATACAACTCAATATCACGCGCCTCGGCGGCCTTACGCACCACCTGACGATGCACTTGGCTGGTCTCTGGCACGTCGACCACCACGTCGCCGAGCAACTTGGCCTGACACGACAACCGACGACCCGGCGCAAGCACCTTGCGATTGGCCAAACGCTGCTCGGGTGCCGTCACCTCACTCAGGTTCGCTGCATCTGAGCGCACGCCATGCTTGGCAAACTCGCCTTCTTGAATATGCACCTGACAACGTGTGCAGAGGGCGCGCCCACCGCAGACAGAATCAATGTCCACACCCAGCGACCGCGCGGCCGACAACAGCGAAGTGCCAATTTCAAAGCGCCCGCGCTTACCGGAGGGCGTGAATACGACGAGCGCGTCTGTCATGTTTTTCTCAGGCAGGACGACGGCGGTGTCCGCCTTCACGACGTCCGCGACCACCATCGGTTGCGCCTGGAACAGGCACGTCACGGTACTTACGGATCCAGCGCGCGCAGTCGGGATCATGACCCATCATGACGTCGGCACCCATGACAGCCTGCATGGTCTCCGCGTGCAGCGGGTTGGTGATCGCAGAGGTCATGCCAGAACCAATCGCCATGGTGAGGAACGCGGCGTTGATACCATGGCGGTTCGGCAAGCCGAAGCTGACATTGGAAGCGCCGCAGGTCGTGTTGACCTTCAATTCCGTCCGTAGGCGGTACACAAGGCGCATCACCTGCACACCTGCTTGATTGATGGCGCCGATTGGCATCACCAACGGGTCCACGACCACGTCGCTAACGGGAATACCGTGATCCATCGCGCGGTGGACAATCTTCTTGGCCACCTCAAAACGCACATCCGGGTCTTCAGAAATACCCGTTTCATCGTTCGAGATCGCGACCACCGCAGCGCCGTACTTCTTCACCAGCGGCAGCACCGTTTCTAGGCGATCATCTTCGCCGGTCACCGAGTTGACCAAGGCCTTGCCCTTGTAGACCGCAAGGCCCGCCTCAAGCGCCGCCACAATGGAGGAGTCGATCGACAGCGGCGTGTCGGTGATCGACTGCACAAGCTGCACGGCCTGCGCCAGGATCGCAGGCTCATCGGCCAGCGGGATTCCCGCGTTGACGTCGAGCATATGGGCGCCCGCTTCAATCTGCGCCAACGCGTCAGAAATCACGCGTGAAAAGTCGCCCGCCGCCATTTCGGCTGCGAGAATCTTGCGTCCCGTCGGATTGATGCGTTCGCCAATAATGACGAATGGGCGGTTAAAACCAATGACGACCTCCCGGGTCGCCGAGCTGATCACGGTATCGGTCATTGGGAATTCCCCTCGAAGTTCAAATCGCGATTCGGGTGCCAAGGCACCCGGCCTTCCAGAACGCCGGATCGGTCGACGATCTCGGCAACAGTTTCTTCTTGGCGATACGCCATGATGTGCACGCCGTGGACACCCTTGATGCTGCGGGCTTCCTGAATCAGATCGACGCAAACCTGTCGACCTTCTTTCGCCTGGTCTTCCGCGCCTGCAAGCCGCTGGATCAAAGCATCGGGCACATGCATTCCAGGCACGTTGTTACGCATCCATTCCGCGCCCTTGGCCGTCTTGAACGGACCGACGCCGATGAGCAAGTACACCTTTTCGAACAGACCGAGGTCCTCAACCCGACGCATGAAGTCCCGCAGACGATCCATGTCATAGACATACTGCGTCTGAATAAACTGCGCCCCAGCGGCGACCTTCTTAGCCAGTCGACTGGCGCGATGCTCAAGCGGCGCCACGGTAGGATTTTCTGCAGCACCAAAGAATACCTTCGGCGCTGAACTCAACTTGCGACCGCTCTGGAAGGTGCTCTTGTCACGCATGGTGGTGGCGATCTGCAACAGCGAGAGCGAATCCAAATCAAACACGGGCTTTGATTGCGGGTGATCACCAGACTGCACGCCATCGCCTGACAAACAGAGCATGTTGCAGACGCCCATCGCCGCGCCACCAAGAATGTCGCCTTGGATCGCGATGCGGTTCTTGTCACGGCAAGAAATCTGCATGACCGGCGCGTAGCCGACTCGAGCGAGCAGCGCCGAAACGGCAAGACTCGACATATGCACATTGGCGCCAGAGCCGTCGGTCGCATTGATGGCATCAACGTAACCATCAAACACGCGCGCACGACGGTACACATCATCCGCATCAGCAGAATCTGGCGGCGCCAACTCCGTAGTCACCGCAAAACCACCCGCACGAAGCACGCGCTCCAAACGACCTGGCGAAGTGTGTCCTGGGCGCATCGGCAGCATGTCGCCGCCGGTCGGCTCGTCGTCAAATATCATTTCTTGGCCTCCGCTTTGGGCGGCTCGGTCCGCTCACGCACCACCTTCAGCCAGGAGGATCGGCCTTCAAGGCGACGATCGACCGGGAGCTGTACCACGGCAATTTTTTCCAGCCCGCCTTTGATGCGACCCGCACCGGTCCAGGCTTCCACCCAGACACAACGCATCTCCGGCTTTACTTCGCAGTTGCCGTTCGCACGCACGCCGCCACACGGACCGTTACGCAAGTTTTTAGGGCAGTTCATCGAACAGCTCATGCCGGTTGAGGACAACACGCACTGCCCGCACATCTTGCAGTCGAACAGGAGGCCTTTGACTTGGCGCTCCAAGAAGGCAAACGGGCGCTCAAGACGGTTGTAACCGATCAATCGCCATAGCGGCGCGAGCACAACCAGCACCCGCTCCAGACCGTTATAAAATTGATTGAGCCCACCCGCATGACGAACCGACCAACGGCGAACGGAATACATCAGGCCTCCTCAGACGTCACGGGTGGCAACTCACGCGGAATGTTCGCATCGATGCCTTTAGAACGAATGATGCGCTCCAGATCTTCATCGCTATAGCGGGCTTCGATCTCAGCGGCAACCGACTGCACAACGGCGGCCAGATCGTCGTCGCAAGTTGTCGGCGTGCTGCGCTGCCAATCGGCAAGGTACGCATCGGAACTGCCTTTGCCCGCGCGCATCGCGGCGCGGTCAATCGCTTCTTGGAAGCGGTGAGTCAATTGTACTTTGGAGACTTCTCTGCCGCGTTTGGCGAGAACCTGTGCAGGAATGTCCCGCCAACTAATGATGATCAACTGAGCCATAAAAATCTCCTCAAGACCGCGCCGCTTCAATCACCACAGCAACGCCGGTGCGCCGAGACCAATCCGAGAACTGCGTCTGCAGATCCCCGTACCCGGTGTCGATGATCTCCAGCGGCAGGCCCAAGGCCGCCGCGGCGGCCAGAGCCCGCTCGTCCAAGCCCGCATCGGATACCTGCCGTAGGTACACCACACGCGTGTAGTTACGAAAATATTCAGCGGCCAGTTGCGGATAGCGGTCGATACCCAATGAGCCCAGCACCAGACGATCAAAATGACGCACCAAAAAATCCGTCAGATAGAACGTCCCGGGCTGCGCCTCATGCAACGACTCAAACTGTGCGGAGGTTGCGTAAAACTCGTAACAGTGCGCGCCGGGTAGGCGCTGGATGCCTAAAGGCTCCAGCGCTCTGTCCAGTTGCCCACCCGTGCCGCAATCCGCATAACCGACAAAAATTTGCTCGTAGCCCGCAGCACGCGCATCGCGCACCGCATCTAACACCGCACCAGTGATCCGCTCAGGCCGGTTATGCAACTCCGGCGGCAGACAAGTCACCGTCACGTGCTCCCACGCATTCACTCGCTTAAGCGCGGTGATTTCCCTCGCTAGGGCGCCGCAGGCAATCACGAGCGCTTGGCCCGTAGGTACCACGCGCCCTCCTAATCAGCGAGCAGCGCGACGGGCAGCGACGAGCGTCTTCGCGGTCTCCACGGCAATGGCCGCATCGCGGCAATAGGCGTCAGCACCGACCGCCTTACCAAATTCCTCGTTCAGCGGCGCACCGCCGACCAAGACGATGAGGTTGTCGCGAATGCCTTTTTCCTTGAGGGTATCAATCACAACCTTCATGTAGGGCATCGTGGTGGTCAGCAGCGCTGACATACCAAGAATCTCAGGCTTGTGCTCTTCGATCGCCGCTAGGTACTTCTCGACCGGGTTGTTGATACCCAGATCGATGACTTCGAAACCAGCGCCCTCGAGCATCATGCCGACGAGGTTTTTGCCAATGTCGTGAATGTCGCCCTTAACCGTACCGATCACAACCTTGCCGATCGGTTCCACGCCCGTCTCGGCCAGCAATGGACGCAGAATCTCCATGCCGCCCTTCATCGCGTTGGCGGCGAGCAGCACTTCGGGAACGAACAAAATACCGTCGCGGAAATCGATGCCGACGATCCGCATGCCCTCGACGAGCGCGTCATTCAGCGTCCGCTCAGGCGACCAGCCACGTCCCAGAAAGATATGGGTCGCGGTTTCGACTTCTTCCTTCAGACCGTTATAGAGGTCGTCGTGGACCTGTTCGGTAAGTTCCTGATCGCTCAGGCTGTTCAGGTCAAAGGCTTCCTCGGACATCTCGTACTCCCGGAAACTGATGGCAAGTTCGGGGCAGTCTCGTAACCCCTACGCAATTGAGCGTCGAATGGTACGGCCAATGGACCCAAATCGTAGGTGGTTTCGCGACCGTGACATGTCTCATTACGACAAGGCCTCACTTGTCGATGCAACGGATTACCTTAAGGCCCTTGTCGCCGCACTGGACCATGCATTTTCGCTAGCCCTATGAGTAAATTTGCTTTGTAAGGCGACGACAAAAAGTGACCGACACGACAAAAAAACCAACGGTCGCCCGAGACGAAAGGTCGCATTCCGACAACCGCTCAGGAGGTTGAGGCCGGCTCAGTCGACGGCTGCACACGCCGCGGTGACTGCCGCTCTACGCTCGGCGGGTACCCGAACTGCTTGCGATAGCACTTTGAAAAATGGGGCGGCGACTGAAACCCACAGGCCGTGGTGATATCCATAATGGGCATCGCCGTCTGGAGCAGCAACTCACGGGCCCGCTTCAAGCGCAGTTCCAAGTAATAGCGCTTCGGCACGCAATTGAGGTGGCGCTTGAACAAGCGCTCGATTTGGCGCCGCGACAAGCCGGTTTCCTGGGCAATACGCTCGAGCGACAAGGGACGCTCGACGTTTTCCTCCATCAGGGAGGCCACCTTCAGCAGACTCTGATGCGAGACGCCCACCTGCGCCCGCAGCGGCACGTACTGCCGATCTTTGTCGCTACGGATGCGGTCGACGATGAACTGCTCGGATACCAACTGGGAGACCTTGCTGCCCAATTTGGTTTCGATCAGGTTGAGCATCAGATCCAAAGGGGCGACGCCACCGGATGCGGTATATCGGTTCCGATCGATCGTAAATACCTGATCTGAAATGATTACTCGCGGAAATTCTTCGCGCAAAGCGGACACATTTTCCCAATGGATGGTGGCGCGGCAACGATCCAACAGCCCTGCGCGCGCCAAGGCATACCCGCCCGTACACAACGCACCCAGGCCCGCGCCTTGCTCAGAAAAGCGGCGCAGCACAGCCAACAGCATCGGCGTAACCGCCTCGCGTACGTTATGGCCGCCACAGATAAAGACGATGTCCGGTCGACCGACCTGATCTAGCGCCACCGTCGGCGACAAGGACAGTCCATTGCTCGCCGACACCGGTTGGCCATCGAGGCTGGTGACGAACCACTCGTAGGCGACTTGACCCGAAATCGTGTTGGCCATGCGCAGCGGCTCAATGGCATTGGCCACGGCAATCTGCGAGTACTGCGGCAGCGTCAGAAAGACAAACCGGCTCCGGCGCGGAGGGAGCGCCGGTCTCAAGCCGTTATGAGCTACAGGTATCATGACTTTCCGCAGTATAAGGGCTACTGGCGCATTTGCGTCAGCATTTGTCGCAAATGGAGTGTTTCACACGGCGGCGAAGGTTAGACTTTCGCGCTTAAGTTTTGCAGCCACTCGGCCTCCCCCGAGTGCCCAAACGACTCGAACGGAGAACGCGAGAAATGAAGACCCATGCGCGGGTGGTTGTGGTCGGCGGCGGTGTAGTCGGCGTCAGCACGCTTTACCACCTCACGAAGAAGGGTTGGTCCGACGTTGTCCTGCTCGAGCGATCGGAACTGACGGCCGGTTCGACCTGGCACGCGGCCGGGCTGTTGCCACTATTCAACATGAGTTACACGGTAGGCCAGCTGCACAAGTACTCGGTAGACCTGTACAAGCGCCTCCCGGCCGAGACCGGTCAAGACGTCAGCTTCCATGTCACCGGCAACCTGCGCCTCGCCACCTGCCGTGATCGCATGGACGAGTATCAGAAGTATTGCGGCACGGCCAACACCATCGGCGTCCCCTTCGAAGTCATCACACCCGAGCAGGTCAAAGAACTCTGGCCACTGATCGACCTCGGTGGACATGGCGAGACGCCGGCGATCATTGGTGCGCTGTACCACCCGCACGACGGTCATATTGCACCTGCGGATCTCACCATGGCGCTACGCAAGGGCGCTCGCGCCGGTGGCGCTGAGATTTATGAGCAGACCGAAGTCCTATCAGCGGAACAACTACCGAACGGCGAATGGCGCCTGACCACGAACAAAGGGGTCATCACCTGCGAACATGTGGTCTGCGCAACCGGCAACTACGCTCGTCAGACCGGCAAGATGTTCGGTATCAATGTCCCGGCTATCCCAGTCGAGCACCAGTACATTGTGTACGACAAGTCCCCGGAGCTCGAAGAGTACCGCGCCAAGGGTGGCCGCGAATTGGCGGTACTGCGTGAGTCGGATAAGTCGTACTACCTGCGCGAAGAGCGCTTGGGCTGGATTCTTGGCCCCTATGAAAAAGGTGCGCCCGCGCGCTTCGCCGATGGCGTCCCCGACTGGTTTGGCAAGAACCTATTCGAGGGTGATCTTGAGCGACTGCTGCCGTATATCGAGGCAGCCCAGCGGCGCGTGCCCGCACTCGAACATTGCGGCATCAAGGACATTGTGAATGGGCCAATCTCCTACACACCGGACGGCAGCCCGCTGATCGGACCGGCGTGGTCCAAACGCAATCTCTGGCTCAACGAGGGCCACAGCTTCGGCATTACCGCAGCCGGTGGTTCGGGCTGGCAGCTGGCCGAATGGATCGTCGAGGGCGAGCCGGGCATCGATATGCTCTCGGCCGACCCACGTCGCTATGGTCCGTACACCTCGAAGCGTTATGTGGTCGAGAAGAATGAGGAGACGTATAGAGAGGTCTTCACCATTCATTACCCCGACGAAGAGCGCCCGGCCGGCCGGCCCGCGAAAACCAGCGCAATCTACGACAAGCTAGCCAAGGCCGGCGCCGTCTTCGGTCAGCGCTATGGTTGGGAGCGGCCGTTGTGGTTTGCGCCCGCCGGTGTTGCTGCGAAGGACGTCTGGAGCTTCCGCCGCTCGAACTACTTTGAGCACGTCGGCAACGAAGTGCGCTTGATGCGCGAAAAGGTCGGCATGATCGACCTGACGCCCTTCTCGAAGTGGGAAGTGACCGGCGCCGGTGCAGAGACGTGGCTGGATAGCCTGGTGGCCAACAAGGTACCGACCAAGATCGGTCGCATCGCCTTGTGCCATGCACTAACCAAGCGCGGCGGCATCCGCTCTGAGTTCACAATCACGAAGCTCGCCGAGCACCACTACTATGTGGTGAGCGCGGGCGCCGCGGAGCGCTACGACCACGACTTCCTGCAGAAGCGTCTGCCGACCGATGGCTCGGTCATGATGCGCAACATCACCGGCGCCCGCGGCTGCTTTGTCATTGGTGGACCACGCGCAAGGGATCTGCTCGCGAAGATCACCGACGCGCCGCTCGACAATGCTTCGTTCCCTTGGCTGACGAGCCAAACGATCGAGGTCGGCTATGCCACCGAGGTGTACGCACTGCGCGTGAATTTCGTCGGCACGCTCGGCTGGGAGTTGCACTTCCCGATCGAATACGCACACGGTCTGTTCGACCAGATCTGCGCCGCCGGCGCCGAGTTTGGTTTCGGTCTCGTGGGCATGCGCGCAATGGAATCGTTGCGCATGGAGAAGTCCTACCGCATGTGGGGCAGCGACCTGACGCGCGACTACACGCCATTTGAAGGTTCGCTCGACCGCTTCGTGCGGATGAACAAACCCCATTTCTATGGCAAGGCCGCATTGGAGCAACAACTGGCCAACGGGGTGCCGCATCGCTTCATCACTGCGCAGGTCCATGGCGTGACCGATGCCGATCCGCTCGGCAATGAGCCCTTGTTCGCTGGCGACCAAATGATTGGCCGCGCAACGTCGGGATACTACGGTCACACCATCCAAAAGAGCCTGATCATAGGCTATGTAAAGCCAGAGTTTGCGGCACCGGGCACGGAACTCTCGATCGAAGTGCTCGGCGAGCGCAAGAAAGCGACCGTGCTGATCGAATCCCCTTATGACCCTGACAACAACGATCTGAGGGCGTAATGCAAAAGTTTTCTGGCTGGTCCCTCCTCAAGGAGGCCTTCGGCGGCCATCAGGGTTGGAAGACGCAGTGGCGCCGTGCGGCGCCCAAGGCGGAGTACGACGCGATCATCATTGGTGGCGGTGGTCATGGGCTCGGCACAGCCTATTACCTCGCGGCCGAGCATGGCATGACGAACATTGCCGTCGTCGAGAAGGGGTGGATAGGCGGTGGTAACACTGGTCGCAACACCACCATCATTCGATCCAACTATCTGTTCGACGAAAGTGCCCGCCTCTACGACCATTCGCTGAAGTTTTGGAAGGACCTCTCGCAGGTTCTTAACTACAACACGATGTTCTCGCCGCGCGGCGTGCTGATGCTGGCGCACACGGTGCATGACATGCAGGTCAGCAAACGCCACATCCATGCCAATCGGGGCAATGGGGTCGATAATGAATGGCTGACTCCAGAGGAAGCCAAGGCGTTTTGCCCGATCCTCAATATCGAGCGCAATATTCGCTACCCGGTGCTCGGCGGCGCACTCCAACGTCGGGGGGGTGTCGCGCGCCATGACACCGTGGCCTGGGGTTATGCCCGCGCAGCCGATGCACTCGGCGTCGACATTATCGAAAACTGCGAAGTCACGGGCCTGCGCAAAGATGCTTCGGGCGCCATCGAAGCGATCGAGACCACGCGCGGCCTGATCCGATCGAAGAAAGTGGGCGTCGTGGCGGCGGGCCATACCAGCGTCGTCATGGGTTACGCCGGCGTCCGCCTACCACTCGAGAGCTACCCGCTGCAGGCCTTGGTGTCGGAGCCGGTGAAGCCGATCATGCCGTGTGTGGTCATGTCCAATACGATCCACGCCTACATGAGCCAGTCGGACAAGGGGGAGTTGGTGATCGGTGCGGGCACTGATGCGTACAACTCGTATACCCAGCGGGGCGGACTGCACATTAGCGCCCATACGCTCGAGTCCATCTGCGAACTGTTCCCCATGGTGCGGCGCCTAAAGATGCTCCGCAATTGGGGTGGCATCGTGGACTGCACACCGGATCGTTCGCCCATCATTTCCAAGACCCCGGTCGAGGGACTGTATGTGAACTGTGGTTGGGGCACGGGTGGGTTCAAGGCCACGCCGGGCTCCGCACACGTCTTTGCGCACACGATTGCGCATAACGAGCCGCATCCATTGAACGCCGCGTTCACCATCGAGCGTTTCCGCGATGGTCTCCTGATCGATGAAGCAGCGGCCGCGGCCGTTGCGCACTGAAGGTTCAAACTATGCTGGTCATTGAATGTCCGTATTGCGGTGCCAGACCGGAGCCTGAATTCGCCTATGGCGGACAGGCCCACGTGGCCCGCCCGAGCGAACCGGCCACGACGACGGAGGATGAACTCCTGCAGTACCTGTACCTGCGCGACAACACCCGCGGTCTGTTTCGGGAGCGGTGGCGGCATGTGCGTGGCTGCGGTCGCTTTTTCAACGCGATCCGCGACACCACCACCGACTTTTTTGTGACGACGTACAAGGTCGGAGAACGACCCGATTTACCGGGAGTCGGCGCATGAAGGCCCGCACCACTACGGGAGGTCGTGTCGACCGCTCGAAAAAGATTCAGTTCACTTTTGACGGGCGCTCCTATGAGGGGCTGGCCGGGGACACGCTCGCGTCCGCCCTGTTGGCGAACGGTGTCCATCTGATCGGACGCTCATTCAAGTACCACCGTCCGCGCGGCATTCTCGGCAGCGGCTCCGAAGAGCCGAACGCACTCGTCACCGTCACCCGCGACGCGGCGCGCCGTACGCCGAATCTGCGCGCCACGCAGGTAGAGATTTACGAAGGCATGACAGCAGAGAGCCAAAATCGTTGGCCGTCCCTCGAATTCGATGTCGGCGCCATCAACAATCTGCTGTCGCCCATGTTGCCGGCGGGTTTCTACAACAAGACCTTCATGTGGCCGCGCTCTTGGTGGTTTAAGGTCTATGAACCCAAGATCCGTGCCGCGGCCGGTCTCGGGGTCGCACCCACCTTGCCGGACCCGGATCGCTACGCCCAACAGTACGTACACTGCGAAGTGCTGGTTGTCGGCGCGGGCCCCGCGGGCCTGGCCGCTGCTGCAGCCGCCGCCCAATCAGGCGCGCGCGTCATTCTCTGCGATGAACAAGCGGAGATGGGAGGGTCACTCCTGTCGGAGCGTTCAGCAACCATCGAGGGCCTGCCCGCGATGGACTGGGTTGCACAGACGTTGGCATCACTCCGTGCGAACCCGCGCGTCCGCGTGCTCGCACGAACCACCGCATTTGGTTATTTCCCACACAACCATGTGGGCTTGTCGGAGCGCCTCACCGAACATTTGGCGACGACACCGGCAAACCTGCCCCGGGAGCGGCTGTGGCAGGTCCGTGCTAGTGAAGTGGTCCTCGCCACCGGTGGGATCGAAAGACCACTGATTTTCCCGGGCAACGATATCCCGGGCGTCATGCTGGCCGCTGCTGCCCGCACCTATGCCAATCGCTATGGGGTGCGCGTCGGTGAGCGCATCGCCGTACTCGCCGGTAGCGATGCAGCGTTTGAAGCAGCCGTCGATCTCAGCGCGACCGGCGCCACCGTTGCCGTGATCGCGGATGTGCGACCAGTCGGGTCTATTGACGGTCCCGGCTACGCGGCCGCCAAATCGGCTCGGCTACGGATCCTGCCGAATGCAACCGCACTCGGCGTTACCGGCAAACTGCGCGTCGAGGGCCTGCAGTTGGGTCTGATCGGCGCGGACGGGCAGGTCGTCGCAGGCAACACGATTGCCTGTGACACGATCGTGATGTCCGGTGGCTACACCCCAAGCGTCCACTTGCACTCGCAATCACGCGGCAAACTGTCCTATGACGAAACCCTGGGGGCGTTCTTGCCCGCTGCCACCGTAGAGCGCACGCGCTCGGCGGGCTTTAGCCGCGGCGTGTCAGGCCTTGCAGCAGCACTGAACGACGGCGCGACTGCAGGCGCTGCTGCGGCCGCAGCAGCCGGCTTGCACACCACGGCAGCGCCGTTGAGCGCCAGCAGCCTGGATGCGGGACTCGCCGGCCAACCGGGCGCCCTGCCCCAACTGGCCGGTCTGATTCCACCGAAGAAGGCCTTTGTCGACTTCCAGAACGATGTGACCACGCGCGATATCGCCTTGGCACAGCGCGAAGGCTTCGAGTCGATCGAGCACATCAAGCGGTATACCACGACCGGCATGGCGACCGACCAAGGCAAGACCTCGGGGTTGAATGCGCTGGGCATTGTCGCCGCGACTTCTAATCGTCGTCTGGCTGAGGTGGGCCTAACCACCTATCGGATGCCCTATACGCCGGTGACGTTTGGCGCCTTCGCGGGCGCCGCCCGCGGCGAGCAGTTTGATCCGGTGCGACGCACGCCAAGCCACGATTGGGCAGTGGCGCGCGGTGGCGTCTTTGAAGATGTAGGCAACTGGAAGCGCACGCGTTACTTCCCGATTGGCAGCGAGGACATGGATGCGGCCGTTCACCGTGAATGTCTCGGTGTGCGCAACTCGGTCGGCATGTTCGACGCCTCTACACTCGGCAAGATTGAAGTCGTTGGCAAGGACGCGGCGGAATTTCTCAATCGCTTCTATGTCAACAACTGGACCAGCCTCGGCGTCAATCGATCCCGCTACGGGATCCTCTGCCGCGACGATGGATTCGTCTACGACGATGGCGTGATCGTGCGACTCGCTGACGACCGTTTCCATGTGACCACGACCACCGGCGGCGCCGCTCGCGTGTTCGGGATGATGGAGGACTACATCCAGACTGAGTGGCAAGATCTGTCCGTCTGGATCACCTCCACCACCGAACAATGGGCGGTGGTGGCGGTACAAGGGCCTAAGGCACGCGAGGTGCTGGCCAAAGTGGTCACCAACGTCGACTTGTCGGCGGCCGCCCTACCGCACATGGGCGTGGCACATGGGCAGATCGGCGGCATTCCGGTGATTCTGATGCGCGTCAGCTTCACCGGCGAGTTGGGCTTTGAGATCAACGTGCCCGCGGAATACGGCACTGATCTGTGGGAGGCGATCTACGCTGCCGGCCAGGAGTTCGCCATCACGCCGTATGGCACTGAAGCGATGCACGTCCTGCGCGCCGAGAAGGGCTACATCATTGTGGGTCAGGATACGGATGGGACGCTGACCCCAGACGACGCCGGTGTCGCCTGGGCCATTGGCAAGACCAAGCGGGATTTCGTTGGCAAGCGCGGCATGGAGCGCCCGGCACTCAAAGCGGCCAACCGCAAACAACTGGTCGGCCTACTGACGGCAGATCCTGCCGTGGTACTGGAGGAAGGCGCTCAGGTGGTGCTCGAACCGAATCGACCGATTCCGTTTGCGATGATTGGCCACGTCACTTCGTCTTACTTCAGCGCCACACTCGGTCGATCCATCGCGATGGCGGTCGTCGAAGGTGGTCGCTCCAAGATGGACCAGACACTCCATGTCGCCATGCCAGGCGGCGATATCCCCGTGAAGGTGGTATCGACCGTGTTCTACGACCCGCAGGGGGCACGCCTCAATGTCTAATTTAACCCGACGATCACCGCGCATCGACGCGACCCCTTGGCTCGAGGCACTGCCCGCGATGACGCGACTGAGCTTTCGCGGTGGGCCGGATGCGAGCGCTGCCGCCGCGCGCGGCTTCGGCGTCGCGTTGCCCACTGCAGCCTGTCGCGCGAACGCCGTCGGCCCACGGGCCGCGCTGTGGATGGGCCCTGACGAGCACCTACTACTGGCACCACTGACCGACAGTGCGGCCCTACGCGTTGCGCTCGCCGAAGCGTTAGGGCAGACGCCCCACTCTATTGTCGATATCGGGCATCGCCAGGTGGCGTTCTTAGTAAAGGGCCCACAAGCCGAGTGGTTACTGGGCACCGGCTGCCCGTTGGACCTCGATCTCGGGGCCTTTCCGGTCGGCATGTGCACACGGACCGTGTACATGAAGTCTGAGATTTATTTGTGGCGGACGGCAGCGGACGTGTTCCATCTCGAAACATGGCGCTCGTTCACGCCTTACGTCGTCGACATGCTGATTGACGCGGCGCAGGAGTTGGTGGCTTGATGCGCCGCCGCGACCGGGCGGGGATACACTGGTCCCTCCCGATCGCGGCATTCTGCAGCGTCCTCGCCGTACTGGCCGGGTGCGGCTCTAAGGAACCAGAACCCCGTACCGTGAGCGTGTACAACTGGGCTGATTTCATCGGCAAACACACGCTGCAAGATTTTGAACAGCAGACCGGTATTAAAGTCGATTACGACACCTTTGATGCAGACTCCACCGTGGAAGCCAAAATGTTGGCAGGCGGATCGGGCTACGACGTCGTCGAAACCTCGACCTTGCTGTTCAGTCGCCAGATCAAGGCCGGCGCCTACCTGAAGCTGGACCGCTCCAAGCTGAGGGGCCTTGAGAATATCGATCCGAAAATCCTCGCGTTGTACGCCCAATTTGACCCGGGCAACGAGCATGCGGTGCCGTATCTGCATTCGCTGAACGGCTTCGCCTACAACGTCAAAAAAATTCGCGAGCGCATGCCCCACGCCCCTGTCGACAGTCTGAAGATGATTTTCGACCCAGAAATTGCCAGCAAGTTTGCCGATTGCGGCATCACCTTCTTGGACTCCTCGCGCGACGTGCTGCAGCTAGCGCTTGTCTATCTCGGGATAGATCCCAATTCAACGCGCCGGGAGGACTTCCGAGCCGCGGAAGCGCTGATTCTCAAGGTCAGGCCCTATATCCGCACCTTCGACTCCTCGGAGTACATCAATTCCCTCGCCAACAGCGAGACGTGCATCGCCATGGGTTGGTCTAGCGACTACGCGACGGCGATCGCGCGGACCCGCGCGGCCGGAGTCAAACTGGACCTCGCGTTCACAATTCCAACAGAAGGCTCCAATGCAGACTATTCAGCCTTCCTGATTCCAACCGATGCACCCCACGTCAGCGAAGGTTACGAGTTCCTTAACTTCATTTTGAAGCCAACGACCATTGCCGCGATCACCAACGACATCTTCTACGGCAACGACAATCGGGCTGCAGACGCGTTGGTGAATCCAGCGATACGGCGCAATCCGGTGGTCTATCCACCCCCAGAGCTCGAGCGCCGCACCTTCTTATCGGCGGAAGTCAGCCCGGCCACCGAGCGACTGCTCACGCGCTCGTGGACGCGCATTAAAACCGCGTTGTAGGCATCTAAGGGCAGGAGGCTCTCTTGGACACCATTGCCCTAGCCGCCAAAAACTAACCCGAGGCTGCTCACCACTTGGCTCGCCCGTGCACCCAAGCCCGAGTTCTAGCCGGCTACCGTGGGTTCCCTGCACGTCTGGGCCGAACGCAGACTGCGCGCTCGGCGAGATGTCCAGACGAGGAAGGATCTTGGCCATCGCAGTTCCTCTGGCTACGTCAGTGACGACGTCACACCCACACGGACTGCAACACGAGCAAAGAAGTCCTACTACACAACAAAGCCACGTGAACCAACGGCACGGAAAACCCATTTAGGCGCCGCCTCCCGTGAGGCGGCGTCAAGGGACTTTCAGTCACGCAACCGCGCATTGGTCGGATCGTACAACGGTTCCACGCCGACAACCGCTCGGCGACGCTCACCGAGCACTTCGATGGTCAGTTCCCGACCGGGCACCGCAAGATCCGTCCGCACGTACGCCAGGGCAATACTCTTCTGGATGCGGTAACCGAACCCACCCGAGGTGACCAATCCCACCACCTCATCGCCGTCATAGACGATGGAGACCGCAGACGCATCGGCGTCGGCCGCATCCACGATGAGCGGGACAAAGCGCTCAGGCAGGCCCTTCTCGATCCATTGCTTGAGCGCAGGCTGGCCGATAAAGCCACCCGCTTTGTCGATCTTCACAAAGCGATCCAACGAGGCCATGAAGGGGGTGTAATCGGTAGTGAGATCCGCCTTCCAGGAGCGATAGCACTTCTCCAACCGCAGGCTGTCCATTGCGTACAAGCCAAAGTCCGCGATACCGAACGCCGCGCCGGCTTCGAACAGCAGGTCGTACACGGAGGCCACGTGCTCGGACGGAATGTGCAACTCCCAACCCAGTTCACCGACGTAATTGACGCGGAAGGCCAATGCCTTGGTGTAACCGATTTCGATCGTCCGTACCGTGAGCCAAGGGAAGGCTGGGTTCGACAGATCCGTTTTCGTGAGTTGGGCGAGCACATCGCGCGAGCGCGGACCGACGAGGATTAAGGTGCCGTAGCGCGCAGTTTCATTGGAGATCCTGACCGAACCATCGCTCGGCAGATGCGCATGCAACCAATGCAAGTCATGGCGCTCGCCCGAGGCGGCACTGATCAGCCAGTACTTGCCTTGGCCGAGGTTCGTGACCGTCATTTCGGTGACGATGCCGCCACTCGGAGCGAGGAAGTAATTTAGCGCCGTGCGCCCTTCCTTCGGCAAGACACCCGTGATCATGCCGTCAATCCAGGCGCCGGCACCCGCGCCCGTCACTTCAAACTTGGTGAAGCCCGGCAGGTCGAGCACGGCCACGCGCTGCTCCACTGCAGCGCACTCGCGTTGCACGGCCTCATGCCAGTGACAACGGCGGAACGACGTATCGGTGCCGCCCTTATCGCCAGGCTGCGCGAAATACACGGCGCGCTCCCAACCACCGCGGGCACCGAACTGCGCGCCCTTCGCTTTGAGGCGGTCATACAGTGGCGAAGCCTTGGCCGGGCGTCCCCCGGGACGCTCTTCCTGCGGGTAGCCAATCCCGTACTCGTGCTGATAGGTCTCGATGGCTTTGGCCAACGTGAATTTTTGGTTGGCGTGCTCGAGATAGCGCCGATGGTCGAACGGCCACATGTCCCACTCGGGATGGCCATTGACGACCCACTCGGCAATCGACTTGCCGGCCCCGCCCGCTTGCGCGATACCAAAAGTGAAGGCGCAGCAGTGGTAGAAATTCTTCAAGCCCGGTGCCGGACCCATGAGCGGGTTACCGTCAGGGGCATACGGGATCGGTCCGTTAATAACGGTCTTGATGCCAACGCTACCGAGGATGGGGACTTGGATGATCGCCCGTTCGATGTAGTCGCCCAAGCGGTCCAGATCATCCTCGAACAACTGGTTTGCGAACTCCTCGGGCACGCCATCGAGCCAATGCGCGCGGGCTTCCCACTCATAGGGCCCGAGCAGCAAGGAGTGACGCTCCTGTCGCAAGTAGTAACTCACGTCCGGGTCCCGCACGAGCGGCAGACGCTCGGTGCCGCGTGCCACCAACTCCGGAATATCTTCGGTCACCATGTACTGGTGCGACAGCGTCACGATCGGCAGGTACTCGCCGACCATCGCCGCGATCTCACCGCCGCGGTAGCCGGCTGCGTTAATGACCGACTCGGCCACGATGTCGCCCTTGTTGGTGAGGATCTTCCATTCGCCGGAGGCGGTCTTCTCGATCCCGGTGACCTTGGTATTGCGATAAATCTCTGCACCCTTATCGCGCGCGCCTTTGGCCAACGCTTGGGTCAGCTGTGCAGGGTCGATATCCCCATCATACGGATCGTAAAGCGCGGCTTTGATATCGGACACATTCATGAACGGGTGCATTTTGGCCACGTCGGAAGGGGTCATGAACTCAAATTCAATGCCCTGTGCGCGCGCTTGCGAGACGACGTGCTTGAACTCGTCGACACGATCGTGCTCGTGTGCAATACGGATGCTGCCGGTAACGTGATAATTGATGTCGTAGCCGGTCTTCTTGGCCAAATCGGCGTACAGCTTGGTCGAATGCCGCTGCAGCTTGATCGTATTCCAAGAGGTCGAAAAGTTAGGGCAATTGCCGGCCGCATGCCAGGTCGACCCGGCGGTCAGTTCATCTCGCTCGATCAGCACGACATCCGTCACCCCCAATTCGGTCAGGTGATAGAGGGCGCTGGCGCCAACGGCGCCGCCACCAATGATTACGACACGTGCATGGGTTTTCATATTGTTGTCTCCGTGGCGCGCATGGCGCCGCTGGTTTCCGAGTGCATTAAGTATTTAAGCCTTGATCCGTTCATTCTTCGGGTCGTAGAGGGGTTCAAGTTGGACCCGCGCCGTATAGCGCTTGCAGGCCACTTCCACCTCCCACACACCCTGCGAGAGCCATTCTTTGGTCACCCCGGTGGCGCAGCCCACAAAGCCCATGCCAATCGACTTAGCGAGCCGATGCCCCCAGGCACCGGAGCGAATGGAGCCCACAATGATCCCATCTTTGAGAATCGGTTCTTCGTGGTACATCAGTGGCGCCGCGGCGGAGTCATCCTCCAGAACGACCTGAATCAGCCGCTTAGTCGGCGTGCCCTTGGCGCGATGCGCAAGCAATGCATCCCGTCCGATGAAGCCGCCCGCTTTGTCCCACGCGACCGTGAAGGACAGACCCGACTCCATCGGCGTGTCTTCATCGGCGATGTCATGACCCCAACTGCGATAGCCCTTTTCGACACGGCACGCTGCCATGGAATGGTAACCGGCATGCTTGAGGCCAAATGCATCGCCGACCGCAATAATGCGCTCGTACACATCGAGAATGTGCTCGGACGAGACGTACAGTTCCCAACCTAACTCACCCACATAGGTGATGCGACTCGCACGCACCGTCGCATAGCCAATCTCAACTTCGCGCGACCATGCGAATGGATGCGCAGCGTTGGAAAAGTCCTCGCCAGTCAGCTTTTCCAGTAGCGGGCGACTGTTCGGGCCCATCAGACCGAGCATCGCGATACCGGGCGTCACATCCGTGATCCAGCAATTGGTCAAGGCCAACGCGACACGGTGCTTGCGCAGCCAGGCCAGATCACGGGTTTGGCACGCGGCGGCCGTCACCACCATGAACTCCTCTTGCGCCAGTCGCGTAATGGTCAAGTCGGCTTCGATACCCGCCAGTGGATTCAGCCACTGCGTGTACACGAGCTTGCCGGGCGCCACGTCCATTTTGGCGGTCGATAACTGATCAAGCAGCGCAAGCGCGTCAGGGCCCTGCACCAAGAACTTCGCAAAGCAAGTTTCGTCGTACAGGCCTACGGCATCGCGGACCGCTTCGCATTCCGCGCGACAGGCGTTGAACCAATTCTGGCGACCGTAGGAGTACTCGTACTTCGGTTGGGAGCCGGGCTCTGCATACCAGTTGGGGCGCTCCCAGCCCGCCAGTTCGCCCATACAGGCACCCGCAGCAATCAAGCGATCATGCAAGGGCGTACGGCGGGAATTGCGGGCCGTCTCGTACTGGTAATACGGCCAGTGCATCGCATACAGCAGACCCAAGGTCTCGACGGTACGGTCGTAGAGATATTTACGGTTCTTCTGGAACGGCTGGATGCGACGGACATCCACGTCCGCAAGATCCATGGGCGGCCTGCGATGGACGATCCAATCGGCGAGCACCTTGCCTGCGCCACCGCTACCGGCAATACCCACTGAATTGAAGCCCGTGGCGAGGAACAGGTCTTTTACCTCCGGCGTTTCACCAATGTAATAGCGGTCATCCGGCGTAAAGCTCTCCGGGCCATTGAAGAACAACTGAATGCCGGCATCGGCGAGTTTCGGCACGCGCTTGATCGCCATGTTCATAATCGGTTCGAAGTGATCGTAGTCTTCGGGCAGCGAATCGAAGCAAAAGTCCTCCGGAATACCGTGCATGCCCCAGGGCTTTGAGATCGGTTCGAAGCAGCCCATCAGAATCTTGCCCGCGTCTTCTTTGTAATATGCGCATTCGTCCGGGACGCGCAGCACTGGCAGGTTCGCAGGCACCCCTTCGAGCGGCTCGGTCACAATGTAGAAGTGTTCGGCGGCGTGTAGCGGCACGGCGACGCCGACATCCGACGCCAATCGATGCGACCACATCCCACCGCAGAGGACGACGGTATCGGCGCGAATCACACCGTCCTCGGTTTCGACACCGCAAGCACGCCCGTTCTCCACCAAGATCTTGGTGACCTTGGTGTTCTCAAGGATCTTCGCGCCGCGCATCTTGGCGCCCTTGGCGAGCGCCTGCGTCACATCGATCGGGTTGGTCTGTCCATCTTTGGCGATGAAAATCCCACCAACCACGTCCGTGAGATCCAGTAGTGGCCACTTGGACTGGATGTCGGACGGTGTCAGCAGATCGACCTCGAGGCCAAAGCACTTGCCCATCGACATGCCACGCTTCAACTCTTCGAAGCGCGCTTCGGTCTTGGCGACACTGACCGAACCATTCTGCTTAAAGCCCGTGGCCTGACCGGTCTCGGCTTCGAGCGAGCCGTACAGACTGGCGGTGTACTTCGCCAACTCGGTGAGATTGCGAGTCGCCCGCAATTGGCCCACCAGGCCTGCGGCATGCCAAGTGGTACCACAGGTCAGTTGTTTGCGTTCCAACAGCACGACGTCGGTGACGCCAATCTTGGTGAGGTGGTACGCCACCGAGCAACCGGCCACACCACCACCGATGATCACGACATTTGCATGGGAGGGAAGCGACATAGAGTCCTGCCTTGAGGGAATCGGTAAGTTCAATACAAAGGCGGCGCAATCACCCAGAGCGAGACGGACTCCTCGCTACCGGTATTGCAGGCCGTAAAGGGTTCGCCGCGACCGATGCGAAAACTGTCGCCGGCTTTAAGCAAGAACAAGCGATCGCCAACGCGCAATTCCAGTTCGCCCGACAAAATGACACCGGACTGCTCGGCCATGCGCGAGACTTGGACGTCACCACTGCGCGCACCCGCAGCGAAGCGACTCATGATCAATTCGGCTTCGCCGTTCAGCGTCGGCGAGAGCAACTCTTCCTCGATACCCGTACCGGGAAAGTCCAGACGCCGCCGATGCTCGCGCCGGACTACGTAACCGTGCTCGCTCGGCTCGCGCGGGTCATAGCCTTGGAAAAACCAACTGATGCTGACGCCGAGCGCATCGCTGATGGATTTGAGCGTGGAAATCGAAATTTCCGAGCGGCCGCGCTCGATCTGGCTCACATAGCCGATGGACTTACCAATCGCCTGCGCCAGTTCCGCGAGGCGCATGCGTCGCGCCTCGCGCAAGTCCCGAATCTGCGCACCCAAAGGACTCGGCTCGCGGGGCACGCGCGATACGGCCGGCACCTCATCGAGTCGGGTCATCACGGGCGCGGGCATGCCGTCTCCGGTGGCTTCGAGTTTCATAATTAAGTTTAACGCCGGCCTAACGTTCATGCGTGTGAAATTTATTCAATTTATTTCACCAATAAGGCGCTTGTAGTCGACTGCGCTTGGCTCCTAGACTGACCCCAGACCGCCAGAGACCACCGCCATGCTGCAGCCACCGCCACCCTCCATGCAGGCCCTCCTGCTCACCGGCCACGGCGGACCCGAGCAACTGGTCTATGCCGTGGTCCCGACCCCTGCCCCGGCGCCCGGTGAGGTGCTCGTGCGCCTATACGGCGCGGCGGTCAACAACACGGACATCAATCTTCGGGTGGGTTGGTATTCCAAGTCGGTGACCGGATCCACCGCGACAACCCCCGCAGCCGAACCGACCTCGGCCGACGCCGGCTGGGCCGGCAACGCCTTGTCGTTTCCGCGCATTCAAGGCGCGGATGGCGCCGGCACCATTGCCGGAGTAGGACCCGGCGTCGACCCGGCCCGCCTCGGGGAGCGCGTGCTCATCGACCCGATTCTGCGCGACGGCGATGCTGCGCGCTATTTCGGCTCCGATACACCCGGCGCCTTCGCGCAATACACCACCGTCCCCACCGCCAACGCGGTGCGCATCACAACCACCTGGAATGATGCCGAGATCGCGTCATTCCCCTGCTCGTATCTGGCCGCCTTGCACCTCGTCACGCGCGCTCGCGTCAGCCGCGGCCAACGGGTCCTCATCACCGGCGGCTCCGGTGGCGTCGGTACGGCAGCCGTGCAGTGGGCCCTCGCCCGCGGCGCGTCGGTAGTGGCAGTGGCAGACCCCACCAAGACGAGCGCATTGCGCGCCTTGGGGGTCACGGAAGTGATCGGTCGCGACACCGATCCGGCAGCGCACTACGGTGCCGATGCTTTTGACGTGGTGTTGGATGTAGTAGGCGGCGCGATGTTTTCGGCGCTACTGACGGTGCTGCGGCCCGGTGGTCAATACGCCACGGCCGGCGCCATCGCAGGTCCCGTAGTCGCATTGGATCTACGTACGCTGTATCTGAAGGATCTGACCCTGCATGGCTGCACCATCCCGCCGGCGCCGCTCTTCGGGCAGTTAGTCGCAGCCATTGAGGACGGGACGCTGCAGCCACTGGTCGCAGCCACTTACCCCTTGCATGCGTTGGCCGCCGCGCAGGAAGCATTTCTGCGCAAGCAGCATGTCGGCAAAATGGTGCTGACGATTCCCTAAGACCGCTGCGCGCTCAAAGACCGGGCGCGGCCTCTTCGATACCGACCGTCCGCTCGGCGGAGCGCAGCGTGTTGAACAGCAGCATGGTGACGGTCATCGGCCCCACACCACCGGGCACCGGCGAAATCAGCGACGCTTTCTTGCGTACGCCCTCGAAATCCACATCGCCGACGAGTCGCCCATCCGGCAAGCGGTTGATGCCAACGTCAATCACCACCGCGCCTGTACGCACCATCTGCGGCACAATCAGATTGGGCACACCGGCAGCCACCACGAGGATGTCCGCCAGCAGCGTGAACATCGCCAGATCCCGGGTGAGTTTGTGGCAGATCGATACGGTCGCATCCTGCTGCATGAGCATCATCGCCACCGGTTTGCCCACAATATTGCTGGCGCCGACAACGCAGACGTTGCGACCGGCAATCTGGACGTTTTCATGCTCAAGCAACTTCTGCACGCCGTACGGCGTGCAAGGCGGGAACACCGTCGAACCGGTCAGCAACCCACCGACGTTGTAGAGATGAAAACCGTCCACATCCTTCGCCACCGAGATCCGTTCGAGCACCTGACGCACTTCGATATGCGCCGGCAGCGGCAACTGCACGAGGATGCCATGCACCGTCGGATCGGCATTCAAGCGATCAATTTCAGCGAGCAGTACCTGCTCGCTGACATCGGCCGCCATCTCGATTCGCTCGGAGCGGATCCCAACGTCCGCGCAAGCGCGGACTTTGTTGCTGACGTAGAGCTGGGACGCCGGATTGTGGCCGACCAGGATGACCGCAAGACCAGGGGTCACACCCTTCGCTGCGACCAATTGGGCGATGCGGTTTTTGTATTCGGCACGTAACTTCTTGGCGACGGCCTTGCCGTCAATAATCCGGGCGGTCATGAATGAGCAACTCTGCGGGGATAGGGAACGAGGGCCGCGATTCTACCTGCCGTCGAGGTCACGAGTGTGATCGTTCGCCCTAGTGCGCTTTTTCGTTCGCTGTCAGTCAGTTAGACGCGCGTCAAGGCCCGCGGCGAGTCCCGACGCCCGGCAACCCCCAGCCGCTGCCAGAGACCCCGGCAGGCGAGTGCGGTCGAACGGGGCCCCCGACACCCCGCGCCGCCGACGGCCCGCTTCAGGCCGACCGCATTGCCTCGCGCGGCAACTTGACCGGAAACTTCGATCGAATCTCCGCATCCACCGCTTCGGGAATATGCGAGGGATAGTGCGTGGCCAAGATATCCTTGACCTTCTTGGTCGCACGATCGACCACGGTGGTCGATCCCTGCTCGATCCACTCGTTCGGGCTGCGGCGATCGCCAACGGCCGGGTAGAGATAGTCGGTCTGCATGAGTTGCAGGGTTTGATCAGCGCCCAAGTAGTGCCCAGGGCCGTTCAGACAAACATCCTTAATGACTTCGAAGGACAACTTTTCTTCATTGACTTCGATGCCCTTGATCGTTCGCTGCGCCATGCCGATGGTGTCGTTGTCGATGATCAGGCTCTCGAGCGAATAGCCGAGCAAGCTGGCGTGCATGCCGGCCGACTCGTAGATCATGTTGGCGCCGGCATTGCCAACCAAGGCGTGGTTCAGTGCCTTTTCCGCGCCCGCCTGCCCATCGGCGATCTTTGAGTCGGTCATCCCGGAGGCTGTGCCACCGGTCAACTGGTAGAAATGCGCCATCTGGGCGGCCGCGGCAGACAGCAGCGCCTGCTCCGGGCTACCGCCAGACATCGCCCCAGTGCGCAAGTCGGAGACGAAGCACCAGGTGCCGAAAATCGCCGGATGACCCGGCTTGATCGCATTGACGTACACCAAGCCCGCGAGGCATTCCGCCACTTCCTGGGCCAACGCGCCGGCAATAGCCGCCGGCGCCGTCGCGCCCGCCTGACCGGCCGACAAGAGCAGCACGGGCATCCCGCCACGCACGGCTACTTCAAGGCACTTGCAGGCGTCGGTCGCAAACTTCATCGGTGGCACGACGAAACAGTTGGACTGACTGACGAACGGTCGTTCGCGCCACTTGTCCTCACCGCCTGCGATCATGTGAAGCATCTCCAGCGACTTCTCCATGTGCTCGGGCAATACCCAACTGGAGCCCACGTGCTTGGTCGTGCTCGATACCGACGCGTAGCAGGTATTGAAATCCATTTCGTAAGGATCAGGAATATCGCGCGGCACCACGGCACGCTGGAAGAAATGGATATGCTCCATGGTGTCGACGATGCGACCAATATTATATAGATCTTGCAACTTGGACTCGCGGTACACGCCCTCGGCGTTGACCATGTTCACCGCAGCGCCGGCGGTGCCGAAATAGACTTTCTTGCCCCAAGGCTCGAGATCAAATCGCGGATCCTGCGCATAAAGCGGAAAATGTCGACCTGCTTTAGCCAGCGTGTCCTCGACCAACGCCCGCGGAAACAGCAAACGACCGCGGTCACTGACCGTGCAACCGGCCTTTGTCATGACCTCGACACCGGACTCTGGGGCATCGGCCAGACCGAGCTCCGCTAGCAAGCGCAGCGCCGTCTCATGGATCTGCTGAATATCCGAGTCACTCAGGGGCAAGTAACGCCCGCCCAGCATGCCGGGCACGACGGGCCGCAGATGATCGGGCAAAGGCCCCGTGCGCTGGGCACGACGGGCATCACGACCGGAAGGGCGACGGGCAGGGACAGTAGCTTCAGACACAGACTTTCCTCCAGCAGATTCGGCTCGCGGGCACTTTGCGGCTGCCCCCATGACACAACAGGAGCCTCGCACGTCGCTCGCTGCGCCGCAGAACTGAATTTCTACCAGAAATGAAATTTTTTATGTTCGTACCCGCGCGCCGGCCGCGTCCGAAGGGCCGCCTCTACCGTCTTCTGTAGAGACGCCCCCGGTCCGGCCGCACGCCGGATCGGCCTGCTAGCGAGGGCTCGATGGACCGACCGACTAGGTCCAGATCGATGTGACCGACCGATCTAACGCACCCAGAACAATGCATTAAATAATCACAAATTACTGAAATATATAAATATTTTTAATAATTATGTCAAATTGATTTACGCCAGCCTTAACGCCGCCACCCCCGGTACCGATGGCCCGCGACGAGCGCGAGGTCAGCACCGCCCATCTTAGGATCCCGCCAACAAGGGCGCGGCGGAACCTTGACCGCGCATTGAACAAAATTGACCACTCGGTCAATCCTTTTGAGACTCAGCTGTTGCTAAGACGCAACTTCACAAAAGCCATTGAAGTGCGGTAGTTTAGGCGCAGGGTCATCAATTCCGATTGAAGATCTTTGTTTTGCAGCAACGCACTGAGTCTGCAGAGTGCCCGCACTCTCGGACCACGCTGATCGGGAAGAGGCTCACCGATCTGTGAACGTTTGAGCCACTAGTTGAAGAGGGGATTCGCTTGAAACTTAATACCAAGCTGACCTATGCGGTCATGGCGGCACTCAGTGCCGGAGCCACAAGCTCAGTAGCAGTCGCCGCCGCGGCGGAAGAAGCCAAGGCCAACAGCCTTGAAATTGCAGACATTGTCGTCACCGCCCAGCGCCGTTCGGAAAGCATCCAGAACGTGCCTATCACCATCCAGGCGCTCAGCGCTGAAACGCTCAGCCAGCTCAGCGTTTCGTCGTTCGACGACATGGTCAAGTACCTGCCGAACGTCTCGCTCGCCACCAACGGCCCGGGACAAGGCAACGTCTTCATGCGCGGCCTGGCCCTCGGTTCGTTCGGCACGCAGTCGTCCGGCACGATCGGTGGCTTCCCGAACGTCGCGGTCTACCTCGACGAACAGTCGGGTCAGTTGCCGAGCCGTAACCTCGACGTCATCGCGGTCGACTTGGAGCGCGTCGAAGTGCTCGAAGGCCCGCAGGGCACGCTGTTCGGCGGTGGCGCGCAGGCCGGTGTGCTGCGTTACATCACCAACAAGCCGAAGCTCAACAAGTTCGAAGGCAGTGCTGAGGCCAGCTACAGCGTCACCGCGCATGGCGACCCAAACACGGCGGCGAGCGCAACCCTCAACCTGCCGTTGGTCAATGACAAATTGGCGGCGCGCGTTGTGGTGTACAACGACGATCGTGGCGGCTACATCAACAACGTCCCGAGCACGTTCACGCGCCGGGCCACGGACTACGGTATCTACTACGGCGGTTACATCGACCCGAGCACTGGCCACTCCGCGCCGCCTCCGGGCAGCCCCGTGATCAATAACTACGCCATTGCCAAGAACGCGATGAACCCGGTCAAGTACCAGGGTCTGCGTGCCTCGCTGCTGTGGCAGATCAACGACGACTGGAGCGCCCTGTTCGCCCAGAGCTACCAGAACATGCAGGCCGACGGCGTGTTCTATCAGATGCCGAAGGGCTCTGAAGGGCAGACGCTGAACCCGCTGGAAGTCACGCTGTTCAACAACGCGTACGACAAGGACAAGTTCACCAACAGCTCGCTGACCATCAACGGCAAGATCGGCCTGTTGAAGGCTGTCTACACCGGCGGCTACATGGTTCGTAAAATCGACCAAGTCAACGACTACACGAACTACTCGCGTGGCGTGTACGCCGACTACTACCAGTGCCATGGCTTGTATTCGGGCGGTACGCCGACCTGTTTCTCGCCGAGCGCTTCGTGGCAGGAAAAGGAATCGAACACCCACCAGAGCCACGAGTTCCGCCTGAGCACGCCGGATGAATGGCGTGTGCGCGGTATCGTCGGTGCATTCTACGAAGACTTTAAGATCACCGACGACACGGCTTGGTCGTACAAGAGCGTCCCGACCTGCGTGGCCGGCGGCGATCCGTACTGCTTCCAGAACGTCGAGCCCGCACCGGGCTCACCGGTTGCGAACCCGAACCCGCGCAACGACAACGTCGCGTTCTTCGAAGACACGTTCCGCAACTACAAGCAGACGGCGTTCTTCGCCTCGGCTGACGTGGACCTGATCCCGAAGGTACTGACGTTCACCGCCGGCACGCGTCACTACGACTATAAGGAAGAGTTCGGCGGCACTGTGGTCAGCAGTTTCGGCTGCTTCAACTACCACACCGTCGCGAATCCCGGCTCCTGCCATAACGGCGCCGTGGGCTGGAACCCTTCGCAGAAGGATCGTAGCTCGGAGTACAAGGGCTTCAAGAGTCGCGCCAACTTGACCTGGCATGTCACCCCAGACACGATGGTCTATGCCACCTGGTCGCAAGGCTACCGTCCGGGCGGCTTCAACCGCTCGTCAGGCTATGTCGCCAAGAGCGTTGACGAACTGTGGGGAGTGGGCAACGCCGCGGGCAAGACCCCGGGAACGCCGATGCAGCAGTTCATCAAGCCGCTAACCGTGGCGCCCGATGAACTCACCAACAAAGAGATCGGCTTCAAGAGCGAGTTCTTCAATCGTCGCATCCAGTTGAACGGCTCGATCTACCAGGAAGACTGGAAGAACGTGCAGAGCGGCATCTTCAACCCAGCGCTGTTCGGCAACACGACGTTCGGCGTCAATGGTGCGGACTACCAGGTGAAGGGTGTTGAACTGCAGTTGACGGCGCGCGTCACCGCGGGCCTCACGGTCACCGGCTCGGGCTCGTGGAATCAGAGCAAGCAGGTAACCTCACCGTTCTTGATCAACAACAACCCGGAAAGCGTCCACTTCGGCGAGCAGATCACCACAGAACTGGGCCCGAATGGCAAGCCCTTGGCGATCGTCAACACCTTCGGCGCGGCTGGCGTACCGACGGCGTTCTCGCCTCCTCTGCAGTTCAACGTGCGCGCACGCTACGACTGGGAGATGGGTGACTACTCGGCGTTCTGGCAGTTGGGCATGAACCACGTGGGTCATTCGTTCAACAACTCGAACACCGACCCGTCGCTCAATGGCGCGGCGAACGAGGCGGCTGGCATTCCAGTGACCACGACCACGTGGCGCTACGAGCAGCCGGCTTACTCGTCCTGGGATGGCGCGATCGGCGTGTCGAAGGACACGTGGAGCGTGCAGCTCTTTGGTCAGAACCTGACCGATGAGAACAAGTCACAGTTCACGTCGTCGTCACAGTTTATCAAGGCGGAAGTGCCGTTACGGCCGCGCGTCTTGGGCGTGAAGTTCGGCATGAAGTTCTGATCGACGCTCTGTGGCCCACCGCCCAACGGGGCGGTGGATTACAGTAGACTTAAAGGCGGGCAGCGATGCCCGCCTTTTTTTTGGACCCGATTATGGAACCCATCCCTAGCGTAGAACCCTCGCCCGTCGAAGCCGAGATCCAGCGCATTCGCGGCCTCATGGAGCAGGGCCAGTTCGCGCCCGCCCTCGATGCGGCGCAGAAAGTCACCGCGCAACACCCCAAGAATCGGGATGCGCTGTATATGACGGCCGTCTCCCAGCGCTACCTGCAACGCATCCCTGATGCGCTGGCAACTCTCGATCGCCTGCAGCAACTGCACCCCAGATTTAGTCGCCTGTACCAGGAACGGGGCCACTGCCACATTGGGCAGCGCAACGCGCCGCAGGCCATCGACGCCTTCGTCCGCGCCATCAACCTGAACCCGGCCCTACCGGCCACCTGGAGCGCACTGGAGATTCTGTACCGGATGCGCGGCGAAGCCGACAACGCACGCATGGCGTCCGAACACGTGGCCACGCTGGCGCGGTTGGCACCCGAGATCGTCAACGCCACGGGCTATTTTTCGGACGGGGACCTCATCGTCGCCGAACAAATCGTCCGCCAATACCTCATGGCCCACGTGGACGATGTCGAGGGCATGCGCCTGCTGGCCCGTATAGGCCTTGAATTAGATGTACTCGACGACGGCGAGATGTTGTTGGAAGCCGTACTCGAACTGGCGCCGAACTATGCGGCCGCCCGATACGACTACGCCCGCGTGCTCTTGCGCCGGCACAAGCACGAAGCGGCGGTCACGCAGTTGGAATTGCTGCTGCGGGATGATCCGACCAATCGCTTTTACCGAACCACGTATGCGACGACCTTAGTCGGACTGGGCCTGCACGAGCGCGCGCTCGGGCTCTACCGGGAACTGCTGACCGATTCGCCGCAGACCGCCGATCTGCATCTGTCGATTGCGCATACGCTGAAAACCCTCGGCCAGACGCCAGAAGCGATCGAATCCTATAAGTCTGCCGCGGTCGCACGGCCGGACTTCGGCGACGCCTATTGGAGTCTCGCTAACCTCAAGACCTACGCGTTCGATGAGGCGCAGATTGCGACGATGCGCAGCGCCGAGGCGGCCGAATCGACGCAAGCCGATGATCGTTATCACTTGTGCTTTGCACTCGGCAAGGCCCTGGAAGACCGCAGCGCATACGGCGAATCGTTCGCGTACTACGCCCGCGGCAACGCGCTTAAAAAGGTTGAAAGCAACTATCGGGTTGCGGTCGTTGGCCGCAACACGCGCGACCAGATCCGGGTGTGCACGCCCGCCCTGTTCGAACGCTTCGCAGGCGCTGGCAACCCCGCCAAAGACCCGATATTCATCGTCGGTCTACCGCGCTCGGGCTCCACCCTACTCGAACAGATCCTCGCCTCGCATTCGATGGTCGAGGGCACCCATGAACTCACCGAGGTGCAGCGTGCGGTGCTAGAACTCTCCGGGCGCGAGATGACAGATGAGGAGTCGCGCTACCCGGCGATTTTGCCGGATCTGTCGCCAGCCGACTTGCGCCGCCTCGGTGACCAATACCTCGCCGACAGCCAAGCTTACCGCTCCGGCAAACCGATCTTCATCGACAAGATGCCGAACAACTTCCGGCATATCGGCCTCATTCACTTGATGCTGCCGAACGCGAAAATCATTGATGCGCGGCGCGAGCCAATGGCCTGCTGTTTCAGCAACTTCAAACAGCTGTTTGCCTCAGGTCAGGAGTTCACTTACAGCCTCGAGGACATTGCGTTCTACTACCGCACGTACGTCGAACTCATGGACCACTGGGACCGCGTACTGCCCGGGCGGGTACTGCGCATCCAACACGAGGACGTTGTCGCGAATCTCGAAGACAATGTGCGTCGCCTGCTCGATTACTGTGAATTGCCCTTCGAACAGTCCTGCCTGGAGTTCCACAAGACCCAGCGCAGCATTCGCACGGCCAGTTCCGAGCAAGTGCGTCGCCCGATTTTCCGCGACAGCCTGGAGCAGTGGCGGCATTTCGAGCCGTGGCTTGAACCCCTCAAAACCGCGCTCGGAGACGTCCTGCCATGACCGAACGGCGCCCCGGACCGCGGCGCCGTGACCAAGCACGGGTCAGAGACCTCGGCGCGCACGAGCCGCTGGCGGCGCTACGCCCGCCAGGCCCACCGTTGGAGTTGCTGTCTGGCGAGCAAGTGGAGCGCATTCTCCACACCGCATTGCGCGTGTTGCAGGATCTAGGCTTGGAGATCCGCAGTGCCGCCGCCCGCGCGATTTATGCGCAAGCGGGGGCCCTCGTGGATCACGAGACGGGCATGGTCCGGCTCGGTGCAGATCTGGTGACGGCCGCGCTCGCACGAGCGCCCTCGTCCTTTACCCTCCATGCGCGCAACGCCGCGCGAGATCTAATCGTCGGTGGTAATGCGGTCAACTTCGGACCCGTACACGGCGCACCCAATATCCGTGACGAGCGGGATGGCCGGCGCTACGGCGATCTCGAGGCCTTCCGTAACGTGCTCAAGCTCACGCACGCCCTCGGTGTCACCCAGTGGCAAGGCGGCATGGTGGTGGAGCCCACCGATGTGCCGGTGGCGACCCGTCATCTGGAGGCCTATCGCGCCCATATCGAATGCTCGGACCTGGTCTGGGCCGCCCGCGGGATGGGCGGTGCACAGGCGCGCGATGCCATCGCCCTCTCCGCAATTGAACACCAGTGCAGCGTCGAGGCACTCGCCACCCGGCCGACGCTCATGACCATCACCAACGTCAACTCGCCGCGCTTAGTCGACGAAGAGATCCTCGATAACATCTGTGTGATGGCCGCCCATGGCCAATGCGTCGTGATCACGCCCTTCACGCTGATGGGCGCCATGGCGCCGGTCACGCTGGCCGGGGCACTAGCCCAGCAAACGGCCGAAGCGCTCGCCATTGTGGTGTTGTGTCAGCTCGTGCGCCCTGGTGCACCCTGTGTGTTGGGCGGATTCACCTCAAACGTCGACCTCAAATCAGGCTCACCGGCCTTTGGCACACCCGAGTACGTGCAAGGGGTGATCGCGAGCGCTCAGATCGGTCGTCGTCTAGGCCTGCCGGTGCGCACCAGCGCCGTCAATGCCTCACCCTGCGTGGATGCCCAGTCGACCTATGAGACGGGCTTTGCCCTGCAAGCGGCCATCCTGTCGCACAGCCACTTGGTGAGCCACGCCACTGGGTGGCTGGAGGGCGGCTTGGCCGCCAGCTACGAGAAAATAATTGTGGATGCCGAATTGATCCGGCATTGGGCGGGCATTCTGCGCCCGGTCGAATTTTCTGATGAAGACCTCGGCTTTGAAGCCATTCGCGCGGTCCCACCCGGCGGCCACCATTTTGGCACCGCCCATACCCTCGCCCGCTACCAAAACGCGTTCTATCGTCCCCGACTGTCGGACTGGTCTAGCTACGAGGCCTGGACCGAGGCTGGTTCGCAAAATGCCACCACCCGGGCAACCGGCTTATGGCAACGGGTGCTCAGCGAGTACGTGGCCCCGGCGCTCGACCCCGGCGTGCGCGACGCCATGGATGCCTATGTGACGCGTCGCCGTGCGGAGTTGGCGCCCTGACGCCGTGCATCGCCAATGCGCGTATGTACGCGGTCACCGCCTCGGTCGAAGCGGTTTGGCAACAACTGCTGACGCACATTGCCGCCGATGCGGCGGTTGACCTCACGTATATGCCCTACCCCGCACCCCAACCGCTCGAAGCCCTCTGGCAGCGGGCAGATCTCGGCTGTGTGCTGATGTGCGGTTACCCGATCGCCCTGCGACTGGCGCCCGTCATTCCCATCGCCGCCCCCATCCCGGCGATGGCCTGGGCCGGCGGCCGCGCGGTCTACCGCAGCGATCTGATCGTGCGCGCTGATGCGCCGTTTCGCACCCTGGAAGAGACCTTCGGGCACCGCGCGGCTTGGACTGTGCAGCACTCGCACTCTGGATTTAATGCCTTTCGGCATCACCTGCTGCGCTATCGCAGTGCCACGCGCCCTCAGCTGTACCGCGCGATGGTGCCCGACCAGATCACGGCCCGCGCGATCCTCGATGGGGTACGGGAAGGTCGTTTTGACGTCGGTCCCTTGGATGCATACTGGCATTGGCTGATTGCGCGCCATGCGCCAAACATCACCGCGGGGATTCGCGTACTCGAGTCGACGGACCTGGCGCCGATGCCCGCATTTGTGGCCGGCGCGGCCATGCCAGCGGATGCCATTATGCGATTAAAAGCCGCCTTTGCCGGCGCCGCCGCACAACCGTGGTTTGTCAACTGCAAAGACGCGCTCGGACTGACGGGCTTTGCCTCGGTCGACCAGCAGGACTTCGCGCTCACCCTAGAGCGTGATCGCGCAGCGCACGACGCCGGTTATCGGTTGCCCGCCTAAATCTGCGCGCGCGGCACGCGACCGGTGGGATGCACCGCCACATCATGCGGCTTGAACAAGTAGCGTCGGGCCACATCAAAATAAGTACGATAGAGCAAGCCATTGTTGAGCTGGAGCAACTCGCTACGGCGCTGCCGATAGCGTCGGTTGTACGCATACCAAGGCATCAGCGGCTCGTCGTGATGCAACACGTGCAAATTATTAAAGAGAAACAGCGGCCCGAAGAACCAGCTGCCTTCGACAATCGCAATCCGCTCATGCACCGTGTTATGCGCCCGATGCTCCGCAAACGAGCGCACCGAACCCAAGCCCTTGCTCGGCACCACCACGGCGACTAGATAAATCCAGAACGGCATCTGACAGACGCTCGTGACCCAGTAAGCCACGAGCACGCAGCCGATCAGGTGTTTGCACCAGGCCACCCGGGCGCCTGGTTCATCGTGGACCACCGCTCGCCACTCACCCGCCCAGTACATAAGCATGTGCATCGGCGCACCGATCGTCACACGACCCAAGAGCGTCTGATCGATACGCCACAGCAGCTTCATTGGCGCGGACATGGACGCCCAGCGCGCTGCGGTCAGGTAGTAAGACTCCGGATCATCCACCGGATCGGTCAAGCGCTCGTTGTGATGATGCTTGAGATGCAGGCGCTTGTAGCGCGCATAAGGAATCCAAATTGAGAGCGGCACGCTGCCCAAAAAATCATTGAGCCGGCGCCAGCGGGTGGGATGACCGTGCAACACCTCATGCTGCAAGGAACCGTGCCAGGTCACCCACACCGCCAAGAGCGGCAATACCACCCCCATTGGCCAATGCCCCCATGCGCTCGTCAGCAGCAGCCAACCACCGTAAATACCAACGGCGAGCAGTACGGTCGGCCACTCCACGGCCGGCGCGCCGGCGTGTCGCGTGGGTTCTATGATGAACAATCGGGCAAACATCAGCCTGTCTTCGATCCGGTTTGGGGCAGCAGTGTCAGTCTAGCCGAATCCTTAACGGGACCGACAGGGGGAACTGAGACTCAGTTCCCATCCGCCGCCCTCGCGCGCAGCACCACACCGGCGGCATCGTGCAACAGCACCGCCATGAGTCCCGTGACCAAGCCGCCTTGCAGCACGAACGCGGCGTTGTCTGACAAGAGTCCGGCGATGATCACTTCACCCAGACCCTTGGAGGCGACCGTCGAGCCCAACGTGGCCGTACCTACACTGATGACCAATGTTTGGCGAATGCCCTCCACCAGATGCGGCCGGGCGAGCGGCAACTCCACCGACCAGAGGCGTCGCCAGCCAGCAAAGCCCATCCCATCGGCCGCCTCCAGCACTGTCGCGGAAATATGGCCAAGCCCGGTCAGCGCATTTTCGAAGATCGGCAGCAACCCGTAAGCGACCAGCGCGATCAAGGTCGGCGTCGCCCCAAAGCCCACCAGCGGGACCGCGATGGCCAGCACCGCCACCGGCGGAAACGTCTGGCCAATGCTGACCAGTGAGCGTGACATCGGCAAAAACGCGCGCCCGGGACCGCGTGTCACGACGACCGCCAGCGTGATAGCGACCACTGCACTCAACGCCGTCGCCACCAGCACGATCGCCAAGTGCGCGAGCGCCAGTGACCACAGGTCGCCTTGGTCGTAAATAGCCGGCGCCCCGTCATGGGTGAGGGGCGCCAACCACCGCGCAAACGTCGTCGGATGCAGCAGGAACCCAACCAGCAACCCCCAGCCGAGCACGCGTCCGAGAAGGGCGCCCAGTCTCATCGGTGCGCCGCGCCCCGTGCCAGAATCGCGGCCAAACGCACATGACCCAAGGACTGCCCTTGTGCATCGATGACGTTGCCTGCCGCAGCGCCCGCCCAAATCAACACCGACAGCGCGTCCCGCAAACGCAGCGTAACGGGGAGATCCGGCCCCTCAGCACGGCCCGGCTCCAGCAGTGCCGTGAGGCCCTCCAGCGACAGGAGTCGCAAGGCCCGATCCGTAGTACCCGTCAGCGCCGCCACCTCTGGATGGGCCGGCGCGCACAGTAACTGGGCTGGGGTGTCGTACTGCAACAAGCGGCCCGCATCGAGCACCGCGATCCGATCCGCCAGATGAAAGGCCTCATCCATGTCGTGGGTCACCATCAAGATCGTGGTACCCAAACGGCGCTGGATCGCGCGCAAGTCCTCTTGGGCTTTGGCGCGGATGATCGGATCGAGCGCACCAAAGGGCTCATCCATGAGCAGCACGGAGGGGCCAGCGGCCAGCGCGCGAGCCACCCCGACGCGCTGCTGCTGACCGCCGGAGAGCGAAGACGGTAGACGATGCGCATGCACCGCCGGATCCAAATCGAACAGGTGCAGCAACTCCTGCACCCGCGCGGCGATGCGCTCGACCGGCCAGCCGAGCAACTGCGGCACCGTGGCGATGTTCTCGGCCACAGAACGATGCGGGAACAACCCATGACCCTGAATCACGTAGCCAATGCGCCGACGCAAGGCGTGCGCCGGCTCCACCGTCGTCAACTGGCCATCGATGCGCACAGACCCAGCCGACGGCTCAATCAGGCGATTGATCATGCGCAACAGCGTGGACTTGCCAGAGCCCGACCGCCCAACAATGGCCGTGATCGATCCGCTCGGCACTGTCAGGCTGACCTGATCGACCACGGTCACGGCGCCATAGCGCTTGGTCAAGCCCTCGATCTGGATCATGCCGGTCTCCGTCGCTCGAGCAATTCCACCAGGGCATCCAGCACGACACCCGCGACCAGGGCGAGCGCCACCGTCGGCAAGGCCCCTAGCAGAACGAGATCCGTCGCCGTCTGGCCTATACCTTGAAAAATAAACGTGCCGAGTCCACCGCCACCCACCAACGCCGCCACGGCCGCAAGGCCTATATTTTGCACAAGAACCACCCGTATACCGGTCAAAATCGTCGGCAGCGCCAGCGGCCAGCGGACGCGCACCAGTACCTGCCCTGCGGTCAGCCCCATGCCGCGCGCCGCCTCGATCACAGCCGCATCGACCTGCAGCAGGCCCAACACCGTATTGGCCACGATCGGCAGCAACGCGTATAGAAACAACGCGATGAAGGCCGGCGCATAGCCAATCCCGCCAATGCCCAGCGCGGCTAACGAGGGGAACGCCACCACCAAGGCCGCCAAGGGCGCCATCAAGATGCCATACAGAGCAATCGATGGAATCGTCTGCACCAGATTGAGCGCGGTGAGAATCGCCTGGCGCCACCGCGGTCGATGAAAGCTAGCCAGTCCCAGCGGCAACCCCACCGACACCGCTGCCACCAAGGACCCAACGGACAGCAACAGGTGTCGATTACATTCGTGCACAAACCGATCGGCATTGGCCAAATATTCGCGCCACATCGAGACGTGGTCAAAGTGGCCGCTGACAAGCCCGGCCATCAGCACCGCGAGTGCGAGCGCGAGCAATACCAACCGCCGCAGCGCCGGCAGTTGCAATTGGGCGACGGCATCGATGACCAACAAGGCCGCTGCCGCCAGCGCCAACCAGCAACCCACACCCGGGGCAATACGCACAACGTGGTTATCCAGCGGCGAGAGGGCCGTGGCCGCAGCGCCGAGGGTATAGGCGATCGCCACCACAGCCACCGCCGCAGCCAAGCCCCGCAGGGCGGCCCGCCGCGTGAGCGCTGCATACAGCAACGGGACCGCACACGCGGCCATCAGCAGCAACAGAGCGCCCCCCGACAGCGCCTGCGACAAGGGCAGCGCAACCCCCGGCACAATGCGATTTGCTTTTTCGATCACAAACGGCAAGCCAAACAACGCCAACAGCGCGACGCTACCAAACACCATCCCCGGCAGATCCGGCCGATAGCGCCTCATGGTAAAAACCCCTGCGCACGTAAGTAGTCCTGCGCCACCACCAGCGGGGCCTCACCGTCGATTTGAACGCGCTCATTCAGACGCTGCAAGCGCGCACGGTCCAGACTACGCATCAGCGGCGCCACGATCCCTGGCAGTTGCGGATAGCGCCGAAGCAGCGCCTCGCGGGCCGTAGGCACCGGTGCATAGATTGGCTGCACCCGACGGTCATCCTCCAAGACCCGCAACTGCGCGCTGACAATGCCGCCATCGGTCGCATACACCATCGCCACATTGACCCCATCGGTATGCGCGGCCGCCGCGCCGATCGTGGCCGCGGTTTCGCCACCGGCCAGCACGATCTTCTGGCGTGACGCCAATCGAAAGTCATAGCGGGCCTCGAGTGCGCGCAAGGTACCGGCATTGGCGAACTCGGCGGAACACGCCAACACAACCGCACCGCCTGCACGCACCCAGCGCCCAAAATCGGACATCGTCGAGAGGCCTGCAGCGCGGGCCACGTCCTCACGCACCGCCAAGGCCCAGGCATTGCTGGCCGGTGCCGGTTCCAGCCACACAATCCGGTGGGTCTGCAGATCCAATCGCGCGCCCTCGGCGTAGCCTGCGGTCGCATCCTTCCACACCGGATCCGTCGGCCGGTTGTAAAAGAACCCCGCATTGCCGGTGTATTCGACGTAGAGGTCGATCTCGCCGGCGAGTAGCGCACGCCGCACCACCGGTGTCGCCCCCAACATCATCCGGTCCTCGGTCGGGATACCGTGCGCTTGCAGCAGCAAGCGAATCATCTGCCCGATCATCGCCGACTCGGTCGATAACTTGGACGAAACCACCACAGGCGCCGCTGCCGCCCACGCAGGCGCGCAGGCGAACCACAGACAAAGAGCGAAAACACGCAGCATCCGCAACAAACCAGCTCCCCAAAACCGGCTAAAATACCGGCGCGAACCATGCGAACCATGGGCATTGTCGAGCGCAGCGTCAAGCCTAGCACCGCGGATCGCTTGGCGGCCCCATGAGGACCGCCGGTGTTAACGTATATCGGCCGCGCGCGGACGACGCGACGGATCGATGAGAGAGCCGACAACGAACGTGAAGATCCAGCTGAAACGAACCCCCAACGTCCGCTCGGACGGCACGGACAGCGGCGACTACGGCCTGTTGCGCCTGCTCCGCGAGGGTATTTTCGGTCACGGTGGCTGGCGCCCGGCCTGGCACAAAGCGCAGCCACGCGCACACTACCGCGTACTGGTGATCGGTGGTGGCGGTCAAGGCTTGGCCACCGCGCATGCGCTGGCCACGCTGCACGGCATCACCGACGTGGCGGTCCTCGAAAAAGGCCCGATTGGCCTCGGTAACGTAGGTCGCAATACCACCATCATCCGGTCCAACTACTTTCATCCGGATAACGTGCGTTTCTACGAGCACTCGCTGCAGTTGTGGGAACAACTCGAGCGCACGTTGAACTTCAACGTCATGGTGAGTCAGCGGGGTACCTTGAACCTGTTCCACACCGAGGCGCAGCGGGATCTGTTTACCCGCCGTGCCAACGGCATGCGACTACAAGACGTCGATGCGGTGCCGTTGGACCGCAAAGAGGTCAAGAGCTTGGTCCCGCTCGTGGATCTGGATCACGGCCGCTTCCCCGTATTGGGTGGGTTCTTACAACCCCGCGGTGGCACCGTACGCCACGACGCAGTGGCCTGGGGCTACGCACGCGCGGCGTCCCGGGCAGGGGTGGATATCGTGGAGCATTGCGAAGTACGCCGCATCGTCACCGCAGGCGGACGCGTCACTGGCGTCGAGACCACCCAAGGCTTCATTGGCGCCGACATTGTCTGTCTGGCCGTAGCAGGACACTCCTCAACGCTGGCCTCGACCGTCGGGCTGCAACTCCCGATCGAGAGCCACGTGCTCCAAGCGTTTGTGACCGAGGCGATCAAGCCGGTCTTGGATGTGGTCCTCACCTATGGTGCAGGCCACTTCTACATCAGCCAATCCGACAAGGGTGGCCTCGTCTTCGGTGGCCACATCGATGGCTACAACACGTATGGGCAACGCGGCACCCTGCCCATGGCCGAGGAAGTCGCGGCCGCAGGCCTCACCCTGCTGCCAGGACTCGGTCGGGTCCGTGTATTGCGCCAATGGGGTGGCGTCATGGATATGAGCATGGACGGATCGCCGCTGATCTCGCGTACGCCCATCGAAGGCCTGTATCTGAACGGCGGATGGTGCTACGGCGGCTTCAAAGCGATCCCGGCCGGGGGCGTCGCCACCGCGCACCTGATCGCAACAGGCGAACCCCATGCCATTGCGCGGCACATGGACCTGGACCGCTTCGCGGACGGGCGCCTCATCGATGAACGCGGCGCAGGCCCGTATCCCTGGGCCCACTGAGATGTTGCGCATTCAGTGTCCCCACTGCGGCTGCCGTGACGAAACCGAGTTCCGCTATCGAGGCGATGCGTCGATCTCGCGTCCACTCGCCGATGCCGGTGAAGCGGCTTTTGTGCACTACGTGTACCACCGCAACAACCCCAAGGGCTGGCATGTGGAATGGTGGCTGCATGTCAGCGGATGTCGCGCCGTACTGCGAGTCGTCCGGCATACGGTCACCCACGAGATCCATTCGGTCACGCTCCCGCAAGAACCCGTCGATATCCCCTGGGAGGCGCGATGAGCGGCTCCACTCGACTGGGCAGCGGTTTATTTGACCGCGGCACGACACCCATCCGCTTTCGGTTCGACGGCACGGCGTACGTGGGCCGCGCGGGCGACACCTTAGCGGCGGCACTACTGGCCAATGGCGTGCAAGTGGTCGGTCGCAGTTTTAAATATCACCGCCGACGCGGTATCTACACCGCCGGTCCTGAAGAGCCCTGTGCGCTGGTGACGCTGATCGATGGCAAACAGCGTGAACCCAATCGTCCCGCCACACTGGTGCCACTGTTCGACGGTCTTGTCGCCGAGAGTCAGAATCGTTGGCCCTCCTTGCGCTATGACGTACTGAGCCTGTTCGGTCTGCTGTCGCGGTTTTTGCCGGCCGGTTTTTACTACAAAACCTTCATGTGGCCCGCCTTCGCGTGGGAGCGCTTGTACGAACCCCTGATCCGCCGGGCCGCCGGACTCGGCCGGCTACAGGCCCTGACGACGCCGACCACCGCGCCGGCCGAAACCGTGCACGACCACACTGAAGTGCTGGTGGTCGGCGCCGGCCCCGCCGGACTCAGCGCAGCCTACGTGCTCGGCAGCACCGGCCTGCGTGTCATCCTGGCAGAACAAGATAGCCATCTGGGTGGCGGCACCTTGCTCGACCCGGCGTGGCACGCCTGGCGCACTGCCCTACTCGCTCGGCTCACCTGCCTGCCCAACGTGCGGATCTGGGCCCAGACAACCGTCATCGGCGCCTACGGGCACGGTGTCTATGGCGCACTGGAGTCGTTTGCGCGCACGACGAGTGCCCCGCAGACTGCGGCGCCCGAACGCCTGCATGTGGTGCGCGCAGCAGCAACCGTATTGGCTACCGGCTGTGTCGAGCGACTGATCGCCTTGCCCGGCAACGATCTGCCCGGCGTCCTGCTCGCCGGCGCGGCGCTACGCTACCTCGTCGGCCACGGCATCTCGGCTGGGCACCGCACCGCCGTGTTCACCAACAATGACGAGGCCTACAGTACGGCGCTGGAATATATGCGCCAAGGTAGTCCCATCGAAGCCATCATCGATGTGCGCGAATACTCGCCGGCAGCAGACCGCGCCCGTGGCGCGGGACTCACGGTCTACGCGGGCGCCAAAGTAGAGGCGATTGTAGGTAGCCACTGCGTACGCGCCATCCGCGTGCGGGACCGGGAAGGCCAGCGTTTCACCTTGGCGGTCGACTGTGTGCTGCTCTCGGGTGGACAAACGCCGGCAACCGCCTTGGCCACACAACTCGGTGCCGAATTGCGCTGGAGTTCCTCCATGGCCGCGTTCATCCCGGATCTGGCACCCGTCATAGGCCAGGTCGCGGGGTCCACCCATGGGGTCTGTGGCCTGGCATCCGCCGTCGCCGATGGGATCTCCGCGGCCGAGCGGATTGCCGCGACGCTGGGTCTGGGTGCATTGCAACTGCCGCCGTTTCCGCCAGCACCCAACGATGCGCCGCGCGGGGATTTGGAGCCGTGTTGGGAGATCCCAGGCGCAGGCGCTGCGTTTGTCGACCTGCAGCATGACGTCACGACCGCAGACATCCGCCTCGCCCGACGCGAGGGCTACGAGCACGTCGAGCACATGAAGCGCTACACGACCCACGGTATGGCCACCGATCAGGGGCGTATCGGTGGACTGGTCGGTAACGCAGTCTTGGCGATCGCACGCGGGATCGACTTCGCTGAAGTCGGGCAGCCCAAGGCGCGGCCTTTCCTCGAACCTGTACCCTTTGCCGCTCTAGCCGGTGGCGAAACGGGTGCGCACTTCAAACCAAAGCGCCGCTTGCCCCTGCATGACTGGCATGCAGCGGCCGGTGCCACCTTCGTCAACGCCGGTCTGTGGCTGCGGCCACTCGTCTATGCGCAGGACACCAGTTGGTCGACCGTGATGGCGGAAGCACGGCACGTCCGTCGCGAGGTCGGCATCACCGATGTATCCAGCTTGGGTAAAATCGAGGTCACCGGTAGCGATGCGGCTGCGTTTCTCGACTGCCTGTACGCCAACACACTCTCGACCTTGACGATGGGACGGTGCCGGTACGGGCTCATGCTGCGCGAAGACGGCATCGTGCTTGACGACGGTACGGTGGCGCGATTGGGCAAGGACCATTTCCTACTCACCACAACCACCGTGAATGCCGCGACGGTCCTCGAGCACCTCGAATTTCATCGCCAGACGGTTTACCCCCACTGGGACGTCGCTATCACCGACGTCGGCGATCACTGGGCACAGTTTGCCGTGGCCGGCCCACTGTCCCGCGCGCTGCTCAGCGAAATCCTCGAGAACACGGACCTCTCGAATGCCGCATTTCCGTTTATGGCGGCCGCGGGCGTGCGCGTCGCCGGCATCCCCGGCCGACTCTTTCGCATCTCGTTTTCGGGTGAGTTGGCCTATGAAGTCGCCGTACCGGCGCGGCATGCGCTTGGGGTCTGGTCCACACTCATCGCATTGGGGACCCCGATGGGGCTCAAGCCCTACGGTCTCGATGCACTCAACACCCTGCGCATTGAAAAAGGCCACATGACCGGCGCGGAGTTAAACGGCCAGACCACCGCCAGCGATCTGGGCCTCGGTCGGCTCTGCAAAGCGCACGGTGATTACATCGGCGCCACGTTGCGCCGCCGCCCCGCGCTGAACGGGGGCACCCGCTTGGAACTCGTGGGCGTACGTCCCATCGACGGTGAGCAGCGCCTGCGCAACGGGACGCACCTACTCGACCCAGACTCCGGCGCCAGTCTCGGTTTCGTCACCTCCGCAACACCGGCCACCGAACAAGTCGGTTGGGTCGGCCTTGCGCTGCTGTCCGGCGGCCATGCACGACACGGGCAGCGCTTGATCGCCACCGCACCGATCCATGACGAGACCTACGCGGTCGACATTACCAGTCCGCACCATCTCGATCCGGAGAACACCCGTGTCCGTGGCTGAGCCTGTGCATCCCAACGCCGCGTTGCGCTTTGCGGTCTCCAGTGGAGACTTGGTCGAAGTGGTCGCCCGTCGTGGCCGGCATCGTGATCTTGTGTATGCCGCCCGGGCACGCGAACTGTTATTGCCCACCGTGGGCGAAGCGACCTGGTCGGATACGTTTGTGACCGCCTGCACCCGCGTGGACCGCTGGTGGATCATCGGACCGACGCGCCCACCGGCAGAAACGGCCGCCCGCGTGGCGGGTATGCTCGGTAGCGGCGCCATCGTGGTCGACCAATCCTCGGGTTACGAAACAGTGGACTTGATCGGCAACGACTGGCGCAGCGCCTTGGCGAGCGGCTGCCGACTCGATCTGGATAAGGAGATATTCAGGCCCGGGCACGCCGCAGCGACCACGATCGCACAAGTCAACGTCGTGCTGATCCCGCACCCCTCGGGGCTGCTCGTGCTGGTGCCCACCACCTACGCGCAGCATTTTAGAGAGTGGTTGACGCACCGCGCGACGGCTCTAGATCTCCCATCACAGCAACCCACCGCAGAGGCCCCGACATGAAAACCAGCGCGCAAGCCGTGGTCATTGGTGGCGGGGTCGTTGGTGCCAGTGTGTTGTATCACCTAGCAAAAATCGGTTGGACCGACGTCGTGCTGCTCGAACAGAGCGAACTCACCTCCGGCTCCACCTGGCACGCCGCCGGTGGCATGCACACGTTCAATGGCGAAGCGAACATCTCGCGTCTGCAGAAGTACACGATCGATCTGTACCGGGAGATTGAGCAGCTCTCGGGGCAGTCCTGTGGTCTACACCCCAATGGCGGCCTGATGCTCGCGGCCAATCAAGGCGAACTGGATAGCCTCAAACTGATTTGCTCGCGCGCGCGCTACCTCGGGATGGAAACCGAGATGATTACCGTGGCCGAGGCCACCACACTCAACCCCCTGATCGATCCGCAGTATTTTATCGGCGCGCTGTGGCGCGCCGATGGCGGCCACTGTGACCCCTCCGGCACCACACAAGCCTACGTCAAAGCAGCGCGTGGGCTCGGCGCTGCCGTCGAGCGCTTCACGCGGGTGACGGGACTGCATCCGCGCGCGGATGGCAGCTGGACGGTCGTGACCAACAAGGGCGAAATCCACGCTGAGCATGTCGTCAATTGCGGCGGACTATGGGCACGCGAAGTCGGCCGGCTGGTGGGCATCGAATTGCCGGTACTGGCGATGGAGCACCACTATTTACTGACGGAAGACATTCCTGAACTGGTCGGACGCGATAAGGAAATCGTCAATACCACCGACTATGCCGGCGAGATTTACATGCGCCAGGAGCGCGGTGGCGCCCTGATTGGCACTTATGAGCCCCACGGTCTGGTCTGGTCACCACACACCACACCTGCCGACTTCTCGATGCAACTGCTGCCGGATGACTTCGAGCGACTGGCCCCGTACTTTGAAGTCGGTTTCCAGCACTTCCCGGCATTAGGACGGGCGGGTATCCGCAAGGCCATCAACGGGCCCTTTACCTTCGCGCCCGACGGCAACCCACTGGTCGGTCCGGTGCGTGGCGTGCGCAATTTCTGGGTCGCCTGCGCGGTCATGGCCGGTTTCAGCCAAGGCGGCGGGATCGGTCTCATGTTGTCGCGCTGGATGGCCGAGGGCGATCCCGGTCAGGACATTCTGTCGATGGATGTCGCGCGCTTTGGTGCCTTTGCGACGCCCAAGTACACCGCGGTCAAGGTGCCGGAGAACTACGCACGGCGCTTTCGCCTCGTCTATCCCAACGAAGAATTACAGGAAGGCCGCCCGGTGCGCCGCTCACCGCTGTACGAGCGTTTCATCGCACGCGGCGCGGTCATGGGCGCCAATTTCGGGCTTGAGCACGCGCTGTGGTTTGCGCCGCCCGGCGTCGATCGGCGCGAAACACCGACCTATCGGCGCTCGGAAGCCTTTGCGATCGTGCGCGAAGAGTGCCGTCGCGTGCGCAGCCAGGTCGGTCTGTATGAGACGACCAACTACGGAAAATACGAAATCACGGGCGCCGGCGCCCGCGCTTGGCTCGACCGGGTCTTCGCCTGCCGCATCCCCAAGCCCGGGCGTTTGGCGCTCGCGCCGATGCTGAATGCAGCAGGCCGTCTGGTCGGTGATCTGTCGATCGCCTGCCTTGCTGAGGATCGCTACCTGATTGTGGGTTCAGGCTTTGCCGAGGAATTTCACTTGCGTTGGTTCTGGCAGATGCAGCCGCCGGCGGATGTCTGGGTGCGCTCCGCCGCATCGACGCTCGGTGGCGTCGCGATCGCCGGACCGCACGCGCGTACGTTGCTGCAACGGCTGACGCGACTCGATCTATCCAATGCCGCATACAAATTGTTCGACGTGCGGGAAACGGCGGTGGGCTACGCGCCCGTCATGCTGACGCGCGCGGGCTTTACCGGCGAACTGGGCTATGAACTCTGGACGACACCCGATTACCTGGCCACGCTGCATGAGGATCTGTGCACGGCCGGGGAGGATCTGGGACTCGTCCACTTTGGGGGGCGCGCATTATCTTCCCTGCGACTTGAGAAAAATTACGGTTCATTCAACCGTGATTTTCGACCCGATTACACCCCCGCGCAAACGGGGCTCGATCGCTACGTCGACTTCCAAAAACCCGCCTTCATGGGCCGCGCCGCCGCACTGGCCGAGCAGGCGACGGGACCGCAGCGTCGCTTCGTCGTCATGGAAGTCACCGCAGCAGACGCCGATGTGGTGGGCTACGAATCCATCATCAAGGACGGCAAGGCCGTCGGCTATGTGACCTCCGGCGCGTACGGGCACTGCATCGACCGCAGCCTCGCGGCCGGCTTTGTTCCCGCCGAATTCGCGCGCGAGGGCGAGGTGTTCGAAATCGACATACTCGGTCACGTGGCCAAAGCGGTAGTCCGACTCCAACCGCTGTATGACCCTGAAGGGTTGCGACTGCGCGCCTAAGGCAGGCTTGCGCGCTTACCGTCCTGCACAGTCACACGGAGGCGACCACAGAAACACGCGGGGATCTAGTGCCGCTCCGTGGAAGGCTGACCGCCTACCCAGGTCAAGTCTGAGGTCGCGGGACTACCCACCGAGACCGTGTGCTGCGCCGGGCGGGAGCGTGTAGTAATCGCCGCCGTCGGCAACAAAAATGTGGCGGCTGATACGAAGACCGGTCGGCCCGGTGAGGGTGCCGGCGGCGATACTGAGACGCAGCGGTTCAGCGAACGGTCGCCAGAACAGATTGCTGCCACAGCGCGCGCAGAACCCCCGCTCGGCGGATTCGGACGAACGATACCAACGCAGTCCGTCCATCCAGGTAAGCACCAGGTCCGTGACGGCAGCCGAGGTATATGCGCTGTAATGACCGCTGCTGCGGCGACACTGCGTGCAGTGACAGGCCACCACATCGCGCAGGGGCCCCGTCACCTCGTAGGTCACGGCCCCGCACTCACACCGGCCGCTCAGCATCGGCTGGGCCTTAGACGACCGGATGCCCGGTCATATCCAGATGCAGCAAGGTACCGGTATATGGATTGGCGCGACACACCGCCTCATCCAACTCAATGCCAAGACCCGGTTCGGTGGGTGGGATGATGTAGCCCTCCTCCCAACGAATACCTTTGCTCAGTACTTTGGCCTGGAAGCCGTCCCAGCGCTCGATGCTCTCCTGCATCAGGAAGTTCGGGCTGCAGGTGGCCAACTGCACGTTCGCAGCGCCGACGACGGGGCCGCAGTACAGGTGCGGCGCAATCTGTACGTGACTGACTTCGGCCATACCGGCGATTTTCTTCGCTTCCAGCAAGCCGCCCACGCGACCAAGATTCATTTGCAGAATCGCTGCCGATCCAGCCGCGAGCAATCGGGCAAAGTCATACTTCGTGGTCAGTCGCTCGCCCGCTGCAATCGGAATCGTCGTGCCGCGTGCGACTTTCGCCATTTCCTCCGGCGCGTCCGGTGGGACCGGTTCTTCGAACCAGAGCGGATCGTATTTCTCGAGCCGACGTGCCAAGCGAATCGCACCCGCCGCGGTCATCTGACCATGGGTGCCAAACAACAAGTCCGCTTTCGAACCCACCGCCTCACGCAGGACGGCGCAAAACCGCTCGGATAAATCGAGTGCGTGCAGCGAGAGTTGCCGACCATCAAAGGCGGTGTAAGGCCCCGCCGGATCGAATTTGAGCGCAGTGAACCCCTGCGAGACGTATTCGGCCGCGCGCACCGCCGACAACTCTGGATCTTGGTACACATCGACCGTGTCGCCCGGGCGGGCGTAGATATAAGTGTACGAGCGCAGCCGTTCATGCACCTTGCCACCGAGCAAGTTGTACACCGGCTGGCCGGCCTCTTTGCCAATAATGTCCCAACAGGCCATCTCCAGCGCCGACATGCAGCCCATGACCGTGAGGTCCGGATGCTGCGTGAAACCAGCCGAGTAAACACGCCGCCACATGTGCTCAATCCGATGCGGGTCTTCACCGCGCATGTAGCGATTGAATAAGTCCTCGCACATGCGCGCCACCAAATGTGGCTCGAATGGGACGCAATAAGCCTCGCCGATACCCGAGACGTTACCGTCTGTGGTGATCTTCACGAACACGAAGTAACGGCCGCCATAATGGGGCGGCGGGTTACCCACCACGAAGGTCTCGATATCGACGAGTTTCATCGGCTCAGGCCTCGTAATAACCGTTGATGGCCTTGAACTCCAGGAAGTCCAAGAGGCCGTACTTGCCCCACTCGCGGCCGTTGCCGGACTGTTTGAAACCGCCGAACGGCGAACTATAGTCCTGACCCACGCCGTTCAAGTAGACGCCGCCGGCGCGCAAGCGCTTGGCCACAAACCGCGCCTTCTCCTGATCACCCGTCTGTACATAGGCGGCCAAACCGTACGGCGTGTCGTTAGCGATGGCGATCGCTTCATTGATATCCGTGAAGGGGATCATGACCAGCACCGGCCCGAAAATTTCATTGCGGGCAATCTTCATCTGATTGTTAACGCCTGCAAAGACGGTCGGGCGCGTGTAGTAACCCTTCTCGAGGCCTTCGGGACGGCCAGGCCCGCCAGCGACCAGACGCGCACCTTCCGCAATCCCTTCTTCGATCCAATGTTGGACGCGTTCAAACTGAATTTTCGAGGCCAAGGGCCCGATGTGGTTGCCCGGCTGCGTCGGATCGCCCACCTTGATCTTCGAAGCCACCGCAGCGGCAATTTCTACCGCTTTGTCATACACCGAGGCCTCGACCAACATGCGGGTCGGGGCGTTGCAGGACTGGCCTGTGTTGCTCATGCAATGCAGCACACCACGCTTGATGGCTTTTTCCAAATCCGTATCGGCAAACACAATATTGGGTGACTTGCCGCCGAGCTCCTGTGCGACGCGCTTGACGGACTCCGCGGCCGCCTTGGCGACGGCGATGCCGGCGCGGGTAGAGCCGGTGAAGGACATCAACTCAATATCCGGGTGGATGGAGAGCGCATGACCGACCTCAACACCCGTCCCGTGCACCATGTTGAACACACCGGCCGGATAACCCGCCTCGTGCACGCACTCCGCAAAGATTTGCGCCGACAGCGGGCTCTGCTCGGACGGCTTGAGCACAACTGTGCAACCGGCCAGCAGCGCCGGCACGACTTTCGCAGCCACCTGGTTCATGGGCCAGTTCCACGGGGTAATCAACCCGCAAACACCCACGGCCTCGCGCACCACGTTGCCGCGCGCACCGCTGCGCTCTTCCCAGTCGAGTTCGCGCGCTGCCTTCAAGGTCTGCTTGATGTGACCGGATCCACACTCGGCCTGCGCATTGTAGGAAAGGTCCTTCGGCGCGCCCATTTCGGTTGTGATCGCTTCGGCGACCTCGGTGTAGCGACGCGTATAGACCTCGAGCAACTTCTCCATCAGCGCAATGCGCGTATCCAGCGTGGTCAACGAGTAGGTCTGAAACGCACGATGCGCCGCAGCCACCGCGATGTTCGCGTCCTGCGCTGAACCCATGGCGATTTCAGCGACTTGTTGCTCGGTCGCCGGATCGATGACCGGGAAGCGACCTTGATCGGAAACGGGGCTCACAAAAGCGCCGTCGATGTAATGCTGCAATGTCTTCATGACTCTCTCCGTAATGCACCGCCGGCAGAACTCGCCGGCGGTTAAGACCCGCGATGGCGGGCTTTAAATTTTAATGCCCGTCGCTCTCTCCTGATCCGACACGAGCTGCCGTGCGGACCAGAAGTAGTGGAAGGTCGCCCAAAAACCGACCGGCGCAAGGCACAGCAACGCAATGCGCAAGGACTCGGCGGAACCTTGACCACTCGGATCGAAATAATTGCTCAGGCTGCCGACATAACCCGGCGCAATCAGCAAATTACCAACGTTGGCTGCGAACAGCGTGCCGGCACAGAACATCGCACGCATGCGCGGCTTGGCCAGATTGTTCAGCAGCCCAAAGCACGGGCCAATATAAAAGTAGATCGCCGGGATGAAGACCCAGAACAGCTTGCGCGCCAACGCGAGGTCCCGCGTCCAGTAAATGCCGATCGAAGCCACGGTCGCGATGCCGATGATCGCGCCCATGAAGCGAACAATGCGGCGGGGATCTTTAAAAGCACCCAGCCCAAGCAAAAACCCGGTCAAGAGGGTCGCGAGGCCACCGCCATATAGATGGATCGGACCGGTGACATCGCCGGCCTGTGCGGCATCCAGGTGATAGATACGCTGCAGGAAGGAAGGCGTAAAATAGATCAGCCCCCAACCCCACATGGCCGTCAGCGCACTCGCCAGCATCACATGCACCGCAGAACGCTGCTGCCAGAGAAAGCGGGCCGTCTCCAGAACGCTCGGCGCCGCCCCTTCGATGGTGTGATCCAGCTGGCCGCGCTTGGGTTCCTTGATCGTCAGCCAGATCAGCAAGCCGACCAAAAATCCCGGCGCACCGAGCACCCAGAACACAGAACGCCAACCGTAAAGGACGGCGATGCCGCCAGCGAAGTTATAGGCAAACCATGCGCCAATGGGGGCCCCAAGCGAAAAAATGGTCAGCGCCATCGGGCGGCGGAAGGCCGGGAAATAGTCCGAGAGAATCGTATTCGCGCCGGGCGTACCCCCAGCCTCGCCGACACCGACACCGATGCGCGTAAACGCAAAGCCGAGCACCGTCTTGGTCATGCCGCAAAAGATCGTCATCGCCGACCACAGCGCGATCGAGATCGCCACAATGTTACGGCGGCTATGGCGGTCCAGGATGTAGGAAATGGGGAAGCCCAACACCACATAAAACAGCGCCAGCGGCCACGAGGTGAGCATGGCGACCCCGCCATCGCTCAAATGCAGATCGGCCTTGATGGAATCGAGCACCGTGGAGACGACGTAGCGATCCGCAATGCTGAGTGTGTACACCAGCACCATCATGAGCAGCACATACCAGCGGACCAGCGTAGAGGTCGTATTCTCGACGTCGCCAGCCTGGAGCGATTTCTGATCCACAGTGCCCTCACTCTCTAGCGGGTAAGGCCCCCGGAAGGGCCACAGGGGAGAGTAGCCTCCCAACGCCTGCGCATCATAACCTGCCGCAGCGCTTGCAGGATCGCCTCCAAGCCGGTGGAAATTTATTGTCCTGCCGGGTAAAAAAATTAACTTGCCCGACATTTTACCGGCTCGCTAGCCTGTGCTTGCGAGCCTGACCCTGCCGTCGGCCACCCCCACCCTCCGCAATTCTTAAAAGAGCCATCCCTATGACCCTTCCCAAAATTGGCTTCATTGGCCTCGGCAATGTCGGTTCCAGCCTGGCCGGCAACCTGATCCGCCACGGCGCTGACCTGACGGTCCGGGACCTCGATCCTGAACTGGTCGCAAAATTTGTGGCCTTGGGCGCCAAGAGCGCCTCCTCACCGAAGGCCATGGCCGAGCAAGTTGACGTGGTCATCACCTGCTTGCCCTCGCCCGCGGCCTCCGCGCTGGTACTGGAAGCGGCGGACGGCGTTATTGCCGGCCTGTCCCCGGGCAAGATCTGGATCGAAATGAGCACCACCGACGAGGCGGAGATCAAGCGCCTCGCCCCCTTGGTGGCCGCGACCGGCGCACTGGCGATGGAATGCCCGGTCTCCGGTGGATGCCACCGAGCAGCCACCGGCAATATCTCGATTTTCGCGGGTGGCGACCGTGCCGGTTTCGAGCGGGTATTGCCGATTCTGAAGCTCCTGGGCACCCAAATCCTGCACACCGGCGCGATTGGTACCGCCTCCGTGCTGAAGGTGATGACGAATTTTTTGTGCACCACCCATCTGATTGCGCTGGCCGAGGCGCTGACCACCATGAAGGTGGTGGGCCTCGACATGAACACCGTCTATGAGGCGATTCGCATTTCCTCGGGCAATTCGTTCGTCCACGAGACCGAATCGCAAGTGATTTTAAATGGCAGCCGCGATATCAACTTCACCATGGATCTGGTGATCAAGGACGTGGGACTGTTTGATTCCATCGCCCGCAAGCATCACGTGCCGCTGGATATGTCGCCGCTGGTGCTCGAGGTCTTCAAGAAGAGCGCCGCCGCCTACGGCCCGCGCGAATTCTCGCCGAACGTCATCCGGCGCTATGAAGAACCCATGGGCGTCAAAGTCCTTGGCGTCGGCTTCCCAGCGCAGATGACGGACGATAAGCCCAAGGAAATGGGCTACGAAGTCGTCCCGGCCAACCGCCTGTAAGGCCGATCCCGTGCAGCGCCGCGGCTTCAGGCCGCGGCGGCACGACCAAACCAGTCCATGAAGGCCTGGGCTTTGGGATTCTCTAGGGTATCGCGCCGACAAATCAGGCCCCACCCGCCTGGGCAGGCCACCACATGGTCCATCGGCACGACCAAGCGCCCCGACCGCAGATCGTCCTCGGCGAAAGGACCGTTCGCCAACGCAATACCCGTGCCATCGAGTGCCATCTGCAGCGCAATCGCCAGCGTATCGACCACGATTCGCTTGTCCGGCACGTAGTCCAAGCCAGCCGCTTGAAACCAAATATCCCAGTTGCGCGTCTCGGTATAAACGACCACTAAGGGCAGACCGATCAGATCCTTCGGTTGTGGTCGCTCGGGCAGCCGTTTGCGCAGCGCCGGGCTGCACAGCGGATACAACGCGTAATCAAACAACGGCACCCACTCGAATTCAGGGCCCGGCGGCGTCTCTCGGTAGACCAACCCCACGTCGCCGAGGGACTCATCAAAATCCCACTCCACCGCACAGGTGGACAGTTGCAGCCGCACCTCCGGGTGCCGTTCCTGAAATGCCGGCAGGCGCGAGGCCAGCCAACGGATCGATGCGGTGACATAGGTTTGTACCCGCAGCGGCTGCTCGGCGCGGGAGCGCCGCAAGGTCTCGGCGCCCTCGATCAGCGTATCGATAGCTTTGCGGACAAAGCCGTAAAAAAGGCGCCCTTCCGGAGTCGGCACGATCGTCCGACCCTCTCGGGAAAATAACTGCACCCCAAGATCATTTTCGAGCAACTGGATTTGGTGGCTCACCGCCGGATGGGTCACGCACAGTTCATCGGCCGCATCCCGGACGCTGTGCCGGCGCGTCGTCGCCTCAAACCCTTTGAGCGCGTTCAGTGGCGGCAATTTGCGCAGGTCGATCTTCGTCATCAGACAGTTTCCTCAGCAGGGGCGATACATCGGCTTTAGCGTAGAGGCAGCAACCTGCCCCGGGCGGTAGACTAGCAGGATGGGTGTGCCCTACGCAGGTTCGGTTCGCGAATCCCAGTGCACCCCAACGGAGGCTTGTCTCGTGTCCCAATTCGATTACATCATCATCGGCGCCGGCTCCGCCGGCTGCGTCATGGCCGCACGACTCTCCGAGGATGGCCGCTACTCCGTTTTGCTGCTCGAGGCGGGCGGGTCCGACCTGAGCCCTTGGATTCGAGTGCCCGTCGGCTACGGCATGACGTTTCGGCACCCAAAATTCAATTGGATGTACGAAATGGAACCCGACGCCAGCATGGACGGTCGGCGCGGCTACTGCCCCCGCGGCAAGGTGTTGGGCGGATCCAGCTCCATCAATGCCATGGTGTACATGCGCGGCCACCCCGGCGACTTCAATGACTGGGCCCGAATGGGCAATACGGGCTGGTCCTATGACGACGTACTGCCCTACTTCCGCAAAAGCGAAGACCATGAAAACGGCGCCTCGGCCTACCACGGCGCGGGCGGCCCCCTGCACGTTTCGGGAATTCGCGGCGTCACCCATAAAATCTGTGACAACTTTCTTGCCGGCTGCGACGAGCTCGGCATTCCCCGGACGAGCGACTTCAACGGTGCCCAGATGGAAGGCGCCGGCACGTGGGATTTCACCCTGCGCAAAGGCTGGCGCGTCTCGGCAGCGACCGCTTTCTTGCGACCTGCAATGGGTCGTTCGAATCTGACAGTGCGACTGCATGCGCACGTCTCAAAAATCATCATTCGGGACCGCGAAGCGCGAGGGGTCGAGTACCTGCATCGGGGTCGTCACAAGATTGCCGAGGCCCGTCGCGAAGTCATCCTCTGCGCCGGCGCGATTAATTCACCGAAAATACTGCTGCTATCGGGCGTCGGCGACGCCCGCACACTCGAGCAGCACGGCATCAACGTCGTCCTAGACCAACCGAGAGTCGGCCAAGGCCTACAAGATCACGTAGCCGTGTCGTATTACTACCGTTGCACGGAACGCACGTTGAACAATGATCTGTCGCCCTTTTCGGGCAAGGTCAAAGCGGCGTTGCACTGGGCGTGGAACCGGGGTGGGCCGCTCGGTCGTAGCGTCAATCAGGCCGGCGCCTTCGTGCGCACGCGCGAGGAACTAGAACGACCGAATTTGCACATTTATTTCAATCCGCTGACCTATACGGCCAACGACGCGAAACCCAAGCGGCTGACCAATGCAGACCCATTCTCGGCGTTTTTGATTTCCTTCAACACCTGTCGACCCACCAGTCGCGGCGCCGTCACCATCCGCTCCGCCGACCCCTTAGCAGCACCGGTGATTCAGGCGGCCTTCTTGTCGACACCCGAGGACATCGCGGACGTGTATGAAGGTGGTCGCTTCCTGCGACGCCTTGCTGCCACCGGACCGCTACGCAAAATCACCGACCATGAATACCTGCCAGGACCGCAAGTCACAGCCGATGCGGCCATCCTGGCGGATTTTAGACAACGCGCCGGCACCGTCTACCATTCGTCCTGCACACTGCAAATGGGGCCGGATCCAACAACTGCTGTGGTCGATCCGCAACTGCGGGTCCATGGCATAGCGCGTCTGTGTGTCGTCGACGCGTCCGTGTTCCCGACCGTCACCTCCGGCAATACCAACGCGCCCGTCATTATGATGGCCGAGAAGACCGCTGATCTCTTGCGCAACCGTTAATCGCGAGCAACCCTATGCACAAATCGGCCCAGTTCCGGCAAATGATCGACGGCACGCGCGAGGAGTACGCACTCATCGCGCACTACGAGGACGAATATGCCAAGCAGTTACCTGACCGGGTGCTCGAAGCCCTGGCGAAACTGGAAGGGGGCCTCGGCATGGGCGGCTACGCGATCACTCGGTACCAGCATTCCTTGCAAGCGGCCACCCGTGCGCTACGCGATGGTGCGGACATCGAGTACATCGTGGCTGCACTGATTCACGATGTGGGCGATGATCTGTCGCCCTACAACCATGCCGACATCGCCGCAGCAATCTTGAAGCCGTATGTGCGCCCAGAAGTCGCTTGGGTCGTTGCGCAGCACGGCCTATTTCAGAGCTACTACTTCGCGCACCACTACGACAAGAATCGCAACGGTCGCGATCGCTACAAAGACCATCCGTGGTACGACGCCTGTGTGCGCTTCTGTGAGCGTTGGGACCAGTGCTCGTTTGACCCCGACTACCCATCAGAGCCGCTGTCGACCTTTGTCCCCATGGTGCATGAGATATTTACACGCGCGGCGCACGACCCCATTTTTATGGCCGGCTGAACCGGTCAAGCACTGACGAGCTACGCTTGCGCCGCACGCGCCCGCTCGGCGCGTCGCATCAGCACGCTGGCCACAATGACGCAGCAGCCGACGCCGGCAATGATCAAGCTGGCCATGGCATTCACGTCCGGACTGACGCCGAGCTTGACCTTCGAGTAGATCACCATCGGCAGCGTACTGGCGCGCGGCCCGGAGACGAAACTGGATATGACCAGGTCGTCTAAAGACAGCGTGAACGACAGCAGCCAACTCGAGATCAAGGCCGGCGCAATAATCGGCAACGTCACATCCAGGAACGCCCGCAGACGGGTCGCGCCGAGGTCCATCGCGGCCTCTTCGAGAGTGATATCCGCCGACTGCAGTCGCGACTGCACCGTCACGGACACATAGGCCGCACAGAAAGCCACGTGCGATAAAATGACCGTAGTCACGCCACGGGAAGGCCATCCGATCAATTGCAACATCGACACAAACAATAACAACTGCGTGATACCAGTAATGATTTCTGGCATCACAAGCGGAGCATTGATCATCCCCGCCAGCAGGAAGCGGCCCCGAAATTTCGAAAATCTCACCAAGGCAATCGACGCCAGACTCCCTAACAGCAGCGCTGCAGTAGAACTGGCGAAGGCAATTTCCAGCGACAGCACCGCCGCCTTACGGATCTGCGCATCTTCAAGCAGCGCCGAGTACCAGTGCGTCGAGAATCCTCCCCACACGCTGCCCAGGGCCGAGGCGTTAAAGGAATACCCGATCAGTACGAGAATGGGGACGTAGAGGAACGCAATACCGAGACAAAGCACAGTGATCAATGAGATCGGCATGCGACGATCCATGCTCAGTACTCCACTTGGCGCACTTGATAGTACTGATGAATTGCAATCGGGCCTGCCAGTAGAACGAGGAAGGCAATCGCCACCGCCGATGCTACCGGCCAATCGTGGTTACCAAAGAATTCGTCCCAGAGCACGCGTCCGATCATGAGGTTGTCCGGCCCGCCCAGCAACGCGGGGATGACGTACTCACCAATCGCCGGGATGAAGACCAACATGGACCCGGCGATCACGCCTGGCATAGACAAAGGCAAGGTCACATCAAAAAAAGCCCGCCACGGGCGACCGCCCAGATCCGAGGCCGCCTCAAGCAGAGTGCGGTCGAGCTTTTCCAGCGTCGCGTACAGCGGCAACACCATAAACGGCAGGTAGGAGTAGACGATCCCTAGGTAGATCGCAAAGGTCGTGTGCATCATCCGCAGCGGATGATCGATCAGCCCTAATTGCAGCAGTACGGCATTCAAGAGCCCATTATCCCGAATAATGCTCTCAAGAGCGTAAACCCGCAGCAAGAAGGACGTCCAGAACGGCAGGATGATCACCATCATCAAAATATTCTGAGTCGACTTCGTGGCACGGGCCATGGCATACGCCATCGGGTAGCCCACCATCAGACACATCAACGTGGCAAAGAAGGCCGTCCGCAGCGAGTACAGGACGGCAACCACATAGACATCGTCAGTCAGCAGGTACCGATAATTGGCCAGACTGGCCTGCCAGTGCAGATGCCCGTCCGCCCCCCGACCGAACAGGTCGGTAAATGGGGGGATCCGCAAGGCCGCCTCACCGAAGCTAATCTTCAGTGCGAAGGCGAACGGGATCAGGAAGAATACGAACAGGAAGAGTAGCGGCGGCAGGATGATGAACCACCGGCCACGACGCGCGACGAGCCTCGCCAAATACTCTCCCACAGCGACCCCCCCGAGGAGCGTGCATGTGCAACGCCAGCCCAGTCTGCCGTAGGTCACCGGTTACCGGAAGTCTTTCTCACCGCTTGGGGCAGGAAATCGGATAATGGCGCCTATGAAAGCCAAGACCAAAAAGGTCACCACAGCGCGGACCGCGCGGGCGCGGCACCGCCCCCACCTCATTGACGCGTGTATCGCGGCACTGCATTTGTATGGTCCGTCCAAGACGACCGTCGACAAGGTCGTAGCGATCGCCGGGCTATCGCCCGGCATCGTTCGGTTCTACTTTGACTCCAAGGACGCGATGTTGGTCGCGTCCTTGGAGTTTCTCGCCAGCGAATTCGAGCAGCAGTTGATCGTGCCGGTATCCGCCCACATTAGCGAACCGATTGCGGCGCTGAATTTACTGGTGGATCTGTATTTGGGCGCGGAGCTGGCTAGCACGCGCAAAGTATCAGTCTGGTATTCGTTTTGGGGCGAGGCCAGTTCCCGGCAGGAGTACTACGATATCTGCGGCTCACGGGATGCCAAATTTGAGGCCTTGGTCTATGAACTGACCCGACGATTGCTTGACCATGAGCCAGCCAGTCCCGCAGAGCCCGATGCCATTGCGCTTGGGTTGATCGGCACGCTGGAGATGCTCTGGCAGGGCTTCGCCTTCCAGACCGAGGCGGCGATTGATCGCGGCGCGGCGCGGCACCGCATGGACAGCTACCTGCGCTCCGTGTTCCCGGCGTCCTTCGGCCGGCGCACCGCCTCCACGCTGGGGCTACCGCTGGGCGACCTGGGATGGCATTTCGCTGGTCGCGTGACGGACCTCGCCGTGCCAGGCGCCACCGCCGTGGTGGAAACCCCCAGCGACCGCATGCTAGTGGTCCGCGGCAGCGACCTCGTTTTACGCGCCTTTGCCAATCGCTGCCCCATCCGCCCCCATGCGTTGATCGAAGGGCCGCGCGGTCGTCCAATCGATACGCTGCATTGCCGAACGCATGCGATTGCGTACGATCTCAATGGCCGCAACCTCGGTGCGGGTGTAGCGGCTCTGCAGCCGCACCTGTGCATCACCACCGGCAGCCTCATCTGGGTATCGGCGTCTGCGGACTCGCCGCCGCCGTCAGCCACTATCGCTGCGCGGGTGGACACGCTCACGCTGGGTGCGCCGCACATCGAGGACGTTGTGGTGGAGGCTGACTGGTCGGTGTTGGTGGATCTATGGCGCGGTCACGCGCCACCGACCGAGACGGCGGCCAGCTGGAGTACCCCCGGGTGGAGCGCGGATCGATTCCGGCATCTGACCGAAGGGGAGCACGCCGGCTTGAGCATTTGGCTCGAGCCCAATCAACTGGTGGACATCGGTCCTGCAGGGCTCACTGTGACCGCCGTGCAACCGATCCGATCCGGTCGCGCCCGGGTGCGTCAGTGGCGGTATGATCGGGTCGACAACCCTAAACAATCGGCAGTCCTACGGTATCTACTCAATCGCCAGTTCAGATCTTACCTCGCCATCGCCGCTTCGACCCAACGCGGCCTCGACGCACAAGCACTGCGACAGAACTACACCGCACGAAACGCCTCATAACCCACCTACAGCGCGGCCTCACTGCCGTGCATCTTGAAACGACGGAGCCCTCCATGACGACCCTGACTACCCAAGACTGGCATGACCGCGCCGCGGCCCTGCGCTACCACACCGGCCATTTTATTGATGGCGTCCACGTTGCCGGCGGCGCCGCGCGTTTCTCCGTCACGAACCCGGCCACGGGTAAGGAACTGTGCACAGTTGCTGCTGGCGATAGCGCCCTGGTGGATCGTGCCGTTGCCTCCGGTCGCGCCGCGTTCACAAGTGGTGTGTGGCGCCGCATGGCACCGCGCGACCGCATGGGCGTGCTGCAGCGCTTTGCGGATTTGATCGATGCCAACGCCGAGCGCATTTCGTTGCTCGACACGCTCAACATGGGCAAGCCGATTCGCGACATGCTGGGCATCGACGTACCGTCCGCCTCGCAGACCTTCCGCTATTTCGCCGAACTATCCGACAAGATCGACGGCAGCGTCACCAGCACGGCGTCCGACGCCTTTCATTACATTCTGCGTGAACCGCTCGGCGTCGTCGGTTGCATCGTGCCTTGGAATTATCCGCTGCTGATGGCGTCGTGGAAGGTGGCTCCCGCCCTCGCCGCAGGCAACTCAGTCGTGCTCAAGCCGGCAGAACAGTCGCCCCTGTCTGCATTGGTGATGGCGGAACTGTTCGTCGAAGCCGGCGGTCCGGCCGGCGTCTTTAACGTCGTCAATGGTCTCGGCGAAGCGGTCGGCGCAGCGCTCTCTCTGCATATGGACGTGAACAAGATCGCCTTCACAGGCTCCACCGAAGTTGGCAAGCTGATGCTGATTGCTGCGGGCCGCTCGAACATGAAACGGGTCAGCCTAGAGTGCGGCGGTAAATCGCCGCAGATCTTCCTGCCCGATCTGGGCGATATGGATCGCGCGGTCAGTTACGCGATCAATGGCATCTTCGGCAACATGGGTGAGGTCTGTAACGCGGGCTCGCGATTGCTAGTGCACCGTTCCATCGCCGAGGAATTCATCGCCAAATTCCGCGCGGCGGGCCAACACGCCTATCGAGCCGGCGATCCGCTCGATCCAGAGACCAATCTGGGGCCTCTGGTCACGGACTCCCACTGCAGCCGCGTCACCAGCCTGATCGAAACCGGTGTGCGCGAAGGCGCCAAACTCGAATTTGGCGGTGACCGTCCGAGCCTGGCGGGCTCTTACGTCAACCCGACCCTATTTTCGGGCGTAACCAACCAAATGACGATCGCGCGCGAAGAAATCTTCGGGCCCGTAGGGTCGGTCATCGTGTTCGATGACCTCGCCGAGGCGATTCGGATCGCGAATGACTCTATTTACGGCTTGGCCGCCTCGGTCTGGACGCGCGATCTGGTTACCGCACACAAGGCGGTTCGTGATCTGGAGGCTGGCGTCATTTGGGTGAACTGCTTTGATCACGGCGACATGACGCAACCGTTCGGCGGTTACAAGCAATCGGGCCAAGGTCGTGACAAGTGCCTTGAAAGCCTACTCGGCTACACCCAGACCAAGTCCGCATGGGTACATCTGGGCTGAGGCATGCGCGCCCAGTCGCTCGGGGTCAACGGACTGCGAGCGACTGGCGCACCCATTCCTGGAAACGCCACACGTCGTACTCCTCGGGCATGAGCAGACCGTGCGCATGCGGCGCTGCGTGCATGCCCTGCTGCGCCAATTCGCACACTTCGCCATCTTCGTGCATGACCGTAGCGGAGAAGTTGCAGGCGTTCATGATGTCGACCGCTGGATCCGCTAGGGTTTCCTTGGGAAACAGCCACTCGATATGCAGCTCCGTCTCCTCAGGCCCTAATGCCAGAATCCGCGATGAGCGCACATGATCGACGTGCAGGACGAGGTACTGCGACGGCAAACTAGTCATGTATTGATAGCCTAGCGCGCGCTCGGCGTCGGTGAGGTCCGGAAACTCGTGACCGAGGGACTGGCCGTCCACTGTCCACGTCACCGCACCACGCTTCATCCCCCCTTTGTAGAGCGGGTCATCCTGCGTCGCCATCGACGTCCAATTCGGGTCATCGCGCTGCTCCATGATGCCGCGGCGATAAATGGGTACCGCATCGATCAGGCCTGGATGCACACCAGGGCAATGCAGGCATTCGTTATAGTTTTCCCAGAAAACCTTCCAATTGCAGCGAATACGCTTAGTCAACTGGTGACCTACAACGAGATCTTCCAATGGCCAATGATCAAAGAGACCGAGGTTAGCGTTGAAGTTGTCGGCTAGCGTCGCGGCGTCCCCAGACAGATTGACGTAAACAAAGCCGCGCCAGATCTGCACCGCGATGGAGTGCAGTTGGGTGCCGTCCACATCCACGTGATGGGGACGACCCGCCGAGGGGATACGCGCCAACTGCCCATTCAAGCGATAGGTCCAGGCGTGATACGGGCAAGTAATGCCGCCAGGCCCAAAACGGCCTTCCGGTTCGCGGCATAGTGCGGATCCCCGATGCCGACACGCGTTGTAGAAAGCCCGGATCTCACCGGCCTCATCGCGCACCAAGAGAACCGGCTGCCCGAGCAGATGGAAAGTGCGATAGGAGCGCACGTCGGGTAGCGTATCGACGCGGCACAGGTACACCCACTGCCTGAACCAGATTTCCTGGCGTTCGCGCTCGTACTGCGCCTCGTCAAAATACCAACGGCTGGGCAAGGTATGCACGAGTTGCCGCAGTCCATTGAACTCGCCGGCCGTGGGATCGAACGGATGCTCGGTGGTCATGCATCACCTACGTGGGTCAGGAGCAAACTCTCTGGGTGGCGTCAGATTGCGTATCTCGGGGATCGCAGACGCAAGCAAATCATGAAAGTCACTCATCCATGTTTCGATCGATGACAACGGGCCCGGCGTATAACTCGACGACTGCAAGCCGCGGTAGACACGCTCACACAGCCACCGGTCTTCCTCATACACCGCGGTATTGATCCGACTACCGAGCCAACGTAGCGCCCGCATTTCCCGCCGCTCGTCCGCATGGCCGAACAACGCGTAGCGGATCGTGCAGCGCCCCGGACCCCGCGGCAGAATCTGGAAAAAATCCATCTGCTCAGGGTACAGGTCGATCCCGAGGTTCGGCAACGCGGTAAAAAACCGCCATGAACGGCGCTGTGCCTCCGGCAGATCGAGCGCCGTTTTGGCCAGTAGTCGCTGATAGGCGCGCTCGCTCCACCGCGTGGACGGGGTATCGCGCAGCCAACTGATGCCACGCGAAACGCCCAAGGCCCCTTTTTGATCGTCATAGTCCGGCGTACCCATCCGATTCAGGCCGGGGTGTCCGACCGGCACGTGATAGGACTCGAGGTTATTATCCATCGCAATCTTCCAATCGACGTTCCACTCTTCCTCGCCTATAGCACCGAGCGGCTGCATTTGCGCAATGCGATACGGCTCCAGTTCTGCGACAAAGGGACCCCACGTGTCGCGCAGGGGCGCCGGTCGTACCTCACCGACGCAGACAAAAACCAGGCCCATCAGAATCTCGACGTGGACCGGTTTTAGGCCATGCGCCTCCCGATCCAGCCCAGGAAAGCTCTCGCGCGCAGGCACGCCGCTCAGGCGCCCGTCGTACTGATAGCTCCAGCCGTGGTACGGACAGACGATCAGCCCCGGGCAGTGGCCATCGCCATCCAACAGTCGCGTCCCGCGATGCCGACACAGGTTGTGGAAGGCCCGAACTGCACCCTCGCGATCCCTAAGCACAACAAGGCTATCGGCACCCAACGCCAACGTGGTGTAGTCGCCGGGCCGGACGATCGAATTGACGTGACAGGCAATCTGCCAACTCGGGCGCAAGATCCGCTCGACTTCCAAACGCATCATTTCCGGGTGGTTGTACACCCACGCGGCCAGTGCCTGTCTCGGAGTCGACGCTGAAGTACGCATAAACCTGCACCACGGACCTGTATACGATCGTTCAATTTACGCGCCAATGGCCACTGTCCGCAAGAGCAAAGGCCTCTGCATGGAGATCTGAAATACTCCGATATTTATCATAACCTAATGATTTAATTATAATTAATTTTCTGCCCTAGGCAACACAAACAATGCCGCACGCGTGCACAGCGGTTGCGGACAATATTCTATACGTGCGTATAAAATAACATGGACTCCGGGTGCCACCAAATGCTAGCGTCCACGGTGCCTTGAGGCACACCAGTTGACCTGCCGGAGCAAGCCATGCCGCGTGATCTGACCCGAAGCAATGCCCATTTCAAGAAAGCCCTCACGAGGCTGCCGCTCGGTGTGGCGTCCAACTTCCGCTACTGGGGTGAAGACCGGACCATCTACGTCAAACAGGGCCGGGGCGCCCGCCTTGAAGACATCGACGGCAACCAATACGTCGACTATCGACTCGGCTACGGTCCGGCCATCCTCGGCTACGCCCACCCAGAGGTGGACGCCGCCGCGCGCGAAGGAATTGCGGTCGGCGGCGTCTTCGCCTTGGCAACGGAACGCGAATTTCGCGTTGCTGAGCGCATCTCCAAGATGGTCCCAGCGGCCGAACTGGTGCGCTACTCGAACTCCGGCACTGAAGCGGTCATGGCCGGGTTGCGTCTGGCACGTGCCTACACGCAGCGCGATGAATACATCATGCTCGAGGGCAGCTACCACGGTCTGTTCGATGCCGCGATGTGGTACACGCCCATGGAGAAATGGTCGCAAACCGGTGAGCCGGAAATTGCTCCCTATAGCCAAGGCATTCCCCTCGGCGTACGCAGCTTCGCGCACTTTGTACAGGCCAATGACCTCAATCAGCTGGAAGAAACGTTTAAGCGCACCGCCGGCCGTGTGGCCTGCATGCTCATCGAGCCCATCATGGGCAATTGCTTAGGCATCGCGGCCGAGCCCGAGTACCTGCGCGGCGCACGCGAACTATGTGATAAGTACGGCGTGCTGCTGTTCATCGACGAGGTCAAGACGGGCTTCCGCGTTGCCCGTGGTGGCGTCCAAGAACTCTACAACGTCAAGGCCGACATCTGCACACTGGCCAAGGCAGTAGCCAACGGCTACCCGATCTCGGTGGTTGCCGGCCGCGAAGACATCATGCGCAAGTTCGGCAGTGGGGTAGCCCACGGCGGCACCTACACCGCACACTCGGTTTCCATGGCAGCTGCGGAGAAATGCCTGGAAATCCTGGATGAAACGGACGCACTCGAACGGATCGCCAGTTATGGCAATCGCCTCATGCAAGGCATGACCACCGTGCTATCTGCGCGCAGCATTCCACACAGCTTCGTCGGCCATCCCTCGATGTTCGGCCTCTACTTCGATGCCAAGCCCCCGCGCAACTACCGCACCTGGAAGAGCAGCGACTATGCCTTCTACGATGCAATGGCCCAGGTGCTGCATGACGAAGGCGTCCTGTGTGAGCCTGATTCGCGCGAACCCTGGTTCATTTCGGCAGCCCATGACGACTCCTGCCTTGCCGACACCCTGAAGGGTTTTGAGATCGCAGTGGACGCAACGATTGAAGCCCGGGCAGCCGGCCGACTGGAAAAACACGGCTAGACGCATGAGCAGCTCCACACCCAAAACGCATGACGTCATTGTGGTCGGTGCCGGCCACAACGGACTGGTCGCGGCCTGTTATCTCGCGCGCTCAGGCCTCGACGTACTGGTCGTGGAACGCAACGACTATATCGGTGGTGCGGCAGTGAGCCGCCAGCTATACGAGGACTTCACGTACTCAAACTGTTCCTATGTGTGCAGTCTGCTGCGCCCGGAAATCATGCGCGCGTTGGAGCTACCCAAGCACGGGCTGCAGATCATCCCCTACGACTCGGGCTGCACCATGATGCGGGGCGGCGGACATCTCGCGCTATACGATAACCATGATGCGCTACGCAGGGAAATCGCGCGCCACTCCCCGCGCGATGCGGAGGCCTATGACCGCTACTCGCGCGACGTCATGCGCCAGTGCAAGTTCATTCGACCGCTGCTGCTACGCGAGCCGCCGGACCCCACTTCTTTTAAACCCCGCGACCTTACGGAGTTGCTCTATCTAGGCGCCCGCTTCAACGGCATGGGCGAGCAGCGCATGTACGACACGCTGCGCTTCTGGACCATGTCGGCGGCTGACTTTCTGGACGAATACTTCGAAAGTGAAATCGTCAAAGCCCATTTCGCCGGTAGTTCCATCATCGGCACGGCACTCGGACCCCGCTCGCCGGGCAGCGCCTATGTGCTGCTGCACCACTACATGGGCGATATCGACGAGACCGTGGGCGCCTGGGGCTTCGCGCGCGGTGGCATGGGCTCCGTGACGTCGGCACTGACCTCCTCCCTGCGCGCCAGTGGCGGGGATGTGCGGGTATCGGCCCCCGTGGACCACGTGCTAGTCCAAGGCGGGCGTGCCCGCGGCGTCGTGCTCGATTCGGGTGAAGAAATTCGTGCGCGCGTTGTCGTGTCCAATATGGATGTGAAGCGGACATTCCTCCATTGTGTCGAGCCTGAACACCTCCCCGAGGAGTTCCTGACCGCGGTCCGCCGCTTCAAAATTCGCGGCTCCTCCGGCAAGCTCAATATCGCACTGGACGGCCTGCCATCGTTCCCGGCCATCCCGGCCGGATGCCCGGCATTGCGCGGCGATATGCACATCACCGACACGCTCGAGATGATGGAAAGAGCCTATGACGACTGGAAGGAAGGGCGATGGTCCGCGGCGCCTTATCTGGACATGCTGATTCCTTCGCAGATTGATCCGACCATGGCGGCTGACGGCAAACATTACATGTCCGTGTTCGTGCAGTACTGCCCGTACGAGCTCGCCGATGGGCCCTGGACGGATGCCAAACGCACCGCGTTTGGGGCCACGGTCATCGATGCCATTGCCGAGCACAGCCCTAACTTCAAGAGCCTGATCCTGCATGCCGAAGTGCGTACGCCGTGGGATATCGAGAGAGAGGTTGGCCTGACCGAGGGCAACATCTTCCAAGGCGAACTGACCATGGACCAGTTGCTGTTCAATCGGCCAGTGCCAGGCTATGCCCAGTATCGGACTCCGGTAAACGGCCTTTATATGTCGGGCTCTTCGACCCATCCCGGCGGTGGCGTGATGGGCGCGCCCGGCGCCAACTGCGCCCGACGCGTCCTTGCGGATCTTGGCAGGAGTGCGGCATGACCACGCACGCATGGGACGTGATCGTGATTGGTGCCGGCCACAACGGACTGGTCTGCGCACAGCACCTCGCCCGCGCCGGACAAAGCGTGTTGGTACTGGAGGCCGGCAGTGCCGTCGGCGGCTTCGCGGCGGCGCGCGAATTTGCACCCGGTTTCAAAGCGGCAGTCGGCGCGCAACTGATTCACCAGTTTTCGGATCAATCGGTTCGGGAACTGCAGCTGGAGCGCCACGGCCTGCGCTGGGCGGCGCGCAAATTGTCGACCACGGTGGTCACACCCGAGCGGTCCGTCCGCATCCTGGGTGGGCAGGTGTCGGGCACGAGTGCCAACGACGCGCACGCGTGGGCGCACTTGTCCGCGCGTCTCGATCGCTACGCGCAATTCCTCAATGCCGTGCAAAGCAGTTGCCCACCACGGCTCGGCAGCACCGACTTCCAGGACCGTTGGAGCCTGCTGAAGATGGGGCTGCGACTGCGACTGCTCGGTCGGCGCGACATGCGGGAATTCCTGCGAATCGTCGGCATGAATGTGTACGATTTGGCGACGGACGAGCTAGCAGACCCCCTGTTGCAGGCCGCGCTCGGCATGGATGCAATCCTCGGCTCCAATTTCGGCCCGCGCGCCCCCGGCACGGTGCTAACCCTGCTGAGCCGTCGCGCCGGCGAAACCACCAGTGCGAACGGCTATTCCCTGCCTATCGGTGGACCCGGCGCCCTAGCCGTGGCGCTGGCTGACGCGGCGCAAGCGGCCGGCGTCACGCTCCGTACCGATGCTCTCGTCGCCCGCATTGCGGTGGAAGAGGATCGGGTGGTTGGCGTCGATCTGGCCACCGGCGAACGCCTCTGTGCCCCGCGCGTCGTCTCCAATGTCGATCCCCGCCAAACCTTTCTGTCACTACTGGGCACCGCCCACTTAGACACGGGCTTCGTGCGCCGAGTGGATCATTTCCGTCAGCGCGGGATCACGGCCAAATTGCATCTGGCACTCGGCGGCCTGCCGACGTTGCAAGGACTGGAGCCATCCCGTTTGGGCGATCGCTTGTTGGTCGCGCCGTCGTTGGACTATATCGAGCGCGCCTTCAACGCATCCAAGTACGGCGAAGTATCCTCGCACCCCGCGCTCGAGGTCACCGTGCCGACGATCCACGATCCGTCGCTCGCGCCCGCAGGCCAGCATGTGTTAACCGCGATCGTCAATTACGCGGCCTTCGACACGAAGGCCGGGACCAGTGCCGCCCGCGCCGCGCTACTCCAGAACACATTGGCAACCCTCGACGCAGTGGCGCCCGGTCTTTCAGCACGGGTCCTACACAGCGAACTGTTGTTACCGAGTGACCTTGAGCGCGAGTGTCGCGTGACCGGTGGGCACTGGCATCACGGCGACCTGGCCTTTGATCAATTCTTGATGGTGCGACCCTTCCCGGGGGCTGCACAGTACGATTCGCCGCTGCAGGGCCTGTACCTGTGTGGCGCCGGATCGCATCCAGGCGGCGGTCTCACGGGCCTACCGGGCCGCCTGGCTGCCGAGCGCATCCTGAGGAGCCGCCCATGAGCACTGGCCACGACTACCCGTCGCCACCGCATTTTCGCAAGCCACTACTGGATACGCCGTTCCATGAGCGCGCCCGCGCGCTCTCGCAGAACGACAATTTTGTCCCGTGGTCGGGTTATACAACCGTTGATGTCTTTACGACGGTCGAACAAGAATACTTTGCCATCCGCAACGCCGCGACCTTGTACGACCTCACGCCGATGATCAAATATCGCGTCGTCGGCCCCGATGCGGAGCGGTATCTGAACCGCTTGGTCACCCGGGACGTGCGCAAACTAAAGATCGGTCGAGTCAGCTACGTCGTCTGGTGCAACGATAGTGGACACATCCTCGACGACGGCACCATATTCCGCTTTGCGGATCAGGATTTCCGCCTTTGCACCGCAGAGCGGCAGCTGGATTGGTTGCTCGACTCCGCAATAGGGTTCGATGTGGTGGTCGAGGAAATCACCGCGCAGGTCGCGGCCCTGTCACTGCAAGGGCCGACCAGTTGTTACGTACTGAAGAAGTTTGGCTTGGTCGGCGCGGAGCAGATCAAGCCCTTCGAGTTCCGAGAGTTCCAAAGCGCCGGGCGCACCATCATGGTCTCGCGCACGGGGTTTACTGGCGATCTGGGCTACGAGCTGTGGATGCAGCCGGAACATGCGATCGCGATTTGGGACGCACTCGTGGAAGCGGGTCGCACGCGCGGCATCCGTGCGATTGGCTCCCAGGCGCTGAACCTCGCCCGGATCGAGGCGGGCTTTCTGATGCCCAATATCGACTTCCTCTCGGCGGAACACACGATCCGGATGCATCGGGAACGGACCCCCCTCGAACTGGGTCTGGACTGGCTCGTCGATCTGGGGAAACCGCATTTCAATGGTCGTCGCGCGCTGCTGCGGCAGAAAGCCGAGGGCCTACGGCGCATGCTGGTCGGCTTGGATATTGAGGGCAACAAGCCCGCCCACAACGCCTTGCTGTACGCATCACCCCGGGATCAGCGCGAGTGCGGCTTCATTACCTCAGCGATGTGGTCGCCGACCTGCAAGCGCAACATCGCGCTGGCCATACTCGACGCTCCATATTTTGAAATGGGGCGGCGCGTCCATGCGGACATTTACTTGCATCGGGAATTGGTCTGGGAGCGCCGCATGGCGGCAGCGACTGTAGTCGAAAGGCCGTTCTTCGCTCCGGATCGGCGCCGGCTGACGCCGCCGGCGGATCGGTAAAAGACATCCCCATGTCCTCTGCGTTCGGATACGCTCGGTACTATTCGATCCGCACACGGAATACGGCATGGTGATCGCACCCCAGCGCCCGAATACGAACGACCGGCCGTGGCTAGACGCCACGGCTCGGCCGCAAATCACTATCGAAGGCGTCAAAAAGCGCTACGGCGACTTCACCGCGGTGGCCGGCGTTGATTTGTCGATTTACCGCGGCGAGATGTTCGCCCTAGTCGGCGCATCCGGCTGCGGCAAAACAACCCTACTGCGCATGCTGGCGGGATTCGTGACGCCCACCGAAGGTCGGATTGTCATTGATGGGGTCGACATGACCGACGTACCGCCCTATGAGCGGCCGGTCAACATGATGTTCCAATCCTATGCGTTGTTCCCGCACATGTCGGTCGAGGACAACATCGCCTACGGCCTTCAGCGCGATGGCATCGCTCGCGCCGAGTGCGTGCGTCGCGTCACGGAAGCCTTGGAGATGGTGAAACTCGGCGGCTTAGGCCGGCGCAAGCCCCATCAACTCTCCGGTGGCCAACGGCAACGGGTCGCACTCGCTCGCGCCCTGATCAAGCACCCCAAAGTACTGCTGCTCGACGAACCATTGAGCGCGCTCGACAAAAAGTTACGGGAAAGCACCCAGTTCGAGCTGATGGACCTCCAGTATAAATTGGGCATCACCTTCATTGTGGTCACGCACGACCAGGATGAAGCCATGGCCTTAGCCACCCGGGTGGCCGTCATGGACCAAGGCCATGTCCTCCAAGTAGGCACACCGGCCGAGGTGTATGAATATCCCCGCAGTCGCTTTGTGGCAGATTTCTTTGGCACGGCCAACCTCATTGAGGGGGTGGTGGAGTCGCAGGTCGATGGCCTAGTGACCGTTGCCACCGAAACTGTCGGCCGCGTAAGATCCCGTGAAACCCGCGCGTTTGCAGTCGGCGCTCGGGTCACCGTGGCCGTCCGGCCTGAAAAAATGCATCTTTCGAAAGTGGTTATACCGGATACCAGCGCGAACTCTTCCTGTGGTGAAGTGTTAGAACTGGGTTACTTAGGCAATCGCTCGATCTATCGGATCAAAACGGCGGGTGGTCAATTGCTCACCGTGTTTTCGCAGAACGAGCGTCGTACGCTCGACTGGGCCATCGACTGGGGTGATCAAGTGCACGTGCACTGGGCCGCCGACGCCACTGCGGTGCTGGATACTTAAAGCGCCTGCCGCGGCACGCGACGGAATAAAAAAATTAGTGGGGGAACCTCGTGATGAACATGCACCGACAGAGCCTAGCCATTCTGACCATGGCGATCAGCCTCACGGCCCAGGCCGCCGACCCAAAGATGGGGCAACTCGAAGAGATCATCGTCACGGCGACCCGGCATGAGGAATCGCTCAGCAAAGTCCCCATCTCCGTAACCGCCATGACGCAGGAGTCTCTGGATGCCAAAGGCATCAAGGACTTCCAAGACGTCGTACGGTTCACGCCCGGCGTGAGCATCGACAATACGGGCACTAATGCCATCTCGATCCGGGGCATCTCCTCCTCCGGTGGCGCAGGCACCACCGGCATCTACATCGATGACACGCCCATTCAAATGCGGGCGGTCGGTTTTAGCCCAGACGACGCGCTTCCCAAAACCTTTGACCTCGACCGCGTCGAGGTGCTGCGCGGCCCGCAGGGCACGCTCTTCGGCTCAGGTTCGGAGGGCGGCACCGTGCGCTACATCATGAACCAGCCGAGTGTTTCCAGAGAATCCACCTACGTCCGTTCCGAACTCTCCACCACGCGCGGCGGGGATCTGAGCGGGGAAGCAGGAATCGCGCACGGCGGACCGCTCATCGACGGCGTACTGGGCTATCGCGCGAGCATTTGGTATCGGCATGACGGCGGCTGGATAGACCGCGTCGACCCGACCAGTCGCGCTGTCGTGGATGCGCGTGCAAATCGGACCAATTCAATGGCAGTGCGACTTGCGTTTCTTTGGCAACCCATGGAGGGCGTCGCCGTGACGCCCAGCGTGATGTACCAAAATTCGCGTAAGCATGATCAATCGACGTTCTGGGATGCGTATTCGAACGTCTCTAGCGGTCACTTCGTCAATGCCAGTCCCGAGCGCATCCCGACGCCTGACGAATACTACCTACCGGCGCTCAAGATCGAGATCGATGCCGGCAAGACGCGGATTATCTCCAACACCTCCTACTACCATCGTAATGAACGGACGGGCTATCAGGGTAGCGTCTACAACTTGGCCTATTATCAGTCCCAAGGCCCCAATACCGGCTCTTGCGGGAACTATGCCGGCGACCCAATGAACGGCGTCCCGTGCAGTTGGTATCCACTACTAGATGGCAATGGCACCCACTTGCCGGCAGGCTACGCCGGCTATTCGGGTCCGAACGTGATGACGAATCGGCAAGAGTCATTCACGCAAGAGGTTCGTTGGCAGTCTAATGACCCTGCGGGTCGTTTCGTGTGGACGGTCGGTGCTTTCTTCGCGACCTCGAAGGAGCGCAGCACCGAAGTGCTCTATGACCCGCAAATTGAATCGCTGTGGAACGATCTGCTCGGAATGGCACCTGCCGACTACTACGGCACCACCAACTACACCTGCAACGATGGCAATCCGCAGGGTTACCAATTACCCAACTGTGCGACCTACCTGAACGATATGACCGCCACGGATCGTCAGGTCGCTGTGTTCGGCGAGGGGGCCTATGCTCTCACCGATCGCCTTAAACTGACCGTCGGTGGTCGCTACGCACACCAGAGTTTTAACTTAAACCACGTCGGTGACGGGTATCTGAATTTCGGCCGTGAGACCGCCTCCGCCTCGCAGAGTGAGAACGCGTTTACGCCAAAACTCGGCCTCTCCTTCCAGGCAGATCCGGCAAATCTCTACTACTTCACCTATGCCAAGGGCTTTCGCGCCGGCGGCGGCAATAGTCCACTGCCGAACTTCTGCGACGGCGATGGCGGCTTGAATCAAGCGGGCTACCCAGACGGCGCGCCCAAGGCTTACAACTCCGATACCACTCAGAGTTACGAAATCGGTTCAAAGAAAAGTCCGTCTAGTCGGCTGCGCATCGCCTCGAGTGTCTACTACATTAAGTGGCAAAACATTCAGCAAAGCGTCTACGTCCCCTACAACTGTGGCCTACAGTTCACAGACAACCTAGGCTCTGCAGTCGCTAAGGGATTTGACTTACAGGTCGAGTCGGTACTGGGCGGGGGCTTCTCGCTGGATGCCGCGCTGGGCTATACCAGCGCGCGCTATACCGAGTCGACGCGCGCACCAAAACCGCTGCTGGCCTCTGCCGGTGACGCTATTTCGGGTGAAGGCGCCGTGAACGGTAGCCCCGCGTCATCGCCTCCTTGGACGGCATCTCTGGGCCTGCAGTACAACTTTAGAGCCGGCCAGGGCGATGCATTTGTACGCATGGACTGGCAATACGCGTCACAAAATCACTGGCTAACATCCCTGCAGGATCCCAACTCGGTGCAGTACAACCCGTACGTCACGCCGGTCAGTTCGACCCACTTCGCCTCCCTGCGTGGTGGCATCAACTTTGGCAACTCCTCGCTGGCGTTGTTCATCGATAATCTGTTCGACTCGCGCACGATTACGAACTACCAACTCGGGCAGTCCGACTACAACATCCCCGTAGATAGCAACAACAACTACCTATGGACGCAGCCCACGCCGCAACGCAATTCGTGGACGTTCCGTCCACGAACCATTGGTCTCACCTACACCTATAGGCTTTGAGCGATGGAGCGCGAGTCTGGCCGTCTCAGGCCAGACTCGCCGCGTAGCGCCGGATACGACGTCCGGCCTCCTCGAGTTCAGCCGGCTCGGCAGCAAAACACGCACGCAAGAAGCCGTCGGTTTCGCGCCCAAAGGCCGCGCCGTCCAGCAAGGACACTTTCTCCGTTTCAAACAACCCGCGTAAGAACGCTGCACTACCGAGACCCGTGCCGCGCACGTCGAGCAGCATGAACATCCCCGCATCCGGCCACAACGCCTGCACGCCGGGAATATCGGCTACAGCCCGGTACAGCACATCGCGCCGCACCCGACAGTAGTCATGCATTTTGCGTTCGGTTTCTACACGGATGTCCATGGCCGCTATGGCAGCTTCTTGAATAAAACCAGGAATACCATAGAGCATGCACAGCGCCAGTTCTTCCACCAGTTTGACGAGGTCCGCGGGGCCGATCAGCCAACCCACGCGCCAACCGGTCATCGCGTGACTCTTCGAGAGACTGCCCACCGTGATCACCTGATCGGGCAGTCGCGCTGCGAGACTCGGCACCCGGTTGCCATCCGCAATGCCGGCATACACTTCATCAGACACAATCCAAAGTCCGTGGCGCTTGGCAATATCGACAATGCCGTCGCAATCACTCTCGGAGAGGATGACGCCGGTAGGGTTGCCGGGGGTCGCTAAAAAGATGGCTCGCGTACTGCGCGTCACGGCCGCTTCCAGTGCCTTGAGGTCTGGGTGAAAGCCCATACTGGCGTGTGCCGGTACGCGCACTAACTTGGCGCCAGAGGCCTGGATGGAGGCCGGATAGGTCGTGTACATCGGATCGATGGTGATGATTTCATCGCCATGGCTCGCCAGGCACAACGAAGAGATGAACAAGCCATTCTGCGTGCCCGCCAACACGGCAACATTCTCTGCCGCGCAGGGGATGCCAGTACGCTCGGCATGCATCGCCGCAATCCGTTCGCGTAGCGGCATTTTACCGAGTATTTCTGTGTAATGCGTATCACCACTGCGCAGCGCCGCCACGGCGCGATCGACCACGGGTACCGGCGTATCGATAGGAGGATCACCGACGCTTAGTAAAATAACGTCTTCGCCACGGTCTTTGGCTTGCCGCGCTTCCCAATGGATGGCCCAGGGATCCACGCCGCCTTCATGCGCAATCCAATGTTCTATGGGTGCGAAACGGTGTTTCATTCGAACGCCTCCGCACGCACTTCGATGACGACGACTTGCCGTCGAGATCCGAACTCACGTAGCGCCGCCTCCAGACTGCGGACATCATCGACCCGCCGGTGCGCATAGCCGTAGGCCGCAGCGAGCAGCGAAAAATCCGGCGGTTGAATATCGACACCCTCGGGTTCGATGTCGACCGCAATCATGGACGTCTTGATTTCGCCATAGCCGTAATTGTTCCAGACGATGATGGCCGTCCAGGCACCCACATCCCGGGGACCGGCCATTTCGCCAAGGGTAAATTGTAAGCCACCGTCACCGACGAGACAGACGATCGGTAGATCAGGTCGCGCCAGACCGGCGCCGGTGGATGCCGGTAGCGCGTAACCGAGCGTGCCGTAGCCGGTGGCGCTATTGAACCAAGTGCCAGGCGTCGCGGCCGCATAGCCGAGATTGCCGGCATACACGGCCTGCGTGGAATCCCCGACGATCGTGACGCCCGGCACGGTGTCCCGAATCAAATTCAGCAACTCAATTTCGCGCACGTAAGCCGGCGACAGTGCCGCCAAGGCGCCCGCCCGCGCTTCCAGCGCACGGGTCGCGCCCTGTGCATCGCGGTTGTTGCCCAGTCCGGCGGCCAGGAGCGCATCGAGGGTCGCGGCCGCGTCACCGACCAGGGGACTGTCCGCGCGTACCGAGCGGCGCATCTGATCGTGATCGATATCGATGCGGATCAACCCGGGTGGCTGCGCAAATTCTGACAGCGCGTACATGTCGTAATCGGTCTGGCCAAACTCAGTGCCGATGGCCAGCACGACGTCCGCGGCAGCAACCAGTGCGCGCACCGGCGCCAGCGACGGACTCATCGGCACCGCCAACGGGTGCCCCGGCGGCAACAAGCCGCGCGCATTGACGGTCATGACCACCGGTGCATCGAGGCATTCGGCGACCCGCCGCACCTGCGCGAGCGCCGCAACCGCACCGCCACCAACGAGAATAACCGGCGATTTGGCCGCTGCAAGGCGTAGAGCGGCCGCCGCAATCAGCGCCGGCGCGGGCACCGGCGGCACGGCTGGCGAGCGGCTCGGCAGGGCTAAATGGCTAGCTTCTTCGGTCAGCACATCGCGCGGGATTTCCAAGTACGTCGGCCCCGGCCGACCCGTCACCCGATTGCGAAACGCGCGTTCCAAGGCTGGCGGTAAGTCCTCGGGCGTGAGGATGCGCTCGGCATGCCGCGAGACGCGCTGGGCAATCCCCATTTGGTCGGGAATTTCGTGCAGGAAACCCTGCCCCGTGCCCATTTCCCCACGCCGGTTCTCGCTGGAGATGACCAGCAACGGGATCGAATCCTGCATGGCCTGCGCCATGGCCGAGGCAATGTTCGTGAGGCCCGGGCCCGTGATGGTGAAACACACGCCCACCCCACCGCAGGCGCGGGCGTACCCGTCGGCCATGAAACCCAGCCCCTGTTCGTGCCGGCCGGCGATATGGCGGATGCTAGAGGCCGCGAGGCCGCGATACAGCTCCAGATTGTGCACGCCGGGGATGCCAAACACATGGCGCACGCCCTGCGCCTCCAGCGCTTCGATCAAATAAGTGCCGAGTGTCTTTTTCATGACTCACCCTACTCCGGATATCGCCCCCGCTAACAGCCCCTGGAGGCTTCCGGGGCGCGGTGGCGTAAATATTATGAGCGCGATAATATGACGGAATGGTCTTAAGAGGGGAGCCCCAATGAACCAAGACGTGATGATCACCTGCGCCGTGACCGGCGACGATTCCAAGGTCACCAAGAGTCCTTACTGCGCGGTGACCCCCGAGCAGATCGCCCAGAGCGCCATCGATGCGGCCAACGCCGGCGCGGCGATCGTGCACATTCATGTCCGTGAGCCGGAGACCGGCAACTTCTCGATGGAAACCCGCCACTACCGCGCGGTCGTCAAGGCGATCCGCGAAAGCGGCACCGACGTGATTGTGAACCTGACCTGCGGCATGGGTGGCTACATCGTGATCGGTGAAGAGGGTCTCAAGGACACTCCAGCCCCAGGCAGCGACTTCTGCAGCCAAGAAGATCGCATGCGCCACGTGATTGACCTGTGTCAGGAGGGCAAGTATCGCCCAGATATCTGCACGCTGGACTGCGGCAGCCTGAACTTCGGCGACGGCAACCGCGCCTACATTTCGACCCCGAACTATCTGCGTCAGGGCGCTGCGATCTGCAAAGATCTGGGCGTCAAACCGGAATTTGAGATTTTTGACACCGGCAACCTGTGGTTCGTGAAGCAGATGATCAAGGAAGGCCTGGTCCTGCCGCCGCCCCTGATTCAATTGTGCATGGGCATTGCATGGGGCGTGCCGGCCAGCACCGAACACTTGCTTGCTATGAAGAACTTCATGCCTGAGGGCGCGGTATGGTCGTCATTCGCGATCAGCCGTATGCAGATGCCTTGGGTTGCCAATTCGGTTGTCAACGGCGGTAACGTCCGCGTCGGCCTGGAAGACAACCTGTACCTATCGAAGGGTGTGTACGCATCGAATGCGCAGTTGGTGACCAAAGCCCGCGGCATCGTCGAGGCCATGGGTGCGCGCGTCATCGGACCGGCCGAGGTGCGTGAGCGTCTGCAGATCGGCTGAGGACGCACACATGGCCGCGAGGATCGTCTATCGCACGCCAGTCCAACCGGACTGGATCGATTACAACCAACACCTCAACGACGCCTACTATGTGGTGGCGATGAGCCGTGGCTGCGATGCCTTTATGGATGCCGTGGGCATCGACGCGGCCTACCGCGCGAGCACGCAGTGCACGTTGTACTCCCTCGAATCACACACGCATTGGCTGCGTGAGGTGAAGTTCGGGGAGACCCTCGAAATCGGCGCCCATATAATCGGTCTGGACAACAAACGGATCCACCTCGGTTTTGAAGTGCGCGTTGCCGGTAAAGACGGCGTGGCTGCCACCGGTGAATTCATGCTGCTGCACTATCGGCAGGGTGAAAACGCCGGTGCCGCCACTTTCCCGGATCACATTAAAGCGGCGCTCAGCGCCTTCAATGGCCCAGAAGCAGGCGAATGGGCGGGGCCAGGCTCCCGCGTGCTGACCCTTGTGAAACGCGCATGAACCGCGAATCGCTACGGCGCCTGTTGGCGCCGAAGACGATCGCCTTGGTCGGCGGTCACTGGACTGATGCCGTGGCCAACGCCTGCCAACAAATCGGCTATACAGGCACGCTTTGGCGGATCCACCCGACCCGGCCATCGGACGCGACCACCACGTACTACCGCTCCATCGAGGAACTACCAGGCGCACCGGACGCCTCGTTTCTGGCTGCCCCCGCCAGCGAGTTGCCGGACTTGGCCGGTGCGCTGCGCCGCCGTGGAGCGGGTGGCTTTGTGGGCTTTGCATCCGGATTCGACGAGACAGCCACCGAGGAAGGTCGTCAGTTAACCGCCAATTTGGTCGAACAGTCCGGCGATCTGGCCTTTACTGGACCCAATTGCTACGGCCTGGTGAATTTTTTCGATCGCGTCGCGCTCTGGCCCGACCAAGTGGTCGGCGGCGCACGATCCGACCGCGGCGTTGCGATTCTGTGTCAAAGCGGCACGATCTCCCTGACGCTGATGTTCAATCAGCGCGACCTGCCCATCGGTTACGTCATTTCAGTCGGCAATCAGACGCGACTAGCGCTCGAGGACCTGATTGAGGCCCTCTGCGACGATCCACGGGTGACCGCCTTCGGCCTGTATATCGAAGGCATCAAAGATGCCGGCCGCTTTGCCGAGGCGGTCAATACCGCGCGCGCGGCGGGCAAACCCATTGCACTGGTCAAGTCCGGCCGCACCGCCGCCGCTGCGCAAGCGGCTGCCACGCACACCGGCGCGATGACCGGTGCGGATGCGGTCTTTGATGCCTATTGTCGCGATGCCGGTATCGCCCGCTGCGATACGCTCGCCACCTTGGTCGAGACGCTGAAGGTGCTGCATTCCGGTGGGCCGCTAGCGGGCCGCAAAGTGCTGGTCATGGGCGCCTCCGGTGGCGACATGGCGATGACCTCAGACGTCGCACGCCACACTGCGCTGGAATTTCCACCGCTGCCCATCGAGATTCGCGCCGCGGTACAAGAAGCCGTCGGCGCTCGTGTGACGATCTCGAACCCTTTCGACTTTCACACCTACATCTGGTTCAACCAACCGAAGATGCAGGCGCTATTTTCTAACGTCTTTAAAGCCCACTACGATGCCGTGGCGTTCATGCTGGACTGCCCACCGGCAGACCGCTCGGATACTGCAGCGTTCGACGGGCCCATCCGTTTATTCGTGGCGGAAGCCCAAAAAGCCGGCGCACGCGCAGCCATGTTGGCCTCTCTACCCGAAACGCTATACGAAGGCATCCGCTCCCATTGCACCGAGAATGGGGTCATTCCGCTACAGGGCCAACGGGAAGGTCTCGAGGCGCTAAATGCCGCCGCGCACATTGGCGAGCGCTGGCGGTCGGCCCCGCCGGTCGTGTTGCAACGCCCGAAGGCGCCGCCAACGACGATCCGCACGCTGCGCGAGGACGAAGGCAAAGCCGCATTAGCCGCGCATGGACTGCCCGTGCCGATTGCCCGCACCGTCGGCATTGCCGACGCCGCCGCAGCGGCGAGCGCTATTGGATTTCCCGTGGTGATCAAAGCCGCCAGCGCCGACCTTGCGCACAAGTCGGATGTGGGCGGCGTCGCCCTGAACATCCGCTCGGCCGAGGAAGCGGCCGCAACCGCCACGCGCCTCGCTGCCCTGAGTGACCGCGTACTGGTCGAACAAATGGTCGTGGATGGCGTGGCGGAAATACTGGTCGGTATTACCGTCGACCCACAATTTGGTCAGGTGCTGGTCCTAGGTGCCGGCGGCGTATATACCGAATACCTGCACGACAGCACCACCGTCCTCCCCCCGTTTACCTCCGACGCCATTCGTGCCGCGATTGCGCGACTGCAAGTGTTGCGGCTACTGCAGGGCTTCCGCGGCAAACCCGCAGGCGACTTGGATGCCTTGGTCGCGGCGGTGTTAGCGGTCGCGCGCTATGCCTCAGCGAATATCGACCAACTCGTCGAACTCGACGTCAATCCCATCATCGTACGGCCGCAAGGCCGGGGCGTCGTCGCAGTCGACGCGCTCATACGTCTCACGGAGTCATCAGCATGAGCATCGACGGCGGCGTTCGCACCGAACGCAACAATGGCATTCTCGAAGTCACAATCGATCGACCCAAAGCGAACGCGATCGCCTTGTCGACCAGTCGCCAACTGAATGAAATTTGGACCAGTTTCCGCAACGACCCGGCCCTGCGTGTCGCTATCCTCACCGGTGCCGGCAGCAAGTTCTTCTCACCCGGTTGGGACCTGAAGAACGCCGCTGATGGCGAAGCATCGGACTCCGACTGGGGTGTGGGCGGCTTCGGCGGGCTAAACTACCCGCGCAATCTGGACAAGCCCGTGATCGCAGCCGTCAATGGCATCGCCTTTGGTGGCGGCTTCGAGTTGGTGCTGGGTTGTGACCTCATTGTGGCCGAAGAACATGCGACGTTTGCCCTGCCAGAAATCAAAGTCGGTGTACTGGCCGATGCGGCAACTATCAAATTGCGCCGCCGCATCCCGTACCACGTTGCCGTCGAAATGCTCATGCTGGGACGGACGATGGATGCGACCGAAGCCAAGCACTGGGGCTTGGTGAACTGGATCGTGCCGTCGGGTAGCGCCATGGAAAAAGCGCGTGAGATCGCGACCCAAATCGCTGAGGGCCCGCCACTGCTCTTCCCGGCCATCAAACAGTTACTGCAACACAGCGAGATGGTGGCGCAGAACGAGGCGTTCGAACTGCATGATGCGCTCGGCGCCGTACAGAAAGTGCTCCGTTCAGAGGATCTAATCGAAGGCGCGCGGGCCTTTTCTGAGAAGCGCAAACCGTCCTGGACGGGACGCTAAAGTTCGGGCTGACGGCGCCGGCAGACCACGATAGGATTGGGCCTATGAAATCTTCTATACGTCTCGCGACGCTGCTCGTCGCATTCAGCACCACCACCCTCGCCGCCGGCAAACCGCCAGCAGCGCCCATTCCGCGAGCAACGCCCGAATCAGTCGGCCTATCCAGCGCCCGACTGCAACGACTCGACGAGCGGATGGAAGCGTCGATTCGGGACGGGCATGCCGCGGGTGGTGTGGTTGTGATCGCTCGTCATGGGCGTCTGGCATATGAAAAAGCGTATGGCGAGTCAGATATCGGTTCGCACCAACCGATGCGCACGGACCAGTATTTCCGCCTGTATTCGATGACCAAGCCCATCACCGCCGTGGCGTTGCTGACCCTGTTGGAACAAGGCAAGTTCCAACTGACCGATCCGCTGGCCAAATACGTGCCCGAGTTCCGCGATGTGAAGGTCTATGCCGGCGAAGACGCCGACGGCAAGCCGATCTATGCCGCACCGGAACGGCCGATCACGATCGAGGATGTGTTCCGCCATACGGCAGGCTTCGTCTACGGCGTATTCGGCAACACGGGGGTCGATAAGGCCTACCGGGCCGCCGAAATCGACTATGACCATCCCGCATCGCTAGCCGATATGACCCAGCGCATTGCCAAGATGCCGCTCGTGGCGAACCCCGGGACGAAATGGGTCTACAGCTTTTCTGCCGACGTACAGGCGTATCTGGTCGAACATTTTTCCGGCATGCCCTTTGATGCTTATGTGCGCAAAGCGATTTTGGAACCGCTCGGCATGCATGACACCGTCTTCGGTGTACCCGAGGAGCGTGCTGCGCGTTTCGCCACGCTCTACAGCCCAAACCCACAGGGCGGTATCGTGCCGACGCCAAACGGCGCGAACTACGCGCACTTCACCAACCGCCCTTTCGGCGGCGTCAGCCTCTCGGGCACCCCCGAGGACTACCTGCGCTTTGCGCAGATGCTGCTGGATGGCGGCACCTTCGATGGCCAACGCATCTTGAGCCGCAAGACGGTGGAACTGATGAGCGCCGACCATCTCGGCAGCGTCGCCACGCGCTGGCCGGGCTACGGCTTCGGGCTTGGCGTCGGCGTACTGAAAGACCCCGCAGCCTACGGGCAACTCGGCTCCGCCGGTCAATACGGGTGGAGCGGCTACGCCACGACGACGGTCATCATCGACCCCAAAGAGTCCTTGGTCGCCATGTACTTCGAGCAGGTCCTCCCCGAAGACTACGCGCTGCTAGCGGACTGGACCAATCTGGTCTATCAGGCAATCGCGGACTGAATCAGCCGATCCGAGTGTGCGCCAAGCGCGCCTCATCCAGTCGGTAGCCCATACCCGGAGCGAGTCCTAGATCAATCCACCCCGCACGATCTACCGTAAGGGGCTCGGCCATGACGAAGTCACGGCGATCGAGACTCCATTCGGGCGGATCGTAGGGAAACTCCAGAAACGGCGCATCCGTACAACCGCCGCACAGGTGCGCGTTGGCGGTCACGCCCATCCCATTAGTCCACGTATGCGGCGTGAAAATGAGGTTGTGCTCCTGCGCCATCAGCGCCACTCGGCGGCACCCCGTAATGCCCCCCACAAGCGCCACATCGGGCTGTAGGACATCGAGGCAGCGACCCGCGATCAGATCCCTAAACTCGCTCAGCGAGCGTGTCATCTCACCGCCGGCAATGCGTACGTCGACCGCTTCACGCAAGGAGCGCATACCGCTCGCATCCGCACGGTGCAGCGGCTCTTCCATCCAGTAGACGTGCAACCGCTCCAGTTCCCGCGCAACGACCAACGCGTCCTTGTAAGACCACGGCGCTTCGGTATCCCAGGCCATGCGCCAGCCTTGATTGCAATCGACCATCAGTTCGATACGATCGCCGAGCCGCGCACGCACGGCCTCCAAGGCTTTGATGTCATCCCGCCAATCACCGCGGTGGAAACGCACCTTAAGCGCCGGGAACCCTTGTTCCGACAAGCGTTCCGCCACGTCCGCCGTTTCGACCGCGCTGCGCAACGTGCCGCAGGAGGCATAGGCGCGTACTTTGCGCGACAGGCCACCGAGCAATTTCCAGCACGGCTGCCCGGTAATCTTGCCGGCCAGATCCCACAGGGCGAGATCCAACGGCCAGCAGCGGCCGTAGTGGAAATCGATATGCGACAGCACGCGGTAGTGCCGCTCGATCGCCAGGGGGTCACGGCCTATAAACAGGTTCTCATGACCGGCAAAACCCACCATCAGGTCCCCCGACCCATAGCCTTCTAGGCCCGTGTCGGTCCGGACCCGGACCACCGTCGCATCGAAGTGGACACGCGGTTTGGTGTCCCAACTGGCATGGAATGGCGGATCCAGAGGCAGCCGATGGTGCGTGATTTCGATCGACGCGATCTGGTGTTCAGAGGCCGGAGCGGCGCTAAGCAGGTCGGTCATGGCTGCGGTGATCCCTGTGCTGACCCCGGCGCCGGCGGCACCTTAGGTGGGATCATCAGGGTTCCATACCGGCCGGCCATCTTGAAGCCCATAAAATGGATTCGGCCATCTGAAAAAGGCATTGCGAGCCGGCCGCGCTTGGCCCACCCTGCGTGCTTAAGATTCCCTTCCCGCCCCGGGAAACCGCGGGGGATCGAATGCGGAGAAATGATGGATCGGGTGCGGATCGACCGCCGCTGGCTGCCGCTCAATGCGCTACGTGCCTTCGAGGCCGTGGCCAAGCATGGCAGCTTCACCAGTGCCGCCAATGCACTCCTGATCTCTCAGAGTGCACTGTCGCGGCACGTGATTTCATTGGAGCGTCTGATCGGCGTGCAATTGTTTGATCGCAAACCCCACGCGTTGGTGCTCACGCCGGCTGGACTACACCTGTTACCCGCCGTGACTAAGTCTTTTGATCGACTGGAATACGCGCTCGAGGAAATCAGCCACGCGGGTGCGCCGGCGTTGCGGACACTGCGGGTGCAGATGCCACCCAGTTTTGCCGGCCACGCGGCAGTACCAATCTTGCGCGAATTTCGCCGCGCGAACAGCGCAGTGGAAATCGACCTAGTCAGCCCCTATGGCGTCGGCCCACCACCGCACGATGTCGACGTGGCGATCGTCTATTCCAAGCCCACCGTGACCGAACTCGTCTCCGACCTGCTCTGGCCCGTACGGCTCGGTATCGTCTGTCACCCAGACCTTGCCGCGCGACATGTCGGCAAGGACCTTGGGGTCTTTTTGCGCGACAACGAACTGGTGCACGTCCGCCTTGCGGACCTACCACGCCACCACCTGTGGAGCCAGCTGATCCGTCACGCGCAGTTGCCCCCGTTGAATTTTGAGCGCGGACTGGTGTTTGATACCGCTCTGCTCGCCGTCCAATATGTCTTGGCGGGCGAAGGAGTTGCGCTGGTTGACCTGCATTTGTTCCGTGACGACCTCGCAGCCGGCAACCTGGTACGACCCTACCCGGAGACGCTCGATGAGGGTTACGGCTACTATCTGGTCACGCACCCCGATTCCCTCAGTGATACAGCGATCGCCTTGTTCCGAAGCTGGCTCATTGAGCACTTTGGACCTGGGCGGCACGGCACTGCCCCACCCCATACCGACTGAAGGCGACCGCGCCTTATTGCACGTTCCCGGAGTTCAGACTGATGTCAGACCAACCAGCAGACCGTCGCCCGCGACGCCGCGCCACCGGCGTCGCCGGCTCCGCCGCCCACGATCGCACGCGCGCCTACCGCCAACTGGTCAACCCGTACGAGCCCCTGCGCGTTTTTTCGGATGATCATGTCGCTGCCATCCATGAGGCAGCGCTATCGATCCTAGAAACCCAGGGCATGCGCGTGCTGTCGGAACCGGCACGGCGGCGTTATGCCGCCGGCGGCGCCACCGTGCACGAAGACTCCATGATGGTCCGCTTCGATCGCGCCTTGGTGACCGAAGCCCTGAGCACCACTCCCAAGGGCTTCACGCTGCACGGTCGCGACCCCTCCCGCGATCAGCCGATGTCGGGGCGACACCTGTCGTTTGCCTGCGTGTCAGGACCGCCGAACATCATGGACGTCGAGGGCGGCCGTCGCGCGGGCACCTTCGCTGACTTTAAGAATCTCATGAAGCTCTGCCAGAGCTTCGAGGTCATTACGATCCTCGGCGGCGGTGTAGAACCACAGGACATCCCGGTGCAGATCCGCCATCTGGACACCACGCGCGAGATGGTGAACCTGACCGACAAGATTCCGCTCGTGTACGCGCGGGGTACCGGCCAAATCAACGACAACTTCGAAATGATCCGCTTGGCCTACGGACTGACGGACGAAGAGTTTCGCTCCAAGGCCTATGCCACCGGCGTGATCAACACCAACTCACCGCTGCAGTTGGATATTCCGATGGCGGAAGGACTCATCGACTTCGCGCTGTGGGGTCAGCCGACGATTATCACGCCGTTTACATTGGCGGGCGCCATGGCCCCCGTGACCATCGCCGGCGCACTGACGCTCGCCCATGCAGAAGCACTGGCCAGCATCACCCTGACGCAGATAGCCCGCAAAGGCGCGCCGGTGATCTATGGCAGCTTCACCTCGAACGTCGACATGAAATCAGGGGCGCCGGCGTTCGGCACACCGGAATATTCCAAGGCGGCCTTCGGCGCGGGTCAAATGGCCCGCCATATCGGTCTGCCCTGGCGCTCGTCGAATGCAACCGCATCGAACTCACCGGATGCACAGTCCGCTTACGAATCGCAGATGAGCCTTTGGGGCGCCATCATGGGCGGCTGTAACTTCATTCTGCACTCAGCCGGTTGGCTTGAGGGTGGACTGTCGACGTCCTACGAAAAGTTCATCCTCGATATCGAGATGCTGCAAATGTTTGCTGAAACATTCCAACCCGTCTCCGCCAATCCAGCCGACCTCGCGGTTGAGGCGATCGCAGAAGTCGGTCCGAGCGGTCACTTCTTCGGCTGCGCCCATACGATGGAGCGCTACCGCACCGCGTTTTACGCCCCGCTCGTGTCCGATTGGAGCAATTACGGACAGTGGTCGGATGCGGGCGCTCTCACGGCCACGCAGCGTGCACAGAAGATCTGGCGGGAGACGCTAAATAACTTTGTGCCGCCACAGCGCGATCCGGCGATCGTCGAGGCCATCGACGCCTTCGTGGCCCGCCGCAAGGAAGAAGGTGGGGCGCATCCGGTCAGTTGAGTGCGGTGACTGGGGCCTAGGGTGCCTGTCTGAATAAACAAGCGATGAATAGAGGTCGATATGCGTAATCATGTGCAGGTCGTGGTGATCGGTGGTGGCGTGGTGGGTGCCAGCGTGCTCTACCATTTGACCAAAGCCGGCTGGAAAGACGTCATGCTGGTCGAGCGTGCGGAACTGACGTCGGGTTCAACGTGGCACGCCGCTGGCGGCATGCACACCGTCAACGGCGACCCCAATGTTGCCAAGTTGCAGCAATACACCATCCAGTTGTATCGCGAGATCGAAAAGATCTCCGGTCAATCCTGCGGCGTGCACATCACCGGCGGCATCATGCTGGCCGGCACGCCAGAGCGCCTCGATTGGCTAAAGATGGCCAAGGCCCGCGGCCGTTACCTCGGCATGGATCTCGAACTGATTTCGGTTGCTGAAGCGAAGAAAATATTCCCACTCCTGGACGAAAAGCACTTCGTCGGGGCAATGTACGACCCCATCGAGGGCCATGTCGATCCGTACGGCGTCACCCACGCCTATGCCAAGTCCGCGCAGATTGGCGGCGCTGAGATCATTCGCCAAAATCGGGTCGTTGACACCGTACAACGGGCCGATGGCAGCTGGGACGTGGTCACCGAGAAGGGCACAATCCACGCCGAGCACATTGTGAACGCCGGCGGTCTGTGGGCCCGTGAGGTCGGCCGGATGGCCGGACTCGAGTTGCCGATTCTCGCCATGGAACACCAGTACCTGATCACCGAGGATCTGCCTGAGTTCCAAGGGCAGAAGGAACAGCTGCACTGCATCGACTTCGAAGGCGAGATCTACATGCGCCAGGAACGCGGCGGCATGCTGATGGGTACCTACGAGCGCGCCGGTGTGCCCTGGTCACCGAAGACCACGCCGTGGGACTTCGGTCAGGATTTGCTAGAGAACGATCTGGAGCGCATCGCGCCGTCGCTAGAGGTGGGCTTCCAACACTTCCCGCGGCTAGAAAATGCGGGCATCAAGAAGATCGTCAACGGCCCCTTCACCTTCGCGGCCGATGGCAACCCACTGATCGGCCCAGTACGTGGACTGAAGAACTACTGGGTGGCCTGTGGCGTGATGGCGGGCTTCAGCCAAGGCGGCGGCGTCGGCTTGGCACTGGCCGAGTGGATGATCAACGGCGACCCGGGTGCGGATATTTGGGGCATGGACGTGGCGCGCTATGGCGATTGGGCCACGCTCGCCTATACCAATGCGAAGGTGCGCGAGAATTACTCGCGACGCTTCAGCATCCGCTTCCCGAATGAAGAATTGCCAGCCGGCCGACCGCTGCGCACAACGCCCATCTATGATCGTCTCGCCGCTGAAAATGCGGTGTTTGGTGATTATTGCGGTCTCGAGCATGCGCTTTGGTTCGCGCCCAAGGGCACGCCCGCGCACGAGGAAGTCACTTTCCGCCGTTCCAATGCACACGCGCATGTCGCGGCCGACTGCAGCGCGGTCCGTGCAGGCGCGGGGCTGCTCGAAATTTCCAACTACGGCAAATTCGAGGTCACCGGCCCGAAGGCGGCCGAATGGCTCGCCAAGGTCATGGCCAACCGCGTACCGGCGATCGGTCGAATGGTATTGACTCCGATGTTGAACGAAGCCGGTCGCCTGATCGGCGACTTTACGGTCGCTCGCCTCGGCGACGAGCACTTCTACTTGGTGGCCACCTATGCCGCTGAGGTCTATTACAGACGCTGGTTCGAGCGCAGCCTGCCACCCTCTGGTGTCACGGTACGGCCCTGTGCGATGGAGTACGCCGGTCTCTCAGTGGCCGGTCCCGCCGCACGCGAGATCCTGCAACCGCTGATGTCGGAGGATCTGTCGACGGCGGCGTTCCCGTTCATGTCGTTCGGCCGCCGCGATGTGGGCATGATCCCAACGCTCATGGGTCGCGTCTCCTTCACCGGGGATATGGGCTATGAACTGTGGGTGACGAGCGATTACCAGCGCGCGTTGTATGACCTCCTGACCGCAGCAGGCAAGCCCCATGGGCTCAAGGTCATCGGTGGAAGGGCGCTCAACTCGATGCGTCTGGAAAAAGGCTTTGGCACCTGGGCACGCGAGTTCCGTCCGATCTACGGGCCTTATGAGGCCGGACTGGGCCGGTTCGTCGATCTGAAGAAGCCCGACTTTATTGGCCGCGCCGCCGCCGAGGCGGAGAAGGCGTCGGGCGGCGTGCGTCGCCTGATCACCCTGGATATCGATGCCAGCGACGCCGATGCGATCGGCGACGAACCGATCTTTCACGCAGGCAAGGTCGTCGGCTGGGTTACCTCGGGCGGCTATGGTCATACGACCCAAAAATCGCTAGCCATGGGTTATGTAGAGAAGGCCGTTGCCGATGAAATCACTGGCTTTGAGGTGGAGTTGATCGGTGAACGCCGCGCCGCCGTGCGCCTCGCCGAAGCTGCGTTCGATCCAAGCGGTAGCCGTATGCGGGCCTGAGTGTGCAGTGAGGACCGGCGCATCTTGACGCCGGTCCTCGGTCACACCGATAGTGCCTCCTCGCCCGGAGGATTCGGCATGTCTCTGTCCGCTGCCACCATCACTGACTTGACCCAGCTAGTGGGCGTCGCACACGCGCGTAGCCACGCCGATCTGCAAACGCGCGATCCTGGCGTCGATTCTCATAATTTAGGCGCGGATCTCTGGCTGCGACCTGGCGACTGCGAGACGCTCGCGGGCGTGCTGCGGTATTGCCATGACCACCACATTCCAGTTGTCCCCCACGGGGGGCGTACGGGCCTCTCCGGTGGCGCGCAGAGCCAAGCGGGCGACGTGATCGTGTCTCTCGAGCGCTTTGACACCCTGGAAATTGACCCGATCAGTCGCACCGCCGTCGTGGGCGCCGGCGTGACGTTGGCGACTCTCGCCGCGGCCGCGGCGTGCCATGGCCTCTCGGCGGGCATCGATTTTGGTGCGCGCGAGTCTGCCAGTATTGGCGGCATGGTCTCCACCAATGCCGGCGGCATCTCCGCTTTCCGACATGGCACAGTGCGCGAACGCGTGCTGGGTCTGGAGGCCGTCCTGCCCGACGGTCGCCTCCTCAGTGAACTGGGCCAGGTCGTCAAACGCAACGAAGGCCTTGCCATCGAGCGCTTGCTCATCGGCGCAGAAGGCACGCTCGGGATCGTCACCCGGGTCGCCTTGGCACTCGTCGCGGTCGATGGCAGCGTCGGGACTGCGCTCGTGTCGGTACCCGGTCTCGAGCAGGCCGCTGCACTCACGGCACGCGCCCTCGCACTACACGATGTGCAGGCAACAGCACTGGAAGTGATGTCGGGTAACCACGCCGCCGCGGTGTGTCAGGCACTGCAATTCGAGGACTTGAAACCACTGACGGCCGCGCCCTTTTTGATGCTCATCGAGCTGGCGGCCTCGACCCTAGCGGACGCAGAAGCGGCCCTGCTGCACCTGCTGGAAGGGGCGAGCGAAGACGCGCTGGCCCTCGATGCGGTCATCGCCCAAAACGAATCTCAACGGACCATCTTCTGGCGTGTACGCGAAGATTGGGCGGTGGATCGCGCCCGCCCGGGCGGCTTGTGGTACGACGTGTCGGTACCGCTGTCACGGGTCGCCGGTTATGTGCAGACGATCCGCGCCCGACTGACGCAACACGATCCCGCGCTAGAGTTGTACCTGCTGGGCCATCTGGCTGATGGCAATCTGCATGTGACGGTCAACGCAAGCGTCCCGATTACCGCGCGTTATGACGAGATTGCCCTCCTCGTGACCGAGGGCCTCACGGAACTCGGCGGCTCCTATTCGGCTGAGCACGGCATCGGGCGGGAAAAGAAATCCACCTTGGAGCGCTGGATGCACCCGACCAAACGCCGCTTGATGCAAGACATCAAGGCGCTCATCGATCCGCACCGGATCATGAACCCCGGCAAGGTCATCCCCCGCTAAGTCGCGTCGTCAGGCTTTCGCCCAATCGATCGGTTCGACTTTGGGCAATACCACCCAGTAACCGAACAGCCCGAGCAAGTTGATCAATCCGGCAATCGTGAACGCATAGTTGTAATTGCCGTAACGATGCACCAGATAGCCAGTCAGGGCGGGCGCAATGATGCCGGCCAAATTACCGCAAAAATTCTGAATTCCAATCCAACGACCCGTTGCGGATGCACCGGCCATGATCTGACCGATCCCAAAGGTCCCCGGCGAAGACAATCCGAGGAAGACCTCGTAGACCAACAAGCAGCCGATCGAATACGCCGGTGGCAACAACACCATGCCGAGCATCGAAACCACCGACACGGCCTGACACAAGTTCATCATCAGTTTGTAGATCAACGTAGGCGAGCGGCCCTTACGGATCCATCGATCGGCATACCAGCCCGACAGCAGGGCGCAGATCGCATTGATGAAATATGCGCCGCCGAGCACCGCGGCCATCGATTCCATCGACAAATGGCGCACGTCCACCAGGTACAAGGGCATGAACGAGAGAATAAAGTACCAGTTGAAGTTACTCGCAAAGTGCCCGATCGAAGCGCCCCATAGACCGCGCTGGCGCAAGATCTGCCGGTAGGTCGGGCTGACCTGGGTGGACAGCCGCGTCACCACCGGGGCCACAGCGCGGGCTGAGAACCGTGCCCACGGCAGCAACCAGAGCAACGACGCGGCGCCAAAGCCAATGAACACAGCACGCCAGCCATATCGAGACATCAAGAGACCGCCGACGAAGGTACCAATCGCCGGGCCGATCAGATAGCCGAAACTGATCGTCCCGTTCGCCTTGCCGAGACTCTCGCGCGGTACATGGGTAGCAAGCAAGGCAGAACTAGCCGGAAAAATGGCGCTCTCGGCAAGCCCTAGCAGGAGGCGCAATCCCAACAGCGCCGTGATGCTGGTGGCAAAGCCCGTAAAGAGTGTCGCGACCGACCATAGGGTCGCGCCAATGGCCAGCACCCGATGCGCACCAAAGCGCTCGGTGGCCCAACCGACCGGGATCATCGCCGCAACATAGGTCCAGTAGAACGCCGAAATCAGGTACCCAATCTGCTCCTCGTCGAGGTGCAGTTGATCCTTGATCATCGGTGCCGAGGTGGCCAGGTTGCCGCGGTCCACGTAGTTGATGAACAGCGCGAGGGTCAGCAACCCGACCAGCATGCGAGGCGCGACCGACGGACGCGCTGCGTTTTCATTGGACACTTGTATACCCCCAGTCAGACCCGTCCGATGCTAACGGACGGGGGGCCCAGGCGCTACCAAGGACTGATCAGCCGCCCAACGGGCGTAACAGGCTGCGCGAAATGATATGCCGCTGAATCTCGCTCGTGCCTTCCCAGATCCGCTCAATGCGCGCGTCGCGCCAAATCCGCTCGAGCGGCAGATCGGACATGAGACCCATACCCCCGTGGATCTGTAGCGCCTCATCGGCCACCATCGCGAGCACTTCGGTCGCCTTGAGCTTGGCCATCGCCATATCCATATCGGTCGCCAACTGCTGATCAAATTTCCAGGCCGCATCGAGCGTCAAGAGCTCGGCTGCGCGCAATTCCATGGCCATATCCGCCAGTTTGAACGAAACACCCTGAAATTTGCCAATCTGCTGACCGAATTGTTTGCGCTCGACCGACCACTGCATGGCCAGATCCAGCGCGCGTTCCGCCCGACCTAGGCAGGTCGCCGCCACCTGCAGACGGGTCGCACCAAGCCACGAGTTCGCGACTTCAAAGCCCTGATGCAACTGACCCAAAATCTGCGACTGCGGCAAGCGGCAGTCGTTGAACTCGAGGATGCAATTGTTGTATCCCCGGTGCGAGACGTTCTTGTAGCCGGCGCGCACCTCAAAGCCGGGCGTGCCCTTATCGACCAGAAAGGCCGTAATCAGCTTTTTGGTGCCGCGGGCATTGGTTTCCTCGCCCGTGGCGGCGAACAAGATCACGAAATCGGCATGATCGGCGTGGCTGATAAAATGCTTGGTGCCATTGATGACGTAATCGCCACCCTTCTCCACCGCCGAGGTCTTCATGCCGCGCACGTCCGAGCCGGCACCCGGTTCGGTCATCGCTAGACAGTCCACACGCTCGCCCCGGACCGACGGGTAGAGATAGCGCTCGCGCTGTTCGCCTTCACACGCACACAGGATGTTGGACGGGCGCCCCACACAGTTGTAATGCAGGGCATAGCCGGTGCGACCGAGTTCTTTCTCGTACAGCACCCAAGTCAGCGTATCGAGACCGGCGCCACCGACGTCCTCTGGCATGTTGGCCGCGTACAAACCAGCCTCAATCGCCTTGGCCTTGAGCTCGGCATGCAGTTCCGGACGCAGGATTCCCGTTTCCTCGATCTCCTGCTCGTGCGGCATTAGCTCGTTCGTGACGAAGTCCCGGGTGGTCTTGACGATCAGGCTCTGTTCTTCGGTCATTCCAAAATGCATAACAATCCCCTGGTTCAGTGCCCGGTCGTGCGCGTCAGGCGACGAGCCGGTTGACGGTTATTCGTGGCAGTCGATTCGGCATGTGCCTGCTGCGCCCAACTACGCCAGAGCGACAGTTGTCGCTCCAACTGCGCCAGTTGCCGCTGTGCCGGCCACTCCTTGGGACTGATGAGGGCGCCCGCCGTCAGTCCATTCAGGAAAGTGGCGACGGCACGCAGCACTTCATCACGCAGGTCCTCATGCCACTCTGGCCATTCCGGCCAATGTTCCGACAGGCAGCGTCCATACAGGCGCGTGTACTCGCCATGGACCCACGTGTTGATTTGCTTGAGGTGCGCATCGGCGGACATCTGACCCCAAAAGGCCATCCAGAAGGCGCTTTCGATGCTGCGCTGCGCATCCAGCGGGAGCGACTCCGCCAACACCACAAGCAGGCTCTCGCCGCGCCGCGCGGGTCGCACGAGGCGTTCCTCAATGCGGCGCAACATGAGCCGCAAGGCCGCGAGGATGATCTCCTGCTTGGAATCAAAGTAGTGCGCGACCATGCCGGTCGTGTAGCCCGCTTCGCGCGCGATGCGTACTACAGTCGCCTTCTCAAAGCCATGCTCGGCGACCACGCGACAGGCGACGAGAGCGATCTCGTCGCGTCGTGCTGCGTGGTCGACAATTTTGGGCACTGCTCAGGCCTTGCGCATCGCAATGCCACGACCGACTTCGACCGGGCGTGGGAGACTCGCGTGGGCGGCCTTCAGCTCGGCCACCTTCGCCGCCAGCGCCGCCGGGAACGGCGTCGCCTTGGCCGACTTCGCATCCACGTGCAGGAACAGGTGCTCGCCCGTTGCCGCCACCGCGCCATCGGCGACACGGTGCAGACGGTGGAACAGCCACAGCCGCTTGTCGTCGGCATCCATCACCTGTGTGGTGACGTAGAACAGGTCTCCTTGCTTCATTTCAGCGCGGAACCCCACCTTCATCTCCACCGTGTACGGAGCCTGACCTGCGGCCCGATAGGCCTCGTCGATACCGATCAGGCGGAACAGCGCATCCACCGCCTCACCAAAGACGTGCTGGTAGCGGTAATCAGTCATATGGCCGTTGTAATCGACCCATTCCGGGCTGACGGTACCGGCGAACAACTGGAGCGGCTGCGTCGGATCCTGCGCCGCCGGGTTGGCCCGCGCCGCAGCGTCATTGTACAAACGCGCATCGAGTGCATTCAGCGTAGCGCCAGCCCCAATATTGAAAGGCTTCAAGGACTGCTGCACGGCCACGAGGTAGTTATCGCGCAGGCGTTCCAATTCACGAATAGAGCGACCGTCTGCCTGTTCGGCCGTACCTTCGACCATGCGGTCAATCAGTTCCTCGGTCAGTTCGGGTGCTTCCAGCTTGGTCCACGGCCACTTCAGACACGGTCCAAACTGATGCAGCATGTGCCGCATGCCCGGCTCACCGCCGGCAAGATGATAGATCTGGTTGGTCCCCATCGCCGCCCAACGCAGACCAGGGCCGTAGATGATCGATTCGTCCAATTCGCGCGTCGTGGCCACGCCCTCGTTCACCATGTGCAAAATCTCGCGCCAGAGCGCTTCTTGCAGGCGATCGGTCAAATGTCCCGGCACTTCGCGACGCACACGCAACGCATGCATGCCGATGTAAGTGTAGAACTCAGCGGCCGCCTCAATGCTCGCGGACGCCGTCTGGGTGCCGCCGACCAACTCGACCAAGGGCAGCAAATAGACCGGATTGAAGGGGTGACCGACGATCAAGCGCTCGGGCGCAATCATGTCCTTCTGCAGATCGCTCGGCATCAGTCCCGAGGTGCTAGAGGCAATGATGACGTCGGCCGGAGCGACCCGACTGACCTGCGCCAGAATGCGCTGCTTGAGCGGCAACTGCTCCGGGATATTCTCCTGAATGAAATCGACCTTGGCGGCCATTTCGTCGAGATTCGTGGTGAAGCTCAGTGTGCCGCGAGGCGGCAGGGGCGCGGAGGTCAAGCGAGCCAGGGCCGGCGCGGCATTCGCGACCGATTGGCGAATCCAGTCTTCCATTTCCGGCTTCACATCGGCGGCAATGACGTCGATACCGAAATGCATCGCACGCGCAGCCCATCCCCCGCCAATCACACCGGTGCCCAGCAAGCCCAGCGTTTTCACCTGTCTCATACCAATCTCCAGAGCAGCGCGCAGCCGCGCCTTTTTAATGTTCGGACAATAATATAACAACCTCCCACGACGGCAAGAGGGGGCTCACTTTGAGGACAGAGGGGCCGGAGAACCCGGCCACTCACCCGGCCGCAACCGGCCGGGTGAGGGTCGGTGGGCCCCGGACGGGACCCACCGAATAGGCCAGTTCAGAACTTCTGGCCGAACTTCAGACCGATCGTGCGAGGCTGCACCGGAATCGAGTACACCTGATTACAAATGGTCTCCGTGCACTGCGCAAACCGGGTCAAGTCGGCTTTCGAGTCCAGCGCATTGTTGATGAACAAATCCCAGCTGATGCCATCCTTGGACATGCCCACTGAGAGATCCATCACGCCGTAAGCCGCAATTGCGCCCAAGTGTTGCTGATCCACTACGCGCAACTTCTGGGTCATCTCCGTCTGGTAGACGTAAGCCGCCTGCCAATAAGCCTCCCAGTTGTTGAGCGAGAACTCATAGCGACCCACCAGGTTGCCCTTGAACTTCGGTGAGGAAGGCATCCGCGTGCCGGCCGGCGCCAGAGGACCCGTGATGGAACTGCCGTCCGCATAGTTATTCACCTGATCCGGGCAATTCGTGACGCCTGCCTGACCACAGTAATTCACGGTCAGTTCGTCCTTCGGCAAGAAGGTCGTGTTGGCCGTCAAGGTGAAGTTCGAGGTCGCCGCCCATTGCAGCTCGGACTCGATACCGGTCGCCTTCGCCCCACCGCCGTTGACGATGATCGTCAGGCTGTTGGGACCCAAGAATGCGAACTGGAAATCCCTCCAGTCTTCCTGGAACACGGCACCGTTCCACCGCAGACGATGGCCAAACCACGTGGTCTTCCAGCCGATCTCCTTGTTGGTCAGGTAATCGGCCTGATAAGGCCCGATACCCGCCGCCGAGGTACGGTTCACACCGCCCGGTCGGAAGCCTTTGGAGTAGGTCGCATAGATCATCTTGTCGGCGTCGATCTTGTAGGTGAGATTGAAGCGCGGCGTGCTGCCGGACTGTTTCACCTCGCGACTCAGGTTCGTGCAAGGCGCACCATGGAACGGATGGTAGGTCTCTAGTGCCGCATTGTAGAGAGGCTTCCACGGCGAGCTGGCAATTTCCGGATTGCCATTCGCATCCAATACGTGACCGCCATCCGCATTGAGCGGACCACACTGCGACACACCCGTCTTCGACGAGAAGTTATTCGAGTAGCCGTAGAATCCTTCCAGACTATTGTCCGTCTTGAATAGGCGAATGCCGGCGCTGGCCGACAACTTCTTGGTGATGTCGTACGTCGCTTCACCGAAGATCGCCTTGTCGCGATCCACGCGCTGCTGATTGGTCAGCCACACCGTATTGGCCCAGCCCGGAATCGAGATCGCGTCCGCAAGACCAGGGCCGCCAGTGCTCAACTCACCCGGCATGTAGTAACGCTCGTAAAAGGTGTGCGTCTGCCGTGCCACAAAGGCGCCGAACGTCGCCCGCAAGGGGTATTCCTTCGGCGTTGAGAAGCGCAGTTCGTTGCTCCACTTATCGAAGGAGTGGTCACCGAGGACCTGCTGCGCCGGGTTAATCAAATGCCCCGCGTTGTCATAGAAATAGTTGCCCGATGCATAGTACTTGTCGTAGAAGAACGAGTAGTCGCTGTAGTCAGCGCCATGCACCTGGTGGCGCTTGAGGTACGCACCGGCGTACACCATATCGATGTTGCCGATCTTACCCTCGACGGTCAGCGAACTCTGCGTCCAAGACTCTTGGCCGGTTTCAGGCGCAAAGTGCGCAACCTTGAGAAAACCCACCGCCGGGTCATAACCGAAGAAGCCATTGGCGGTCATCGACTGACCCATGAACCCCGGGGTAATGACCCAGTTATCACCGATGGTGATGCGGGCCTGACCGCGAGCGCCGTAGGTATCAACTTCGTTGTAGTTGTCCTTGCGGAACGCGGCGTTGCTGGACGCGCCAGCGCCGATGGTGCCATTGCCGCCATTGGCCGCATCCCAGGAAGGATAGGTACGCACACCATTCACGATGCCAGAACCGGCGACGCTGGTCCCTGCGACATTGGAAATAAAGCCCGCATCATGCTCGGCCCAACCCACGAGGCGCACCGCCGCCACCGGGCTGAGCGGCAAGTTCACGAACCCTTCCGCGACATAGCCGTTGCCGCCGTGTGCAACATTATTTAACTGCAGATCGTACCCGGAGGAAAACGCCTTCGGGTTCGGCTTGTTGGTGATGATGCGGATGGTACCGGCTTCGGAACTCGCGCCGTACAGGGTGCCCTGCGGCCCGGCGAGCACTTCCACCCGGTCGATGTCGTAGACGTGAATATCGAGCGTGCCGTCGATCATGGTTACCGACTGTTCGTCGAGGTAGGTACCCACGCTCGGCTGGGAGCCCGAATGGTTACCGTCGCCGCCCGAGTTAACGCCACGCATGTACACGTGGGTCGTCCCTGGCTGGCCGCTGTTACCTTGTCCATTCGAACGCGACATCTGCACGTTGGGCAAATACTTCACGTACGAGTCGAGGTTAACGATATGCAGTTCCGCCAACTTCTCGTTGCCGAGTGCCTGAATACTGATGGGAACGTCCTGTACGTTCTCGGCGCGCTTCTGTGCCGTCACGACCACTTCTTCGAGCCCCCCCATCTGGCGCTCTTCGGCGGCGTAACTGACCGGGATGCCGGCCAAGATGCCCGAAATAGCCGCTGCAAGCGGCGCGTAACGCGCCAGCGACGAGCGGTCGCTAGGCACAACATTAGATCCATGCATACGTTTCATTAACCAATTCCCCTTCTCTAAAAGTCTTTCAAAATTAAACAACTAGGACAATCACAATGCCGAGAATTCCGGCACCGACGGATACACATCCAGCACAGGACCCAACGCCATGCGTAACGGGTCTAGCCATGGTTCGTAATGGCGGAAATGGTCCACACCATCCCGATAAATTGGTTGGCGCACCTGCTCAGAACTCGCGGTACGCACTGCGCGCTCATTCTCGTAAAACCGCAGACAGCCCTCCTCGAAAGGCAACCCGCAGTAATCGAGCAGCCGGCGTACTTCGCCTTCGGTGTCGTCGATCATCTGTTCGTAGAACACGCGATGGATCCGACCCGGCAGCACGGTATCGAAGTGCGCTAATAAGGCCACGTAGTCGTGGTAGTAACGACCCACGTCCTCCAGCGAATAGGAGAAATTCTGTCCGCGCGCAAAGTGCTGCTTAAATGCAGAAAAACAACAGCCTAACGGATGACGTCTGGCATCGATGATCTTGGCGTTCGGTAGGATCAAATGGATCAGGCCGATATGCAGAAAATTGTTCGGCATCTTGTCAACGAAGAACGGTGCGGCGCTCTTGCGCTGAATGCGCGTCTGCGCAAGGTAACGCTCACCGAGCCCGCGCAACTCATCGTGGCTCAAGGTCTCCAGACAAGCCGGGTAGCGGTGCCCATCGCCACGGCCTGGGCGCCCGGTCAACTCGCGCGCAAAGGCGGTGATATCGGGCAGCTCCATCGTGCCTTCGACCTGCGAATGACTCGAGAGAATCTGCTCGATCAGCGTTGAACCGGCCCGCGGCAATCCGACGACGAAGATGGGGTCCGCTGCAACACAACCCGAACCGCGGCGCTTTGAGACCAATTCCGCGGTAAAAACCTTCTGCACCCGCTGGGCATGCGCCGTCGTCTCGTCAGCGTCATAAGCCACCATCTGACGGCGGATCTCGGCGCCTTGCGCGTAATGACGGAACGAGGCCTCGTAGTCACCTGCATCCTCCAACGCCTTACCCAATGCATACTCGAAATGCAGTCGGTGGTCCGCTGCAAGACTCTCGCCTGCAATAGCCAGTTGCATGGCCGCAATGTCCGCCTCCGAGAATCGGAACGTCTTGAGATTGGCGAGGCTCCAGTAGGCCTCACCCAACTCGGCAGACAGGGCGATCGCATGGCGGTATGCACTGATGGCCTCGGCAAGCCGACGCGCCGTCTTGAGGGCGTGGCCATAACTTATCCAGATCTTTGCTTGATCCGGATATTCTTTCAGCATCGCGGCGTAGGCTTCCAGCGACTGGGAGTAATCGCCCAAATTCGCAGAGATCGCAGCCTTCAAATTGCGATAACTTGGATTGCGCGCTTCGATGGCCAGCAAGAGGTCAACCTGACTGAGCGCCAACTCAGACTTCGCCTGACGAAACAGCACCATCGCGTAGTTGTGTCGCGCAGCATGAAAACTGGGTGCCAACTCGAGGCAGCGCTCGAGCAAAGTCTGTGCATCGGCATAACGCCGCAAACGGGCACCCACTTCGGCGAGCATGCGCAGGGCGGCCACGTCCGTTGGGAACTCAGCGAGATGCTCACGCAGGAGCGACTCAGCGGTCGGCAACTCGTTAGCAACCAAGGCGTTGGCAGCGGCCATCAAACGCGGGTCGGCGTTAGCCGCCTTGAGGAAGCGCGCGCGCGCCTGATCGGCCTCCGCGGCTTGACCCGCGACATCGAGATGGTCCGCTAATTGTCGCCACGCATCGGGCCTTTCCGGCGCCAGTTGCACCGCCCGACGCAACGCGGTCACTGCTTCCGCCACACGGTCGACCTGACCGAGGGTCACACCGTACTCTATTTGTGTACCCGCTGAGCGGGTTTGCTCTTTCGCCAAGGGCTCGAGCACTGCGAGCGCGCCCGTTAAATCACCGAGCAGGCGCTTCGAGACGCCCAGCAAGAGCAACGCGTGCGGGTGGCCGGGGACGACCTTCAGAATTTCCGACGCCTGCTCGGCCGCCATTTCCGGTTGCGCGCTCAACAGCCGCGTAGTGTGCTGCAGCGCAACTTCCAAAGTGCCTATGGACTCCGATTGAGTCAACGAATACCCCTAGTCGCTTGCGGTACGCAACAGCCTTCGGACAGGACGCTCGCGTAATCGACAATAAGACGCTGCACGCAACATTTTGTCAATTATGCAACGCGACCAGCAGTCTGGGTATCACCTAAATAAACCCGTCTGTTGCCATATTGCAACAAGTCGTTTTGTACTGGAGGACGCGCCCTGGCGGCGGTCGCGCGACCGATCGGCACAAGCCACAGCGCAGGGACTTTTCAAAGAGCCGGCAAGCGCTGCGAAGACCACCCCCACCGCACAGGCGCGTCGAAAGGCCTATCTCCTAGGGTAAATTTCCTTTAAATGCTGCAAAAAGACTTAATAATCTCTATAAAAACGCAATAATCTAAAAAATCATTCATCATTTTTCGCTGCTAACAGACTGAAAAATACGCCTGTGACCGACAGGTCCGGACAGAAACGCAGCCCTAAACCCCCCCCATGCAAGCGCACAGCAATCCCATCCGTCATCCAACGTCGGCTGTCATCCAAAGCGCCCACGCCAGTACACACGACCGACCACCCACAGATCTACGGTCCGGTTGGGCTAGAATTCGAGCGTCATTAGGAATCCACGTATGCCCTTGCTCCCCCGTCGTCGATCTGCTGCCACTACCGTCGGTCATGTCCGCATCGGCGCCGACGCGCCGATCGTCGTCCAATCGATGACCAATACCGATACAGCAGACATCGATGGCACTGTCGCCCAAGTCCTGGCCCTAGCGCGGGCCGGATCCGAACTCGTGCGTATTACCGTCAACGAAAAAGAAGCGGCAGCGGCGGTGCCCCACATCCGTGAAGCACTCGATCGGGCCGACTGTCACGTCCCCCTCATCGGTGACTTTCACTTCAACGGCCACCGACTGCTCAAGGACGAACCGGCCTGCGCCGCGGCGCTAGCGAAGTTGCGGATCAACCCCGGCAACGTGGGCCGTGGTGCAAAACGCGATACCCAGTTCGCGGAGATGATTGAAATCGCCTGCCGCTATGAGAAGCCCGTCCGCATCGGCGTGAACTGGGGCAGTCTCGATCAGGACCTCGTGACCCGCATGATGGATGAGAATGCCCAGCTGGCGCAGCCGCTAGAGGTCATGGATATCGTACGAGAAGCGACCGTCGTGTCCGCACTGGCCAGTGCGGCGCGCGCGCAAGCGTTAGGCCTCGCCCATGACCGCATCATTCTCTCGGCCAAAGTCAGCGGCGTGCAGGACTTGATCGTGATCTATCGCTCGTTAGCATCCCGCTGTGACTACCCCTTGCATCTGGGTCTCACCGAAGCTGGCATGGGGTCCAAAGGGATCGTCGCCTCAGCAGCAGCCATGGCCGTACTGCTCCAAGAAGGGATCGGCGACACGATCCGTATTTCGCTGACCCCGGAACCGGGCGGCGATCGCACCCGCGAGGTACTCGTCGCACAGGAACTCCTGCAAACCATGGGACTGCGCGCGTTCACCCCAATGGTCACGAGTTGTCCCGGCTGCGGTCGCACCACAAGCACTTACTTTCAGGAACTGGCGGAGCGCATTCAACGACACCTGCGTGAACGGATGCCAACCTGGCGGGCAACCCACGAAGGCGTCGAAACCATGACCGTCGCCGTCATGGGTTGCGTCGTCAACGGGCCCGGCGAGAGCAAGCACGCGAGTATCGGCATCAGCCTACCCGGCACCGGCGAGCGGCCCGTCGCGCCCGTCTATGAGGATGGTGAAAAAACCGTCACGCTCAAAGGCGACCGCATTGCCGAGGACTTTCAAGAGTTGGTCGAAGCCTACGTCGTGCGCCGTTTCCGAGCGAGGGCCCTATGAGCACCGCATTAGCCGATCGGCACTGCCTACCTTGCGAGGGGGGCATCGAGGCTATGACCGCCGAGGCTGCCCGTGCGAGCCTTACGGCGCTAGACCCGGCCTGGCGTCTCGACGAGAGCGGCCGCCAACTGCGGCGGGACTATCAATTCCCGAACTTCCTGCGCACCATGAGTTTCGTGAACGCCGTCGCCCACATCGCCAATCTGGAAGACCACCATCCAGACCTTGCGGTCGGCTACAACTACTGTCGCGTCGTCTACACGACCCATGCCATTGATGGTCTGTCTGAGAATGACTTCATCTGTGCGGCCAAGATGGATCGCCTCTAAGACCTAACGCAGACGACGGCCGGCAAGGCGGGCGCGAAACGCCGAATACCCTGCAATCAAGAACCCCACAAAGAGCAGCATCGAAGCCAGTTCCAAGGCCTGCGCGCGTGGATCCAACCAGTGCGCGACATTGCGTTGCAAGTCCGCCGCCCGTTGCGTATTCGCAGCCGCGTAACGCAAGGCATAACGGGCCGTAAGCAGTTCGGGCTTGCCCGCCACATACAACCAATACGCGGCCGCCCCAACCACGACTGCCCCGAATGCAGGAACACCCATCGCAACGAGCAACCGGCTAGTCGGCGAGGCGCCCGCCATGCTCCGCTGGGCATACAACGACACCAGTCCGATCGCGATCAGCGGCAAGTCGTCCGCCAAGGAAGCGGCAGCGGCCCCGAACCACCACTGTGGCAATACCAACCCGAGTACCGCAACCAGTGCGCCGGCCACCGCCCAGACCAAGGGCCCTGGCAAACGCGCATCGATACGCGTCCCAGAAACATTAGTGGCAACTGGTGCCTTCACCAACACAAAAACCAGTGCTGCGGCTACTGCCCAGACAATCGGCCCCGGCAACCCGGCAGCAAGACTCATCCCAGTAGGGCCCGTGCGACCAAGTGTTGCTTGAGTGGCCCCAACCGTTGAGCGAGGCCGAGCAGTACGCGGCGCCCGCGGCGCACCAGGTCACGATCATCCGTGTAGACCCGATAGATCGTATCGAAGGCTGCACCAAACAGTGCGTTGTCCGCCCGTCGCGCGCGCGCATAGCGACCCAGCGGTCCGGGATCGCCGATATCAGCGCCCGCAGCACGCGCGGCCACAATCTCTGCACTCAGCGCGAGCACATCGAGGAAGCCCTGATTGACGCCCTGCCCTGCCAACGGGTGTACAGCATGGGCCGCATCGCCCACGAGCACCAAGCGCGTCGTGGCGTAATGGGCTGCGTTGAATCGCCGCAATGGAAAGCCACAGCGCTCAGCAGCCACCGCAAGACGACCGAGTACCTGATCACTAGCCGCCGTCACGGCGGCGCCGAACGCCGCGTCATCTAGCAGCAGCAGCGCGTCAGCCTCTGCTGGCGGCAACGACCAGACCAAAGAGACCCGACCATCGGCCAGTGGCAGCAATGCCAAGGGTCCACCGGCCAAGAATCGCTGACGCGCCACACCTCCGTGGGATTTTTCCGCACGCAGGTGCGTCACCAGAGCGGTCTGCGGATAAGGCAGCGGCTCGCCGCCGAGCCCTGCCAAATGTCGCATCGGCGAATGTGCACCATCGGCCGCAACCACCAAAGAAGTGGTCACCTGCCGCTCACCCAGGTCCACGGTGGCCATCTCCCGATCGAGATGGAGACCCATGACCGGCGTACGCAACAGCGTGACCCCGAGCGCAATCGCCCGCTCGATCAGAGCCGCGGCAACAGCTCGGTTCTCAATGAGATGACCCAGATCCGGTTCGCCCAGTTCGGCGGCATCAAAAATTAAAGTATTCGGCCCCCCGGCAACCTCTTGCGCATCCCACACCATCATCCGTTCGTACGGAGCGGGTGACCGCGCCTGCAGCAGTGGCCAGGCCGCCACTTCCGTCAGCAACTGCTGACCGGCGCGAGAGACCGCAGACACCCGCACATCCAGCGGTTCCTGCGGCAGTGGCATGAGGGCAGGTCGTGGCTCGATCAAGGCAATGCGCAGACCACTCGCGTGACAGCGACTGGCTAACAAGGCCGCAAGCGCAGCGCCGACCATCCCGCCGCCACCAATTACTACGTCAAAATCGGGACGACTCACGGGAGGAGCCCTCGATCTGGCAACAGCGGCAAGCCGCGCGCAAGACGCGGCAGCCGACCGGCGAACCCCTGCGAGAGCCGCGACATCGCCGACTTGGCCGTAGGGCTCAAATCAAACAGTAGCAAACCCAAACCCCGCGCAAAACGCACCGGAGCGAACCGGCTAGAGAACAAACGGACGAGGCCATCGGTGAAGCCGATGATGGCGTCACGGTCCCGGCGGCGCCATTGGGCGTACCGCGCCAAGACTGCTGCAGATCCCGGGTCTTGACCGAGCGTATCCGCCAGCACCTCCGCTAACGTGGCCGCATCGCGCAATCCCAAATTGAACCCTTGCCCGGCGATAGGGTGCATCCCCTGCGCGGCAGCGCCGATGATGGCGGTCCGCGGCGCTTCGGTGGCATCGGCTTTGATCAATGCGAGCGGATAGGCGTACCGCTGGGAAATAGCGCGCAAGCGACCGAGCCGCCAGCCAAAGGCCTCCTGCAACTCGGCCAGAAAGGGCGCGTCATCGAGCGCAAGAATGCGGGTGGCCTCGCTCGGCTCTAGCGTCCAGATCAATCCCACGCGGCCATCTGGAATCGGCAACGCGGCAATCGGACCGGACGATGCAAAGCGTTCATACGCCACCTGTTGGTGGGCGCGGCCAGGAGTCGCCTGCGCGATCAGGGCCACTTGACCGTACTCTGTACTGGTAGCACCGACGCCGGCCCCTTCGCGCACGCGTGATGCGATGCCATCGGCCGCAACCGCCAGTCGGGCACGGATCACGCGCCCATCCATCAGTGCAAGACGTGACCCCGAGGCATCCACCGTCGCCGTGACCACTACAGCCGGTGCCAACAGGGTCAAGCCGGTGACATGGCGTAATCTTCGCCAGAGCGCTCTCCCCATCACCCGATTTTCCGCGACAAACCCTAGCGCAGGGATCCCTTGCTCTGCGGCATCAATGACTGCAGAGCCGAAACGACCGCGCTCTGAAATATGGATCTTGGCAATCGCGGTGGCCTCACGCGCGATCTCTTCCCAGACGCCCAAGCCCTCGAACACCCGGCGCGAACCGTTGGATAAGGCCGTCGTGCGGGTATCAAAGCTCGGCTGGGCGTCATCCTCCGGCAGAACTGCCTCGACCAAGGTGATGGACAAGCCCAAACCACTCAACGCCAGCGCCAGGCTCGCACCGACCAGTCCACCGCCCACGATGGCGACGTCGCAGTCGTAATCGGCCGTGACTCCGCTCATCAGCGCGCCCTCAGCCCGCCGCCATCAAACGCTCGATCGCATCCGGCGTCTTCGCCAACGCACCGGTCAGCACATCCGGCGTGTCACGGGTCACGATCACATCGTCTTCGATGCGGATACCGATGCCGCGGAATTCCTTGGGGGCGCTAAGACAGGAGGGGGCCACGTAAATACCCGGCTCAACCGTCAGCGCCATACCCGGCTCGAGCACGCGCCACGCATCGCCCACTTTGTAGTCACCCACGTCATGCACATCGATCCCCAGCCAGTGACCGGTACGGTGCATGAACCACTGCCGATACGCCCCCTCTTTAATAAGTTTACTGAGCTTCCCGGATAGAAACCCCAGGGATACCAATCCTTGCGTAATCGTCCGCACTGCGGCGTCGTGCGGGTCATTCCAGTGATTACCCGGACGGCATTGCGCGATCGCCGCCAATTGCGCCTCGAGCACCACCTCATACAAAGCGCGTTGGGCCGGGCTATAGCGTCCATTGACCGGGAAGGTCCGGGTGATGTCCGAGGCATAGCAATCTAATTCGCAGCCCGCATCGATCAGAACGAGGTCGCCGTCCCGCAGGGCTTGCGCATTCTCGCGGTAATGCAGGATGCAGGCATTGGTGCCGCCGCCCACTATGGGCTCATAGGCCGGCACACCATGGTTGCGGTGGAACTCGTGGACGATCTCCGCCGCCAACTGGTATTCGGTAACCCCCGGGGCGCACAGACGCATCGCCCGCTCGTGCGCAGTGACCGAGATGGCCGCAGCGCGCCGCATCGTGGCGATCTCCTCGCGGCTCTTGTAAAGCCGCATGTCATGTAGCAGATGGTCCAGCGCCACAAATTCCTGCGGGCTGTGCCGGCCGTGCTTGGCCTGCGCGCGCAGACCATTAACCCAGCCGATCACCCGCTGGTCGAACTCCGGATGCAGCCCCATGGTGTAGTACACGCGGGAGCGACTCTCCAGCAGCCCAGGCAGAATCTCATCGATGTCCGCGATCGGGAATGCATCATCCGCCCCATAGGTCGCTACCGCGCCCTCCGGGCCTGCACGCAGGCCATCCCACATTTCACGGGTCGCATCGCGGTCGCGCACAAAGAGAATGTACTCAGTCCCTGCCCGGTGCGGGAGCAGCACCGCCACCGCCTCCGGTTCCTGAAAGCCCGTCAGGAAGTAAAAGTCGCTGTCCTGACGATAGGGGTACTCGGTATCGGCATTGCGCTTCACGATCGGCGCGGCCGGCAAGATCGCAATCGCATCACGGCCCATCATCCGCATCAATTGGCGGCGGCGCTTGGCAAACTCAGCCGGCTTCATCAACGCCATCTCCCCGGGGATCGACGAGTTCTTCGTGTACCAATTGCGCGCTGGCCCGCAGGTACTCCACCAGTTCTGCGTAAGAGGACTCACTGTCTTCCTCAGAATCCTCCTCGCCGATCGCGGCTTTGGCGATTTCGGCGAAGTCAGCCACGACCTCCCGCACCGTATCAGGCCAACCGGTCGAGGCGACGGGAACCGAACCCAGTCCAGCCATAAAGCCCGTGCACCATGCAGCCAACGCTGCGGCGCGCGCCTCCAGCGGCTCCTCGTCCCCCGGGAGAAGCGGCGAAAAGTCCATATCGGGCCCAGACATCTGTGCCGCCGTCTCTCGGCACAATGCGTTGAGCACCTCGCGGGCATGCAATGCCCGCTCGGGGGCCGCCGTATCGGACAGGATCTGGTCGATCCACTCATCCGGCCGGAAAATGAGGGAGGCGGCGATCGTGCCACTCAACGCACCATGGGCCTCGGCTGCGCCCAGGGCCACCCCGGCGCCGCCGAGGGCGGTCTCCAATTCATCATAGGTAACGGTCTGCATCCGGTGATTCTAGCGCGTTGACCCTATCTAGGGCCGCGCCTATAGTGCGGCCATGGCCGAAAATACGTCACCTACCGCTGCCGGACTAGAACTCAAGAAGCTGGAGAAGCGTCTTGCGGAGCTTATTTCGACGCTCGACCGCCTCAAGGAAGAGAATCGGTCCCTGAAAATTCGCCAGGAATCGCTCGCTACGGAGCGCGCGGCCCTCATGCAAAAGAATGAACAGGTTCGCGCCCGCGTTGAAGCCATGATTGGTCGGCTGAAGTCGATGGAGCACGGGACATGAGTGATCTGCCCGTCTCCCGCGTCTCGGTTCGGATCCTGGAAAAGGAATACCAGTTCTCCTGCGCCCCGGACGAGCGGGCCGCATTGCTCGATTCGGCTGAATACCTGAACGGCGAGATGCGCAAGATCCGCGATACCGGCAAAGTCATCGGCCTGGACCGTATCGCCGTCATGGCCGCACTCAACATGGCAAACGAGCTACTGAAATCGCGGGCTCGCGATGCTTCGCTGGATGTCGATGTGGTGCAAAAACTCCGGCACCTGCGCGAACAGGTCGATGCGGCGCTTGAGCGCGGCCAACAACTCGATCTCTGACAACTATTCTCGCGCTGCCGAGAAGTCCGTCATTCTTTCCCGCCCCCTGATCGGTTAGTCTTCGCTCTGGCGCCGCCTGCGGTGTTCGACACGGGTCAAGACCTCCCGGCCCTAATTGCGTTACCCCGGGGCATGTACTTGCACGGCCATTGAGCATGTCCGCCTCGTTGCGGAAAGCCTTAAGCCTGGCAGTACGCCCCACTTGTTGCTCCGGTCCGGGAGCAACGATTCGTGACGGCACAGGTGGACGGCGCCGCCCTTTTCCCAATGGCCGACCCCATCGTCCGGACAGTCCGGCGATGGTGCGGGAGTAACCGATGAAACATTGGCTGATGAAGAGTGAGCCTTCGGTCTTCGGTATCGATGACCTGATGAAGGCACCCAAGAAACGTTCTGCTTGGGACGGCGTCCGCAACTATCAGGTCCGTAACATGTTGCGCGACGAAATGCAGGTTGGAGACCTTGCCTTCTTTTATCACTCAAGCTGCGATGAACCTGGAATTTACGGGGTTATTCGCATTGTGAAAGAAGGCTATCCCGACCACACCGCATTCGACCCATCGCACGATCACTTCGATCCGAAGAGCAAGGCGAGCGACCCCACGTGGTTCATGGTCGATATTGAGTTCATCGAAAAATTCGAGCGGCCCGTGACGTTGGATAAGTTGCGCGTACATGTCGACAAGCTCTCGGACCTGTTGGTGTTGAAGCGTGGCAACCGACTTTCGATCACGCCGTTAACGAATGCTGAATGGCGTTACATCGTGACCCTCGCGGCAAAGTGAATGGTCTTGATGCGTGGGTCGCTACCACATCAAAAAGGTAGTTGCTTGTAATTTAACTTTTTGTGTATATACTCCGATCCCGGACTAACCCTTAATTGGAGAACTACTATGGCGACTAAGAAGAAAGCTGCGAAGAAGAAGGCAACGAAGAAGAAGGCTGCTAAGAAGAAGTAAGCCTTAGAAGTTGCCGGAGATGAAGGTCTCGACCCAACTCTCCTAAACTTCGCTGACTGTGCCCGCTTACGCGGGCACAGTCTTTTTTACGTTCTGGAAATGCATTCAGCCAGCAATTACTACGCGGCTGAGATAAAGAAATACAGGGTTTTTTGCGATGAAAAGCGATGACCTAAAGCGCCGCGTTGCCGAAGCGGCGATAGCGTACGTACCCGAGGGCTGCGTGCTCGGTGTCGGTACCGGATCGACGGTTAACCACTTCATCGCCGCTCTCGCCGACCGAAAGATAGAACTCGCCGGTGCGGTGTCTAGCTCCGAAGCCAGTGCGCGACTGCTGTCAGCGGCCGGCTACGAAGTGCTGGATCTCAACGCCACCGGCGACCTCGAGGTCTACGTGGACGGCGCAGACGAATCAAATCGGCACCTGCACCTGATCAAGGGGGGTGGCGCGGCACTCACCCGAGAAAAAATTGTGGCCGCCGCTTCGCGGCGCTTCGTCTGCATCGTGGATCAATCCAAAGTGGTCGACGTCTTAGGCCGCTTCCCGTTACCGGTCGAAGTCATTCCAATGGCGCGATCGTATGTTGCCCGCCAATTGATCAAGCTCGGGGGACAACCGGTTTATCGCACCGGCGTGGTGACGGACAACGGCAACGTGATCGTGGATGTGCACAACTTAGCTATCACCGATCCGAAGGGTCTTGAGGATGCAATCAACGGCATCGTCGGCGTAGTAGCCAATGGTCTGTTCGCACGTAGACCAGCCGATGTACTGCTGATCGGCACGCCCGATGGCGTACAGACTCTGACCGCCTAACCGCGTTTGGTTGGACTCGGCGCCTCGCCAAACAATGTGGCGAGGCGCTCATCCTTCTCGGTCCAGAGGCCGCCCAACCAGTCTTGGAAGCGGCCGCGGAATTCTCCATCCCCGACGTAATCGCCAGCCGCCTGCCGCAACGGCAGCGTGCGCCGCTGCACATCTACAACGATCGTGGGTAGCCGGCCGCAACACAGATCCCAGAACGTGGGGTTGCCCCCGGGGTAGACAATGGTCACGTCGACCATCTCGCGCAAAATCGGCCCCAGCGCCTCCATCACGAAGGCGATGCCGCCCGCCTTAGGACGCAATAGATGGCGGTAGGGCGACCGAGAGGCTTGCTGCTTTTCTGGAGTAAACCGGGTGCCTTCGACAAAGTTAATCACCGACGTGGGGTGATCCTGAAATTTAGCGCAGGCCCGCTGGGTTGCTTTGAGATCCGTGCCACGCAGTTGGGGGTTGCGCGCTAACTGGGCCTGGCTATAACGCTTCATGAACGGCATGTCGAGCGCCCACCAAGCCAGGCCCAGAACCGGCACCCATTTCAGCGAGTCTTTGATGAAGAACTTGAGGAACGGGATCCGCCGATTCAAGACGGTCTGCAATACGACGATATCAACCCATGAGCGGTGGTTTGCAATCACCAAGTACCAGCCACTGCGACTGAGTCCGTCTAGACCCGAGACGTGCCAATCAACTTGCTGCGTCACGCCAATGAGCCAAGCGTTCACAGAGACCCAGCACTCGGCCAATCGAATCAGCACCGCACTCACCAGCCGGCGAAACGGGGCCCAGGGCACCAGAATTTTTAAGACCGAAATCACCACAATGGGCACGCCGAAAGCGAGCGTGTTGGTGATAAACAAAGACATCAGTACGAGCCCACGCAGCGGACCCTTCGGCAATTTCGGCACGTAGAAACTCCCGGCTATGCAGCGCTTATTGTGCGCCGAAGACCGGCACAAAAGACAAGGCCCGCTGACGCGGGCCTTGACGTTGTGGCTGGGGAACTAGGATTCGAACCTAGATTGACGGAGTCAGAGTCCGCTGTCCTACCGTTAGACGATTCCCCAATATTTGGAATCGACTTCCTATCGCAGCTAGACCGGTCCAGCGGAGACCGGTCCGTCGGGTCCAAAAACCCGACGGAACCCGCGAACGGTTTAACGCTTCGAGAACTGAGGCGCGCGACGCGCTTTACGACGGCCGACCTTCTTACGCTCGACTTCACGAGCGTCACGGGTCACAAAGCCGGCGATGCGCAGCGGCTTACGCAGCGTTTCGTCGTACTCGAGCAATGCGCGCGTAATGCCGTGACGGATCGCGCCGGCCTGGCCGGTGATACCACCGCCATCCACTGCGACTTTAACGTCAAAGCGGGCTGCCATCTGGACGAGTTCCAGCGGCTGGCGAACAATCATGCGGCCGGTTTCACGACCGAAGAATTCTTCGATCGAACGGTCGTTGATAGTGATCTTGCCCGAACCGGGCGAGAGATGGACGCGGGCCGTCGAAGTTTTGCGGCGGCCGGTGCCGTAATACGTGGTGGACATGGTCTTACCTTGCAGAATGCGGGGCTTCAGGCGAGTTCAACAGCCTGGGGCTGCTGCGCCGTATGGGGATGCTGTCCCCCCGCGTACACGTGCAGCTTCTTGAACATCTTACGACCGAGCGGGCCCTTGGGCAGCATGCCCTTGACCGCGATTTCGATCGCCCGTTCCGGGTGCTCCGCCAGCATCTTGCCGAGCGTAACGCTCTTGATGCCGCCGATAGCGCCAGTGTGATGGAAGTAAAGTTTGTCAGTGAGCTTCGCGCCCGTCACCGCGATCTTCTCGCAATTGACGACAATAATATTGTCGCCGCAATCAACGTGCGGGGTGTACGAAGGCTTGTGCTTGCCGCGCAGGCGAACGGCTAGAGCCGTGGCGAGGCGACCGAGCGTCTTTCCAGACGCGTCAACGACGAGCCAATCGCGGCGCACCGTCTGTGAATTTTCGAAAACCGTGTTCATGGAATACTCAGAGCTGTCGGACCGGCGAAAGACCGCGAATTGTACGGGGTTTTCCTGCGCTTGCAAAGGGTGTCGGCAACTCGCAATCCAAAAGACCGCCAAGAGGTAATAATGTACAGCCATGACTGATCCCTTGCGCACCCAATCTCCGTTAGACCGGCTTATTTCCGTTGCAGATCATGCGCTTAAGAGCGCATTTGGCTGCCCGCCGGCCTCCGGCAGACCCACCCCAGCCCCCCATAGTGGCGCGACCACAGCGCTCAACGGGGCCGAAAAACGCCATGCGGCGGGCTTGATGCGCGTCAATCACGCCGGTGAAATCGCGGCCCAAGCGCTGTATCACGGCCAGGCTCTGGTTGCCGCCGACCCCGCGGTACGTGCGTTTCTGCTCAGCGCCGCTCGTGAAGAGGGCGATCATCTCGTCTGGTGCGCTGAGCGACTGCGCGATCTGGGGGCCAAACCCAGCGTATTCGGGCCCCTCTGGTATGGCGGCTCCGTACTGATCGGGGCGATGGCTGGACTCGCCGGCGATGCCATCAGCCTCGGGTTCATCGCCGAAACCGAGCGCCAGGTTGAGGGCCATATAGAGAGTCACCTGCAAAACCTGCCGGCAGCAGACGACGCCAGTCGCGCCGTACTTCTGCAGATGAAATCTGACGAGGCGGCACACCGCCAGCACGCGTTAGACCGGGGTGGCGAAACACTACCGGGTCCTGTGCAAACGTTGATGCGCGGCACAGCCAAGATAATGACCACCAGCGCTTATTGGCTGTGACAAAGACGCCACAACGGTTGCCACCGTCATGATTATGTTCTATATCTTCTGGAGTTAAGTTAACAACTCAGGAATCGGCAAAATGGACGATCAGGTCAAACTCATCGGGGACGTTCCGGCGATCAATCGCTTCCTGAGCTATTGCCGCATTCGCTCGGTGCCTTCCAAGACCGTGCTCATTCACGCCGGTGATCTGCCGGATGTCCTCTACTACATCATCAGCGGCTCGGTCGAAGTGATGATTGAGGACGAGGAAGGCAACGAGATGGTTTTGGCCTACCTCTCCCGAGGACAGTTCTTCGGTGAGATGGGCCTGTTCAGCGAGGGCTCCACGCGCAGCGCCTGGGTCCGCACGCGTCAGGCCTGCGAACTGGCAGAAATGACCTACGCGCGTTTCCGGCAAATCGCCGCGGAAAGCCCAGGGCTAATTTTCGAACTCGCCACGCAGCTCGCCACGCGCCTGGACCGGACCAACAAGAAGTTAGGGGATCTGGCCTTCGTGGACGTGATCGGCCGTGTCGCGCACGCGATCATGGACCTGTGCGGCGAACCCGATGCGATGACGCACCCGCAGGGCATGCAAATCAAGGTCAGTCGGCAAGAGTTGTCGCGCTTGGTCGGCTGCTCGCGCGAGATGGCCGGGCGTGTGCTCAAGACGCTTGAGGAACAAGGTCTGTTGAAGGCCACCGGCAAGACCGTTGTCGTGTTCGGCGCGCGCCCGAAAACGCGCCGCCCAACCGTCGTGCCCACCAAGGAAATGCGCGAAAAAATCGGCCGCAACCGCGCCGACTAAACGTCAGCGACTCGCCGTCGCCGCGGTAATTTCGGCGCGCATCGCCGCAATGATCGTGGCGTAATCTGCAGCGCCGAAGATGGCAGAGCCGGCCACAAACGTGTCCGCGCCTGCCGCAGCGATAGCACCGATATTGTCGGCCTTCACGCCGCCGTCCACTTCCAAGCGAATTTCCCGACCTGAAGCGCTGATGCGCTCGCGAATGCGACGCAATTTCTCTAGCGTATGGGGAATGAATTTCTGGCCCCCGAAGCCCGGATTCACCGACATCACCAAAATCATGTCGAGCTTATCCAGCACATGATCCAAGACCGACAGCGGTGTTGCCGGATTCAACACAAGCCCCGGGCGACAACCGAGCTCGCGAATCATGCCCAGCGTACGATCCACGTGTTCAGAGGCTTCTGGATGGAAAGTAATCCAGGTCGCGCCCGCAGCGGCAAAGTCCGGGATGATTCGATCAACCGGCTTGACCATGAGATGCACGTCGATGGGGGCGGTGATGCCGTACTTGCGCAACGCCTCACACACTAACGGACCGATCGTCAGATTCGGAACGTAATGATTGTCCATGACGTCGAAATGGACCATGTCCGCACCGGCTGCCAATACGGCGGCGACGTCGTCACCAAGCCGACCAAAATCAGCGGATAGAATCGAAGGAGCAATGTGCGGCTTCAGCATGGCGACTAACGTAGCCCGTGTATTAGCGCCCTGAAAGCAGATGAGCGACGGCTACGAGGGCGTCTACGCCGCCGTCCATCATGTAGTGTACAGGTGTTTCACCCTTAAACGGCGCCTCGCGGCGAGGCTCATGGATCCACTGAAAGGCGCGCTCGCCAGCGACCCCATTCTTGGACAGTGCAGCCTGAATACCGGTGACGATCTGGATGCGCTTCTGCTGCGCTGGCGTCAGCCGCGGGCCTTGCCCCACCCGATACCGTCTGAGCACCGCGCTCGAGGGGCACCGCAGCAGTTTGCACTGCTGAATCTCGGAGAGTTCCCAAGCATCTGCGACGCGAAAAAACGCCGATAACGCCACGGGCAGTGGCGCTGACGGGGTAGCAACCGCTTCAACGGATCCGGCGATCTTCGGCAATAACTTCGTAGGCTTCACGGATACGCTGCGTCTTTTCCTTGGCGAGATCCTGCATCGACTCGGGCAATCCCCGAGCGACGAGTTTATCGGGATGATTCTCGCTCATCAGGCGACGATACGCCTTCTTGACGTCCGCGTCTGTTGCAGACTGCGAGATTCCCAAAACGCTATACGCCTGCTGCAGGTCCATCGCCCCTGTTCGTGCAGAGCCTGCGGCCCCTGCGCAGGCCTGCTGACGCAATAACGCCTCTAACCCGCTGATTTGTGGATCTGCAAAACCAAGACGCCGGCCAATCTCCGCAATCACGCGTCGCCGACCGCCTTCAAGGCCATCACCCGCCAAGGCCGCCCGCATCTGGATCTCAAGGAAAAAACCGAGCAAATCGGGTCTGCCTGCGCAAACTTGGATCAGGCGTGCAATCTCCGCATCGACCGGATAGTCACCTTGTTTGCCGCGGGTAAACGCCCGGATTGCGCGCGAAACATGCTCCGCATCGAAATGTAGGCCCTGCATGATGGTGCGAGCCGCAGAAATTTCAGACTCTGAAATTCGGCCATCGGACTTGGCGATGAAGCCCATTACGGCAAAAACGGCGTCGAAAAAGAAACTCTGAAAATCACCGATAGAGGCTTTATTTGCCGGCGATTCGGCTGCTGTATCGAGAGAATGACCGATGAACACGCCCAATGCCGCACCGACCGGCCCACCCGCCAACCCGATCAATCCGCCGACAACCTTACCAATCCAGCGCATCCGTTCCTTGACCCTGCTTTCCAACGATTGCCAAAATACAGACCCGTGACGGCCCTCGCCGTGCATGGTAGCAGCGAGGCGAACGAACTCCCATGAACTCCCCGGCCCACACCCCTGTCTTCGAGACCGCCCTGAAGGGCCTGACGCGCATCCATCGCGGCAAGGTACGTGACGTCTATGCGCTCGACGAGGCGCACATGCTGATCGTGACGACCGACCGGCTTTCCGCCTTCGACGTGGTGCTGCCGGACCCGATCCCGGAAAAGGGTCGGGTGCTGACGCAGATCTCAAATTTCTGGTTTGAGAAAACCAGCCACATCGTGCGCAACCATCTGACCGGCCGCTCGCTGGAAGAGTTCGTATCCGACCCTAGCGACCGCGCCTTGTTGGCAGGTCGCGCCATTGTGGTGCAACGCCTAAAAGCGCTGCCCGTGGAGGCAGTGGTCCGTGGCTATGTGATCGGTGGTGGCTGGAAGGAATATCAAAGCACCGGTGGTATCTGCGGCATCACACTGCCGACGGGACTACGCATGGCCGATCGCTTGCCCGAGCCGATCTTCACGCCGGCCACGAAAGCCGCCGTCGGCGAGCACGATGAGAATGTGTCCTTTGCGGTAGTCGCCGCGCAGATCGGCACCGCGCGAGCCGAGGAAGTGCGCCGCACGTCACTCGCCTTGTATGCCTATGCGGCCGAACACGCGCGCCAACGCGGCCTCATTATTGCCGATACCAAGTTTGAGTTCGGTCTCGACACCGAAGACCGCTTGGTGTTGATGGATGAAATTCTCACGCCCGACTCATCGCGCTTCTGGCCTGCAGACCGCTATCAGCCCGGCCAGAACCCGCCATCCTTTGACAAGCAATACGTGCGCGATTACCTGGAGACACTGGACTGGAACAAGAAGGCACCAGGACCTGCGCTCCCTGTAGAGATCATTCGCCGCACAACGGAAAACTATCTCGAAGCGCTGCGACGTCTCACCGCTGAGATCAGCCCAACACAGCTTGCGCCGCATGCGTAAAGTCAACCATCCAGCCGCATGATTCCGACGCTCGCCACCATCGAGACGGCACTCTTCAGAGCGACACCCGCACGCTTTGGCCGCTTCGGCGCCAGTCTGCGACGGCTCGTACGGTTCATTTGGGCGATTGGGCGCGACTTGGCCACTGGCGATCTCAACTTGCGCGCCGTCGGTCTGGTCTACACCTCCTTACTCTCCACTGTGCCACTGTGCGCGTTCAGCTTCTCGGTCCTCAAAGGGCTTGGGTTCCAACACAATCTCGCTCCACTGCTAGCGGAATTCTTCCGCCCGCTGGGCGACCGAAGCGACGAAGTCGCCAATCGGATCGTGGTATTTGTGGACCACATGAAAGGCGGCGTGGTCGGATCCCTTGGCCTCGCCTTTCTCGTTTGGACCGCCGTATCTGTGGTTCAGAAGGTCGAGGACGCCTGCAATCATATTTGGCATATCGCACGCCCCAGAAGCTTAGGGCGACGCTTTGGCGAGTACGTCGGCATCCTTGTGGTTGGCCCCATCGTTGTGGCGACGACTTTAGGCCTCGTGACATCCATCAGCGGCAGTCCACTCGTCGCACAACTGATGGCGTCGCCTGCGACGGCGTGGATCGGCACATTAACTAGCGCCGCGACCCCCGTGATCGCCGGCACACTGGGCTTTGGCTTTCTCTATGGCTTCCTGCCCAACACGCGGGTCACCCCGCGTGCAGCACTCGGTGCCGCACTGGCCGCCTCGATTGTCTGGGTTGCGGCCAGCTATGGCTTTACCCTGGTACTCAGTTACTCCAAGCAAATGGTGGCGGTTTACGCTGGCTTTTCGATCGTCTTGGTCGCGCTGATGTGGCTCTGGTTGAACTGGTTGATCCTGCTCACCGGTTCATTACTTGCGTTTTATTTGCAGCACCCTGAGTACCTTCGGTCTGGACAACGCGACGTTGTCGCGACGGCTCGGCTACGCGAACAACTCGCGCTGGCCATCATGGTGGTAGTCACCCGCGCGTTTACGCACGGGGGTCGCACCAATGCAGCCTCCCTCGCACAAACACTGGACATTCCCTCGATCGCACTACAGCCGATCATTGAGGCGCTAGAGACGGCCGGTCTGTTGGAAACGACGCTACGAGAGCAACTGGTGCCCGGCAAAGACCCAGCCGCAATCCATTTAGATGAAATCGTGTTGGCGATTCGAGATGCCGGCTCGGGACGCGCCATCGCACTGGTCGAGGCCAGCATGCCGGGCGTCGTCCGTGTGGTCGGTCAGGGCATCGATAATGCCATTCGCACGGCACTGGGCAACCAAACGCTCGCCGCCCTCGCGGCCGAGGTCAATGCGGCATCAAACGACTGATCCGTCGCCGGCGACGGTCATCTCCGCCACCAGAATAGACCCCGTCTGAACCGCACCGCGCACATCCACGTCGCTACCAACGGCCACCAGATCGCGATACATCTGCCGCAGATTGCCCGCAATAGTCACTTCGTTAACGGGATAGGCGATCTCGCCGCCTTCTACCCAGAAACCGGTTGCGCCGCGTGAATAATCGCCCGTCACGCCATTGACGCCCTGCCCCATCAGTTCGGTGACGACGAGGCCACGACCCATACGCCGCAACAACCCGGCGTAGTCTTCCGCGCCCGAATGGACGATCAGATTATGGACGCCCCCGGCGTTGCCCGTGGTGGACAGCCCTAATTTGCGCGCCGAATACGTATCGAGAATGTAGCCGTCCACAGTGCCGGCCTGGACCAGTTCGCGGTCCTTGGTGCGACATCCTTCGGCATCAAAAGGGGCACTGCCCAACGCACCCTGCAAGTGCGGTCGCTCAGAGACCGAAAAGAAGGACGGAAAAATCGTTTCTCCGGCAGCGTCCAGCAAGAACGAGCTGCGCCGATACTGCGCACCACCGCGTATCGCACCAAGAAAATGCCCGAGCAAGCCACGAGCAAGCTCTGGCACGTACAGCACGGGCACCCGCACTGTGGCGATGCGACGTGCCCCTAGGCGCGCCACCGTGCGCTCTGCAGCCCTACGACCGATGGCCGCAGCGGCCTCGAGCATCTGGGGGTCGCGTGCGGCGCTGTACCAGTAATCCCGTTCCTGCTGCTCACCCTGCTGCCCCATCACGACGCAACTGACACTGGCGTAGGTCGAGGGATACCCGGCGATAAAGCCCTGCGTATTACCGTACACACGCTCGGCGGAATGCGCGCTAATCGATGCCCCTTCTGAATTCGTGATGCGCGGATCGACCGCGAGTGCGGCCGCCTCACACGCCCGTGCCAACTCGATCGCCCGTTCCGCGTCGATATCCCAAGGATGACTCAGCGCCAGATCCGGGATGCTCGTGGCTAGCGTGGCCGCATCCGGCAAGCCCGCGTACGGATCCTCGGCGGTAAATCGCGCAATGGATACCGCCTTACGCACGGTATCGGCAATCGCCGCCCAGGATAGATCGCCGGTGGAGGCCGAACCCTTGCGCTGTCCCACGTAGGCCGTTATTCCCATACCCCGGTTACGGTGATGCTCTAGCGTTTCGACCTCCCCTAAGCGGACGGTCACGGACAAACCCGTGTCGACACTGACCCCTACATCGGCCGCGGTCGCGCCGACCGCGCCGGCTTCGGCAAGGGCGCGCTCGACGAGGACGGACAGTTGATCCGCGGAGGGGGTGCGTTGCGTCATAAACGTGACCGACGGAGGATAGAAAACCCATTCTAGGCTAGGATAGGGCATGACGGCAGAACACGACTTCGAATACCAAGCTGAACGGCCCAATAAGAGTCAGTTAAAGCGGGACGCTGAGGACATGAAACGTCTCGGCGACGCACTGGTTCGAATGGCACCGGCGGATCTTGAGCGGATCGAACTCCCAGAGAAGCTGCGCGATGCCATTGAGCTGGCGCGGCGCATCTCCGCGCATGGGGGCGCAGCCCGCCAACGCCAACTCATCGGCAAGCTGCTGCGCAAGTACGACGCCCAAGCCATCCTGGCCGCCATCGAGACCAAGGCACTGGACGAACGGCTACAGGCCCGCGAATTCCATCGCCTCGAGACCTGGCGTAACCGCTTGATTGAGGAGGGCAACCCGGCGATCGAAGCACTGCTCACTGCCCACCCCCATCTCGATGCCAGCCACGTGCGCTTGCTGGTGGGCACGGCCCAGCACGAAGCCGCGCGCGGCCGCCCGCCAGCGGCGTCCCGCGAACTGTTCCGTTGGCTACGTGAGGCTCTCGCAGAAGTGCCTCCTGACGCGTAATATTCAGCCTATGCAAGTACTTGTTGGCATCATCATGGGGTCATCGTCGGACTGGGAGACGATGCGCCCAGCCGCCGAAACACTCAGCAAACTCGGTATCCCGCACGAGACGCGCATTATCTCGGCGCACCGGACACCAGATCTCTTGTTCGAGTACGCCTCGACGGCGCAATCGCGCGGTCTGGAAATCATCATCGCCGGGGCCGGCGGTGCCGCCCATCTGCCGGGGATGACGGCTGCCAAGACCTTACTCCCAGTCCTCGGCGTCCCGGTCCAGTCCAAAACGCTGTCCGGCATCGATTCGCTGCTGTCGATCGCCCAAATGCCGGCCGGCATTCCGGTAGGCACCTTGGCCATTGGCCCCGCGGGCGCCACCAATGCCGCGCTCTTGGCCGCTGCGATGCTGGCGAATAAATACCCCGCTTTCGGCAGCGCGCTCGAAGCCTTCCGGGCGGCGCAAACGGCCGCTGTCCTAGAGCGCGGGGACCCGAGCGTCGCCTCGTGAGGATTGGGATCATCGGGGCAGGGCAACTCGGTCGCATGTTGGCAGAGGCCGGACACCCTCTGGGTCTGGAATTTCGCTTCTACGACCGCAGCGCCGATACGCCAGGCGGACAAGTCGCACCAATTGTCACCGGTGAATTTGAAGATCACGAAAAACTAGCCGCATTCGCCCGCGGCTGCGATGTGGTCACCTTCGATTGGGAAAATGTCCCCGTGGCCTCGCTGTTGCCCATCGCCAAGCGTATCCCGGTCTACCCGCAGCCCGAATTCTTAGCGATCGCACAGGATCGCCTGTTAGAGAAGACACTGTTCCGCGACCTCGGCATCCCAACCCCACCATTCGCACCGGTCGACCTGCGCTATGACTTGGAATGCGCGCTGGAGCGCATCGGGGCACCGGGCATCCTCAAGACGCGACGTTTGGGTTACGACGGCAAAGGCCAAGCCCGCATCATGCAACGGGCCGCTGCGGGCGCCGCGTTTGCATCGTTAGGCGGGCAGTCGCTGATCTATGAGAGCTTTGTGCGCTTCTCGCGTGAAGTCTCCATGATCGCAGCGCGCAGTGCGGCCGGCAAAATCGTGTACTACCCACTGTCCGAGAACGTCCATGCCAGTGGCATTTTGGACGAAACGCGGGCGCCTGCTCGCTACCCGGCGCTCGAGCGACAGGCCCGCCGGCACATGCGCGCTATCCTCGAGCGATTCAAGTACGTCGGCATTCTCGCGGTGGAGTTCTTTGTCGACAAAGGCGTGCTGCTCGCCAATGAGATGGCGCCACGCGTGCATAACTCCGGCCACTGGACGATTGAGGGCGCCGTCTCCAGTCAGTTTGAAAACCATTTGCGCGCCATTGCCGGTTTACCACTGGGCTGCACCGACGCACGTGGTCACTCTGCGATGGTTAATTTTGTCGGCGCAATGCCCTCCCGCGAACGCGCATTGGCCGTACCAGGACTGCACTGGCATGATTACGGCAAGCGCGAGGCGCGTCCGGGGCGCAAACTGGGCCATGCAACCGTTGTCGCGGCAACCGCCAAACAACGAGATTTGTTATTGCGCCGAGCGCGACGACTGAAAGGGTAAGAACGATGCACGCCCGCTTGGTAACCCGCTTGCGTGCCTAAGACCTACCAGCCTGCCCGCCTGCCCGCCTGCCTGCCTGCCTGCCCTGGCAGACTACCCTGATGTATCTGCAACGGTTTGGACTCAAGATGCTGCCGTTCCGGCTGAGCCCGGATGTGGCATTTCTGTTCCCGTCGGCGAATCATTTGGCAGCCACCGAGTCACTGCGCCGGGTAGCCGCCGGTCGCGGCGGCATCACCGTACTGACCGGACCGGCAGGCGCAGGCAAGACCACGCTGATCGAGCGCCTGCTGCTCGACGTGCCCACCACGACCGCCGTCGCCCGACTACACCACGGCTTACCGTCAACCATTGCCCTGCTACAAGGCTTGCTGGTGCAGTTCGGCTATGCCCCCTACCACCTGACGCGAGCGGAGTTGGCTTCGGCCCTGCACACCTTCGTGGCCGAGCGCGAACACGCGCAGCAACATACCTTGGTCGTCATTGATGAAGCGCAGCGGTTAAGCAACGCAGGCTTGGCCGAACTGCTCGGCGACCTGACCCCGGAAATGACACGACTCGCCGTGCTGTTGGTTGGTGACCCATCCTTACATGAACGGATCCGGGATGCCGAGATCGTGCCATCCCATGCACCACGAGTGGGGCATATCGAACTGTCCCCGCTACGCCCCGATGAACTGGTCGGCTACCTAGAGCATCGACTCCTCACCGCCGGCGCAACAGATCGGCAGATATTTGAGGACACCGCGGTGGATCTGCTGATGCGAGTCACCGGGGGGCTGCCAAAATTCATCAACAAGCTGGCGGATGGGGCACTGGCAGCGGCGTTTGATCAAAACCGCAACACGGTGCAAACCGAAGACGTCCTGAGCGCAGCCCGACTCCTTGGAGAGATTGAAACCAGTCAACGTCGCTATGGCGGCTGGACCCCTGCAGCGGTTGCGCAACCGGCCGCCTCGTCGGATGAAACGGTACCCGACACTGCGGGAGAAGCTACGGCCGAGCCCCTTGCCGAACTCTCCCAAACGGCTGATGCCGCAACTGCCATCGCGCCACGCTGGCGGCTGCGACTACAGAGCAAAGGCGCCGCGTTGCGCACCATGACGATCTCGACGGGCGACTTCTATATCGGTCGTTCCCGAGAGAACGACCTGCAGATTGAATCCCGTTATATCAGCCGTCGACACTGCCGGCTTACAGTCCAACCAGACCGGCTGACCATCGAGGATCTCGACAGCACGAACGGCCTCAAACTACGCGGCGAACCCATCTGGAAAGATGCCCTGCAGGATGGCGACGTCGTACACATCGGCATCCACGAACTGCACTTTGAAAGGGTGGACCCCGAGCGCTAGCTCAGCCGGTACCGCCGACCGTTAATCCATCGATGCGCATGGTCGGCAAACCAACGCCCACGGGGATGGTCTGCCCTTCCTTACCGCAAATACCCACCCCGGCATCGATCTTCAGATCGTTGCCGAGCATCGTGACCCGCTGCAGCACTTCAGGGCCTGAGCCAATCAACGAAGCACCCTTGACCGGCTGGGTAATGCGACCGTCCTCAATCAGGTAGGCCTCACTGGTCGAGAAGACAAATTTGCCACTCGTTGTATCGACCTGCCCACCACCAAAATTGACGGCATAGAGGCCGCGCTCGACGGAACGCACAATTTCTTCAGGATCATGTGGCCCAGGCAGCATGTAGGTATTGGTCATCCGCGGCAGGGTGGCATGCGCGAAGGACTCACGCCGGCCGTTACCAGTAGACCCAGCGCCCATCAGACGCCCGTTCAGACGATCCTGCATATAGCCTTTCAAGACACCGCCCTCAATGAGGGTCGTGCAGCGCGTAGGCGTGCCTTCATCATCGATGCTGAGTGAACCGCGACGACGCTCGAGCGTGCCGTCGTCGACCACCGTGCACAGGGCGCTGGCGACCTTCTCCCCCATCCGGCCAGAAAACGCCGAAGTGCCCTTGCGATTGAAATCACCCTCCAGCGGATGCCCGACCGCTTCATGCAACATGACCCCAGGCCATCCACTGGCAAGCACCACTGTCATGGTACCGGCGGGCGCGGGCACCGCTTGCAGATTCACGCTAGCGGCATGAATCGCCTGGCGAGGCAGATCCGCCACGTCCGGATGACGGAGCAACTCATCGAGCGAGTAGCGCCCGCCCATACCCACATAACCCTGCTCGCGGCGCCCACCAGACTCCAGAATCACGGAGATATTCACCCGTACCAGCGGCCGCACATCCGCGGCAAGTACGCCGCGTGAGTTCACGACCAGCACGATCTCATACGAACCCGAGAGGCTGGCCATCACCTGCTGTACCCGCGAATCCGCAGCGCGCGCAGCCCGATCCAACGACTGCAGGAACTCCACCTTGTCGGTGTCGGCCAGCGAGATGATCGGGTCTAAGGGGCGATACAGCCGCGTCGCCGCGATAGGCGCTCCCACCCGAATGCCCGCAGCGCCAGGGTGCGCCAACGTACCACCGTGGCGCACAATCGCCCGCGCGGCACGTGCCGCCTCCATCAGGGCCACCTCACCAATCTCATCGGAGTAGGCCAAGCCGGTCTTTTCACCGGCCATCGCGCGCACGCCGACCCCCTGATCGATGCTGTGGGATCCGTCCTTCACGATGCCATCTTCCAGCGACCACGCCTCTTCACGTGACCACTGAAAATACAGTTCTGCTTCGTCCAAGGCATGCTCATGCATGTAGCCGAGCACGCTCTCTAGCCGGGGCACCGACAGGCCCGCGGGCAACAAAATGGCATCGTGTGCAAGTTGGTACGGATCAATGTCAGTCACAGCGTTCAATTCGAACCTCACGCGTCAAGGACGCGATTTGATAGGGCAGGAAACTCGACTCGGACACGTCGCAGGGCATCAAGATCCACGTTCGCCGTGATAACCCCACTGCCGCGGGGAAGCCGCTGTAAGACACGGCCCCAAGGGTCTATAGCGATGGTATCACCGTAGGTCTCCCGTCCATTGGGATGCACGCCAGATTGTGCCGCAGCGAAGACGTAGCTCAGATTTTCGATCGCGCGGGCCCGCAATAGCGTCGCCCAGTGGGCCCGACCGGTGGGTACGGTGAAAGCGGCCGGCATGACCAGAATCTGCGCGCCCGCCGTTACCAGGCGACGGTACAACTCCGGAAACCGCATGTCGTAGCAAACCGAGAGCCCGACGCACCCGATCGGCGTGTCCACGGTAACCACCTGCCTGCCCGGCGCGACGTGCGCACTCTCGCGATAACTTTCACCTGGCTTGCCCGGCACGTCGACGTCGAACAAATGCATTTTGTCGTACCGAGCGACGCACTGACCGGCAGGGTCGTACACCAAGGTCGAGTTGGTGACACGCCCATCCTCCGCCTCGCTGCGCAGGGGCTGGGTGCCACCGATCAGCGTAATGCCATGGCGAACAGCTGCCGCCGCCAGGAAGTCCTGGGTTGGGCCACTCCCTGGCACCTCGGCAATATCGCGCTTATCGCTATCGCGGCGACCGATGAAATTGAAATTCTCAGGCAGCAGCACTACCGCCGCCCCGCGCTCGGCCGCCTGTGCAATGAGCGGCTGCGCGATGGCGAGATTCGCTCCCACATCCGGACCCGAGGTCATCTGTACCGCTGCAAAAACACCCATTCGTCAATCCTCAGTCGCGTGGTTCGGTTGGTGCGACAACATCCGTCGCCAAGGGCGGCGCGTCGGTGGCTTCGGGCGCGGCGTCGGCAACGGGTGCCTTGCCCGTCACATCGCGCGCGGCCGTCGCGCCGATCCGTTCAATGATTGGCTTGTCCCAGCCACCGGTGATCCGATAGTACCCACGGGCCATGCCGCCGAGCGGTTCCTTGAAGACGGACGAGAACAGCAGCAGTGCCGCGCCGATCGCCGGGCCCGCGGCCAGTACCCCGGCGGCGGCGAGCGGTCCGCTGACGTGGCCGGTGATCTTGGCTGTCTGGTCATAGTCGCGCGCCAAAAGTCCCGTGCGCCCCACAATCCCTATCTCCGCCGCCGGGCCTTTCAGGATCAAGTTTTGCGTGTAGGCATTACCGCCATTAAAGGCGAAATCGCCGCGAATATGATCGAAAGCGAAGCCCTTGTCGGTCAAATCGGAAAAATCGAGTGTCAGTCGACGCGGCAGGGCGGCAATCGATAGCAAGCCCAGGACGCGACCCGCACCCGGGCTGACACCCAACACCTGCCCTTGCTCAACCTCCAGTTTTACATTGCCCGTCGCGCGCGCGAACAGACCAATATCTAGGCTACCAGGCCAGCCGAGTGCCCCCGTTGCGTGGGCCCGCTTGCCCGTCAAGGTTTGCTGAAACCCCCATGCGTTCAAGGTGTCTTGGAAGTCCGTGCTGTCGAACACAAAATTTAGCGTGCTCGATTGGCCTGACTGGGTCTTGATCCAACTGCCCTTGGCCGTTGCTTCGAAGGAATTGCCATGCAAGGCGGCATGATCGAGTACCAGACCATCCGGTCCGCGCGACAACACCGCATCCAGCGAACCAAAGCGGCGCTTCTGCACTTCCAGATTGCGCACTTTGATCAGAATGGGCGGCAGTTGTGTGGGATCGGTCTCTTCCACCTCGGCAGTGGGCTCCCCATCGGCATGCTCGCCCAAGAGCAAGCGATCCATGTCAAAAATCAGCGGGGCCTCGCCGCGTAACTCATAGGGCACCGTGATCAAACCGCGCGCCGCAGGGCCTTCAACGGCGACTCGCCAAGCACCATCATGCGCGCCGAGCGCCAATGAGACGTCGGGGAAGCGAAAACCAAAGATCGTGAAGTGATCCACGACCAGCGTGCTGCCCGACAGAATATCGGCGATCGCACTGCTGGCTTGCTGCCGGAGACGAACCCGCAGCCAGGCCGATAAATCATAGTCGGGCAGTCGACCATCGAGCCAAACACCGGGCCCCTCGCGCAGCAACGGGGCGCCCGGACCGAAGTGAACACTGCCACGCAGCAACCGCAGCGCGTCATCCGCATCGGCACGCCACTCAAATACCGCACCATCGCGACCCAATTCAGAGTGGAGTGTCACCCCAAGCGGTCGCACCGCCTCCAGCTTCATGCCAGGCGGGACCGCCTGATCCCTACTGACCGGAAAATCGATAGCGACCTCTAGATGCAACAAGCGTTGCGCGTCCACCGCTTTATACAGCGGCACGGGAAACGCCGATGACAAGCCGGCGAGTGTGGACTGCAACTGCACCACGCCGGTCCCCCAGCGCGTCTCCACTTCATGCGGTATGACCGTCCTATCAGGCGCTGCGTCTGCCGGCAAAGGATCGGGTGGTGGTTGCCATTCGAGCCGAGGGAACCGCGCCGACAAGGTCCAGTCCGTCGCGCCGCCAATCCACTCCCCATGATCGATGCCTAAGGCGGACTGTACTTGCTCCCCTAATACCTTGCCTTCACCGATGACCGTCAGCGTGCGTTCAGGTCCGCGGGAGCCGACCGTCTTTGCGTGGAATTTCGCCGGGCCACCCAACACGGTAGCGGTCAACTTCGGCACGGTCACGTCCCGATTGTGGATCAAGACGCTGCCTGTTACGTCACGCGCCGGCTCATCCAAGCCGGGCACTTTGATCTGTGCATGTTCCAAGCGGGCTTCGACCGCGACGAGACGGTCTGCGAAGTGGCGCAAGGGCAGCACCAACTTCAGGTCGCCACTCATCGGGCCCTTGCCACCGAGCTGCATAAAAATGGGGCCGAGCTTAGGCCCCACCATTGATGCCTGTAGATACGCCAGCGCATCCCGTACATCGCCATCTAGTTTGGCGTCGGCAGTCAGTTCTGCCTCCTTAAAGTCCTGCATGGCCGCTACCCCTTCACGAATGGTCATGCCATGCACATGCCCCTCGCGGGCGTGCGCCGTGAAGCCGCTATTCTTGAACTCGACATTGCCCGAGAGGTCCTCCAGTTCACCAAACTCCGGGTGAAACCGCAGGCGCAGATGTTCATACGTGTACGCGATCCGGAACAATCCGCCCCCCTCTCGGAAGGGAAAGCGCGTCAAATCCCCAGACAACTCTGCGCGTCCGTCCGGCACCACCCCGGCCAAAAACGCATGATCGAGCCAATCCATGGTCAGTGGCGGAATCTTCTTGCTGGGTAGGTAAACAGGGGCGTTGACGGCATGAATGCCGCCAAACCGAAAATCAAGATCGACATTCGAAGGCGTTTGCGGATCAGTCGGCAGAAACAGACGCACATGACCTTCGGCATGGGCGCCCAGGGACGCCAGTGACACCTCGGTCAACGCAAAGCGCCAACCATCGGGCTTCCACGCCACCGCAAAATTGGACTGCAAGTGCTCGAGCGGAACCGGCGCGCGCATCGCCCGGGCAAGATCCAGTGTGAAGGCCGACGAATGCAGTTCACCCGTCGCATGGTCCCCGGCGCCGGCAATGGAGCCGGACAGACCGGTCATGCCCGGAATAGCCTCAAACGCCCCGATGCCGATATCACGCAAACGTGCGCCGCCATCGATCCGCCAGCCCCGCGCCAGATCATGCGTGACTGCAAGATCAACGCTATTCAATTGACCACGGGGCGACAAAGCCAAGCCGATGTCCCGCATTCGGCCTTCCGGCAACAGCGAGGCCAGCGCGCCCAAAGCATCGAGATGCACCGAAGGCGAGCGCAAACGAAACACGCGACCATCGGCGGCATCCGGTGAGAAACGAAACTCAAACTCACCGCGCCGCCAGGGTTCTCGGCCCGCATCAATGGTGATGTCTGTGCCTTTGGCGCTCCACCCTCGGCCCTCCCGATCAACGGTGATGGTGCCGTTGAGTGCCGCAAACTTCGGCACCAAAGTGCCCTCAGGTGCAGGCCCGGCGACCTCGCTCAGCGCCAAGCGCGCAGCGAGGTGATTCACCAAAGAGCCTTGGCCGGAGACCGCAGCCGACAGATCGCCGTGCCCTGACAAGCGCTCCGTCCAGCGCGGCAGCAGCGCGGTCCAGCCAGCCAGAGAGGCTTTTTGTAAGGTCAGATGGCTGCTCCAGCGCAACTGTGCCGGCGCTGCCAAATCACCCTCCAAAGAAATGTCCGCACCCACGCGAGACGCCAAGGTCTCTGGCAGACGCACCTGCGCCGACAAACGCAATGCGGTTGGATCTCGCTCAAGATCCATGGCCACATGATCGACCTTCCACGGCGTTTCTTCGGTGCGCAGATCGCGGACGGTCACCGTACTGTTCTCTATACGCACATGACCGATAGGCACCTGGTCCAGCGGAATGTGGGTGTCGTCATCCGACATCGGCCCGCCGCGCAACTCAATGCCATTCGGAGTGAGAAATAGGTAAAGACGCGCACCATCGAGTACGACTCTTCCCGACATCAGACGTAACGTGCGCAACGCGCGCCAAAAATCTATGCCGACACGACCAGAGTGTGCAGAAACGACCGCGTTGTGTTGCCCTTTCAGGGTGATGCTGGCGTTCGTGAAGACCAGTTCAGGCCCATACAGACCGAGTCGCGCGGTCAGCGTGTCATAGGAAAAACGCAGGCCCGTCAGTGCCTCGACGCGCGCCACCAACTGCGGCGCAAGCTCGGGCGACCGGGCCAGCCACAGATCCAAACCGACCACGGCAGCACCCAGCAGCAGGATGAGCACCGCTAGCCCGATCGAAAACCATTTGGCGATCTGTCTCTTCCGGGACATACAGGACCTAGAGAAGAACCACGTCGTACTGATCTTCAGAATAAAGGGCCTCGGTCTGCAGCCGGATCGGCTTACCCACTAGCACCTCCAACTCACCCAATGCCGCAGATTCTTCGTCCAGTAGCAACTCGATCACGTCTTGATGCGCAAGCACCATCAAACCCTGCACCTCGAACTGCCTAGACTGCCGCAGCGTTTCTCTGAAGATTTCATACACGACGGTCTCTGCGGTCTTTACAAAGCGACGTCCCGCACAGGTCGGGCAGGCCTGGCACAACAGGTGTTCGAGACTCTCGCGCGTGCGTTTGCGCGTCATCTCGACCAGACCGAGTGGCGACACGGACGAAATCTGCGTGCGCGAATGATCCGTCGCAAGGCTTTTTTCCAGCGCCTGCAAGACTTGGCGACGGTGATCTTCATCAGTCATGTCGATAAAGTCGATGATGATGATACCGCCCAGGTTCCTCAGCCGTAATTGCCGAGCGATTGCCACAGCGGCCTCGAGATTGGTCCGGAAGATCGTATCCTCCAGATTGCGATTGCCGACAAAAGCGCCGGTATTGACGTCAATCGTGGTCATCGCCTCGGTCTGATCGATGACCAGAGAGCCGCCAGATTTCAGAGGCACCTTGCGATCCAGCGCCTTCTGTATCTCGTCCTCGACACCGTACAGATCGAGGATCGGTCGGTTGCCGCGATACAGTTCGATCTTCTCCATGCTCTCTGGCATGAATACACGCGCAAATTCGAGCATGCGCGCATGGGCTGAGGGCGCATCGACTTGCACCCGTTCAACGCCACGACCCAACAGATCGCGCAACATACGCACGTCTAGCGGCAGGTCCTCGTGCACGAGCCCACCGGACGGAGCGCGAAAACCGGTTTCTGAACAGACCTGCCATAGACGTCGCAAGAACAGCATATCGGCACGCAGAGCATCCGGATCAATCCCCTCGGCCACCGTGCGCACGATATAACCGCCGGGATGCTCGGTGGCCAAGCCCTCGAGCGCACTGCGCAAACGCGTCCGTTCCGTTTCGTCCTCAATCCGCGCCGAGACACCCACGCCTTGGCCTTGCGGCATATAGACCAGAAAACGTGAAGGCAAGGTAATGAAAGTAGTGAGTCGCGCGCCTTTGGTACCGAGGGGGTCTTTCAGCACTTGCACCAAGAGCTCATCACCCTCCGTCACAGCGGCACGGATATCATCAGCCGGCGGCGTCTCGAACACAGCGCCTACATCATCCCGACGGGCAATATCAGAGACGTGCAAAAACGCCGTGCGCTCCAAGCCCACATCGATAAACGCCGCCTGCATACCCGGCAACACGCGTGAAACACGGCCTTTGTAAATGTTGCCGGTAATCCCACGACGATTGGCGCGCTCGATATAAACTTCTTGCAGTACGCCGTTTTCGAGAAAAGCCGCTCGGCTCTCACGAGGCGTTACATTGACGAGTATTTCCGCTGTCACGCATCTGCTCCCATCTGCCACATCGGCACACCGGCGGCTCTGAGTAGATCGGCCGTCTGTGCGAGCGGCAAACCCATCACACCAGAATAACTGCCTTCGAGGCGCGTAATGAATGCCGCCGCAAGGCCCTGCACGGCGTAACCACCGGCCTTGCCCAACGGTTCCCCCGTACACCAGTAGCGCAACTGCTCGGCCGCCTCTAGGGGCCGGAACGTCACGAGCGTCTCCGACAAGGCCGCCGATCGCCCCGCACGGGTTTGCAGCGCGACCGCTGTCAGGACCCGGTGGGTTCGGCCCGAAAGCGCGCCGAGCATGGCCAGTCCCTCGCTTTGATCCCGGGGTTTGCCAAAGAGTTCCGCGTCCAACACAACCACCGTATCCGCGGCCAGGACGGGCAGCCCGGCTGAGCGTTCCCAAGCCACGGCGGCTTTGGCGGCGGTCACCCGCGTCACGTAGGTCACCGGGTCTTCGCCACCCTGCCGCGCCTCGTCGATATCGGCAGGCCGGACCACGTGCGGCACGCCGATCTGACCGAGCAATTCGGCACGGCGGGGCGAGGCAGAGGCCAAAACGAGGACAGGCGTCATAGGGGGGTCAAACACGGCGGCGGTAGAACCTGCAGCATAACGTGCCGCCCCGCACCCCGCCGAGTTGAGATCCGGTCACCAGACGGCGACACCCGCTCATTCGCGGTGATACGGGTGCCCTTTGAGCAGGCTGATCGCCCGGTACAACTGTTCCGCCAACAGGATCCGCACGATCCCGTGGGGAAAGGTCAGTGCCGACAGGGAGAGCCGCTCATCGGCACGCGCCAAGACCGGCGCCGCCAGGCCATCCGGCCCACCGATCAGAAACACCACATCCCGCCCATCGCGCTGGCGGGTGGCCCACCAACGCGACAACGCCGGGGTATCAATGGCTCGACCAGTGACGTCCAACGCCACGACCCACGCGCCCTTCGGGATCGCCGCGAGCATCCGCTCGCCTTCCTTCTGCATCGCGCGTTCCTGCGACCCCTGCGCGGTGCCACGGGTGACCGCCACCTCCACCAGTTCGATGGGCGCCTCGGCCGTCAGACGCCGCGCATACTCCTGGTAACCCGCTTCGATCCAAGCGGGCAGCCGCGTGCCCGCTGCGACGAGCTTGAGCCGCATTGGCTCAGGACGCCGAGTCGCGCTCCGACGAGCGGACGTCCCAGAGCTTTTCAAGGGCGTAGAACTCGCGAACCCGCGGCAGCATCACGTGCACGATCACGTCGCCGAGATCGACGAGAACCCACTCGCCTTCGCGCTCGCCCTCCACGCCCAAGGTGCGGTAACCCGCCGCACGGGCGCGTTCTTGCACCCGAGTAGCCAAGGATTTCACGTGGCGATCGGAGGTGCCGGAGGCCACCACGATCGTATCGGCGATGTCGGTCACACCGCGCACATCGAGCACGGTGATGTGTTGACCCTTCATTTCGTCCAGCGCGAGCGCCGCCAACTGACCGAGGCCGGGCTTCACGGGCGCCTTCGCCGCTGCGGCCTTGCGCGGTGCGCTGGTCTTTTTAACGACCGGCTTCGCCGCGGCCTTTTTAGGAGCCGGCGCAGCCGATTTGCGCACCGCCTTTTTGGCAGCAGGGCGGGTCGCCGTCTTGCTGGACGTCTTGGTGGGCGCACGGGTCACAAACTTGGTTGCAGCCTTGGTTACGGCCTTTTTCTTAGCAGATTTAACAGCAGTCATCCTCTTCCCAGTTCCTTCCGGGCATAACAGCCCGTTTCCAAAATGATACGCCGTACGCCCTCAGGCATGAGGTAGCGTGGATCTCGCCCGGCGCCAATCAGCGCGCGAACATCGGTAGAAGAAATCTCCAGTTGCGTCACGGCATGAATATAGATCCGGCCAGCCCTTTGTTCGTGCAGTTCACGGACAGTGCCCGTGCCATGGTCGACCAACAATTCGCCTAGTGGCCCCAGGGTCGGCGCATTCCAACCGGGCCGATGCGCGACCACGAGATGACCTAAGTGCAGCAACTCGCGCCAACGGTGCCACTGCGGCAAGCCGAGGAAGGCATCCATGCCGATGATCAGGCACAGCGGGCGTTCGGGAAACTCCGCCCGCAATTCGGCCAGCGTCTCGATCGAATAGGACGGGCTGGTCTTGCGGATCTCACGATCATCTACGGTGAAACCTGGCTGACCGATCACCGCGGCCCGCACCATGGCCAGGCGCTGCTCGTTATCGGCGATCGTGCCGGCCCGATGCGGCGGGCTGCCCGCCGGCATGAAACGGATCTCCGGCAGGCGCAGGATCTCTAAGAGCTCATACGCAGTGCGCAGATGGCCGTAGTGGATCGGATCGAAGGTGCCGCCAAAGATACCCATTGGCCCAGACGGCGCATTCCCATTCGCAATGCTGGTGGCAGACGAAGTCGACATCGTCATCAGCCTGACCGATTTCGCGGCGCTATGCAAAATTCCGTGGCAATGCGGGTCACTTCACCCCAAGCCTCACCTTTTCCGGCCCCTTTGGTCAGCCCATCCGCCCGTGCTGCCGCCGTGAGCAATTCCAGCGCCAAAGCCCGCGGCACCCGCTGCGCCGCTCGGGCCAGCAACCCGGTCCGACGCCGGCCGCCGCGACGCAAACGCAACGGTCCCTGGTAATTGGGACTGCCGGTCCACTGCAGGACGGAGCGGATCTCCTCGGCAATGCACCACAACACCAGGGGCAGGCCCTCGCCGTCGGCGGCCAATCCATCGAGAATTCGTACCGTGCGGGCCGTATCCCCGGCCAACAGCGCTTCGCTGAGCTGAAACACATGGTAACGGGCGCTATTGGCCACTGAATCGGCCACAACCTCGGCGGAAATGGGTCCCGGACCGGCCAGCAGACGCAGCAACTCCATCTCCTGATGGGCCGCGACCAAGTTGCCCTCGCAACGCTCCGCCAACAGTTGCACGGCATCCGCTTGCGGCTCGAGGCCAATCCGCCGCATCCGACCCTCCAGCCAACCGGGCAGTTGCTCTGGCATCAGCTGATCGGCATCCAGGCAATGTCCCCGTTGTTCGAACGCTTTGACCCACGCATTGGAACGGTCGTTGAATTCGATCTTGTCGGTAATCACCAGTAGCAACACGTCCGGCGAGGGGTCCTCCAGCGCAGCCACCAGGGCCCGCGCGCCTTCGATGCCCGGCTTGGGGCTCAGCAGCCGCAGTTCGACGATCCGCCGCTCCGCAAATAGCGACAGCGCACGCAAGGAGGCATGTAGTTCTGCCCAGTCAAAGCTCCGCTCAACGAAGTGGACCTCCCGGCCGGTGTAACCGGCCGCCCGCGCCCGCGTCCGGATCGCATCACAAGCCTCGCCAACCAGCAGTGGCTCGTCGCCTGCCACCAGCCAAGCCGCGACAGGAGGGCCTTCGAGTGTGCGCGCCAACGTTTCCGGGACCAGGCGCATCAGTGAGCCGAATTGGTCCGAATAAACGCGCCGGTGCTCTGCGAGAGCGCTGCCAACGACGGCTCGTTCAGATACACCATGTGACCGGCCTGATAGAAGCGCATCGAAATATTGGCGGCCAGCGTGTCTGGGATGGGCAAATGGTTCAGTTCGTATACGGCACTGAAATATGGCGTCGCCAAATCGTAATAGCCGCCGTGCATGAGCACCTTCAGATTAGGATTCAGCTTCATGGCAGCCGCCAGATCGGGCAATACATTCGGCGCCTGCGCTTGTTTTTCCTGCGTGCCCGGTGGGGCATGCAAAGCGTCCCACGAAGGCAAACCGCCCATGTACTTGTAACTACGCCCCTCACCAAAATGCAGATCGCGACGCACGTAATCGTTGAACAACGCCACGTAAGGCGGTGCGATCGAGGCAATCATCGGATCGTAACTGGCCTCACGCCCAACCGGGTCCATGGCCGGGCCGGTGTAGCGTGTATCGACTCGACCGGCGATGTTGTCCCCGAGCAGCTGCTGCGTGAACATCCCCACGTTGAGGCGTAAATTCGCCTTCTCAAGATACTCCGGCGCTATACCCGTGTAGTCATGCAATTTCGCGACCAGCGCACGGCGGCGCGCAGCCGACAAGGTCCGACCAGCGACCAACGCCGGCAGATACTCCTCCAGCGCAAAACGCTCGACTTCAGCCAAGAACGGCTCTAGCGCCTCCGGACGATTAGCCAGCTTGTGGTGATACCACGCCGTCGCCGCAAAGGTTGGCAACGCCAGCGCATAGGGCTGTTCTGTGCCAGGATTCATCTCCGGGTTATCGGAGTTGTTGTCATACGAAAGGATCTGCGAGAGCAACACCACGCCATTCAGTTCAACCGCCCGTGCGGTCAGCATGTGTGCCAACACCGCGGAGCGGGTGGTCCCGTAGCTTTCACCGAACAAGAACTTCGGTGAATTCCAACGACCGTGCGTCGACAAGAACTTCATAATGAATTGCGTGAAGGCACGGGCATCCTCGTCCACACCGAGGAACGCTTTTTCTTTGTCCGCACCGCGCAGGTAACCAAAGCCGGTGGCCGGCGCATCAATGAACACCAGATCCGAGTCGGTCAGCAGCGTGTAGGCATTGTCGACTAGGCGATAAGGCGCCGCCGCGCCATGCGCGGCGTCGGCGGCCACCGCCCGCTTCGGCCCAAAGGCGCCCATGTGCAGCCAAATCGTGGCCGAGCCCGGGCCACCGTTGTAAATGAAGGTGATCGGTCGCCGCGCATCGGCTTCCTTGCCGAGGAAATAGCCGACATAGGACATCGCTGCGGTCGGCGCGACGGGGGGCGCCTTTTCGCCGGCCGGGACCGGATCGGCCTCCATCGGATCCTTGACCGCAACCACCAGCAAGCCCGCCTCCGCCTGATAACCCAGCGTCCGGCCCCCCACCGTGATCGTGCCCGAGGACTTAGCAACCTCATCCGCCGAGACCGTCACCGCGGTATTGGCCACAGCCGCCAGGGTCGCATTATCGGCCGCAGCAACCGAGACCACCGCCATCAGGACCAAGACAAACAAGGGGGGCAGTCGACGCATGATGCGAAACCTCAAGGTCAGCAGGAATGGGGCAGTCTCACACCGTCACGGGGGTACGGCAAGCCGCTTGGTCAGGGATGCGCGACCCGCAAAGCGGCGAGTCGCTCGCACAACAGTTGGGTCCCCTGCAGCAGGCGAGGCCCCATCCGGTTCACCAGATCAGGGTCGAGCGCAATGACCGCACCCGTTCGCAACGCCACCGGCGGCACACGGGCGTTCCAACGCCGCAGCCAATCGGCATTTTCCGCCACCGTACCCGTCAGCACGAGAACGTCCGGGTGACGGGCCAACACCGCTTCTTCGTCCACCGCCACCGCACTCAGTGTTTGCTCTGCAAAAATATTATCGGCGCCACAAACCTGCAGCATCTCGGTCGCCACGTGATGCCCACCCAAAGTGAACAGCGGCGCGCTCCACACCTGCCAGAAGACGCGCAAGTGGCGTGCGCCGCTGTAGCGATTGCGTAACGCGGCCAGTTCCCTGCGCCATCGCGCCGCTTCTGCATCCGCGATCGGGGCGGTGCCAAACAAGCGCCCGAGGCGCTCCAAAGACGCAGGCACGTCCTCCAGTGCATGCTGTTCCAGCGCCAGGGAAGACACGTGCAACCGTGTAATCAGCGCGTGTTCGGACGCCGGCTGTCCATCACCCCACTCGAGCACCAGATCCGGTTGCAGAGCGAGCAACCGTTCGGCATCGATATGCTGCACGTCGCCGATACGTGGAATGCGCCGCGCAGCGGCAGGGTAATCGCTGGTATCCAGCGTCCCGACGATGCGATCTCCCGCACCGGCCGCAAACACCAGTTCGGTCAGGTGCGGCGCTAAGGTCACGATGCGCTGCGGCGCCACGGTCGCCGCTCTCGCTAGCAACGGCAGCAGCACTAACAGGCACAGCGTGCGTCTCACGGCAGTGTGCGCACGAATTGCGCGACCCGATCCAGCATCGCGTCACCGTGCCGATAGGGCCTGGCCAAACGCCGCAAGACCGTCGAGTGATCGTCCTGGTCAAGCAGCAGGGTTTCCACCGGCACGCCCGCCGCGCGCAGCCGTTCGGCGAGCGCCGTGGCATTACGCGGAGCCACCGTAGTGTCTGCCAGCCCTTGCACTAACAAGGCCGGCGCACTGGCCGCAGAGACAAAATTCACTGGCTGCGAGGCCGCATACAGAGCCGGCGGGCCGAAGTAGTCCTTTAGATACTCTTCCTTCAGCGGCAAGAAGTCGTACGGGCCGGCGAGGCCTACAAAGCCGCGCACCGGCTGCGCAGCACGCTTGGACATGCGCTGCGGATCGAGCGCAATCAGGGCGGCCAATTCTGCGCCGGCCGAATGGCCCATCAGCACCACATGATGACTATCACCGCCGAAACGCACCGCTTCACGCTCCGCACAGGCCACAGCGTCGGCCACATCGTCCAATGATTCCGGCAGATGCGCCTCGGGGTACAGGCGATAGTTAATGACCGCCACCACGACACCCTGCTCGGCAAGCGCTGAACCCACGAAACGATAAAGATCCTTGGAACCGGAATTCCAACTACCCCCATGCACAAACACAACCACAGGCCGGGGTTGCGCGGCCGCGATCGCGGGACCATACAGATCCAGTCGCTGCCGCGGTAACGGGCCATAGACCACATCGTGATCAACACGCACAGCCCCATTGACGAGGTCGGCGCTGCTGGCCAGTCGCAACAATCCATTGCTGGTGCACGCCGGTAGCGTAGCGATGCAGAGCAATGCAACCACTGGCCTTAAACCAAACAATAATTTATTCATGACCGCATCCGATAAGTAGGCCGGCCGGCGCTATCAACCAATCCATGACCGCGCAGCCACACACGCTCCGCATCCGTATCTTTGTCGAACCAGGCGCGCGTCGACCCTAAACGAAAGGTATATCCCCACGCATCCATATCAGCCATCAAGCGCTCGGCACCGACGCCGGGCAACTCTTTGGCCAGACAGATCTGCAAATAACACACCGCATTTTCTTCGTCATAGTCGCCGCCGGCATCGGTGACCAGACCGCTACGGCGATCGGCATCCATGCACGCCGTATGACAGGCCTCATGCAGCGCGGAATGCACAGGCGTATCACCGCGCACATACACCGTCTGGCCCAAAATACCCGCCTCCGGCGCCCCCCAGTAACTACCCGGAATTGCATGCCCATCGGGCACCAGTTCCATGCGCAAGCCGAAGCGTTCGCACAGTGCTGCCAAGGGAGTAACGCCGATCTCGGCGACCGCCAGCACCGCCGATACTGCGCTCACTGCTGAATAGCCGCCAAGCGACGCATGACCAAACCTGCCAATTCTCGGGCCAGTGCGAGGCGGATCGTTGCCTGCTCTTGCTCCTTGGCAAGAATCGCCGTGGTGTCAAAACTGTAGTCGCGCAACAACTCCAGCCGACTCGGCGCAATGACCTCACGGCCCTCTAGCGTGACCCGATAGCGGATCGCGTAGTACACCTCGTACTCCGTCGGCGTATTGCTGGCCGATACGGAGAGCACGCGTTGGGTGGGTTGATCTTCAAGCACCTCGACGACAGGTCCGCTACCGGATCCCTCCAGTACCGACGCACCGGCCGCCTCAAGCGACTCGACCAAGGCCCGGTGAAAGTCGGTGTAGCGATCGGAAGCGACGATCCGGGTCGTGTGGAAAGCAGCCGGTAGCGGTGCACTACCCTGCAGATGAAAGCCACAGCCGGCGAGCACACCGACCGCCAGAGCAACCGCCAAGCGCAAGGCGATTGTCATGCAACCACCACGTTCACGAGCTTGCCCTTCACTACAATGACCTTCCGCACCGTCAGCGCGCCGACGAAACGCTGCACCGTCGGATCTGCGAGGGCCAACTCACGAACGCAAGTCTCGTCCGCATCGACGGCAACCGTAATTTGCCCGCGCAGTTTGCCGTTGACCTGCACCACCAGGGTCAGGGCCTCCTGCTGCAACGCCTCGGCATCGACTGCAGGCCACGGCTCATCCACGATGGCGCGTTCATGCCCCAAGGCCTGCCATAGCGTATGGGTGACGTGCGGCACGACCGGGGAGAGCATCGTCACCGCAAGCTCCAGCGCTTCGTGTACCACGGCCCGTGCAGCGGGCGCTGTGGCCTCGTGGCGGGAGACCGCGTTGAGCAGTTCCATCACCGCAGCGATGGCCGTGTTGAACGTACGGCGGCGGCCGTAGTCATCGCCAACCTTAGCCAAGGTCTGGTGCGCGAGACGACGCAGGTCCTTATCCGCCACCGTCAGCGTGGCCCGGTCCAGCGCCATGACAGCGCCGGCGGATACATGGGTATGCACGGCTTTCCACAGCCGTTTGAGAAAGCGGAACGCGCCCTCCGCGCCTTCGTCGGACCAGTCGAGCGACAATTCCGGTGGCGCCGCAAACATCATGAACAAGCGCGCCGTGTCGGCGCCGTAACGATCGATGAAAGACTGTGGATCCACGCCGTTGTTTTTCGACTTGGACATGGTGCCAATGCCACCGCTCTCTACCGGCGCTCCGTCCGCCTTCAGACGCGCGCTAATAGGCGCGCCCTTATCATCGGTCTGGACCTCCACCTCCGTGGGGTTGTAGTAGACCACCCGGCCGGATGCGGGCTTGCGGAAGTAAATGGCGTTGCGAACCATCCCCTGCGTCAACAGATTCGAGAATGGTTCGCCCAGATCTACGAGGCCCATATCGCGCATGACCTTGGTCCAGAAGCGCGAGTACAACAAGTGCAAGATGGCGTGCTCAATACCGCCAATGTACTGATCGGCCGGCAGCCAGTAGTTGACTCGGCCATCGACCATCGCCCGGTCCTGACCGGCCGAGGCATAGCGCAGGAAGTACCACGACGAGTCCACAAACGTGTCCATCGTATCGGTCTCACGCCGGGCCGCGACCCCGCACTTCGGGCAGAGACAGTCAACGAACGGGGCATACCGCTGTAGCGGATTACCCGAGCCATCGGGCACCAGGTCATCCGGCAGAACGACTGGCAAATCCTTCTCAGGGACGGGCACCACGCCACAGGCCGGGCAGTGGATCAGAGGAATTGGGCAACCCCAGTAGCGTTGGCGTGAGATGCCCCAGTCGCGCAGGCGCCACTGCACTTGCAGCGCACCGCAGCCCTTCGCCTCCAGATCGGTCGCGATCTGCGCGCAGGCCGCCTGATGATCCAGCCCGTTGTACGGGCCTGAGGCGGTGCAAATGCCCTTATCGGCATACCACGCCTGCCAGCCATCCATGCAGTATGCCTGGCCTGCGATATCGATCACTTGCTGAATCGGCAAATCGTATTTCTTGGCGAACGCAAAATCCCGCTCGTCGTGCGCGGGGACGCCCATGACGGCACCCTCACCGTAATTCATGAGCACATAGTTGCCGACCCAGACTGGAACGGCAGCGCCCGTGAGTGGATGCGTGACCGCAAGGCCCGTCGGCAATCCCTTTTTCTCCATGGTGGCAAGATCCGCCTCCATCACACTACCGCGCTTGCATTCGTCAATAAATGCAGCAAGTGCAGCGTTACTCACGGCCGCATGCGTAGCCAGAGGATGCTCGGCCGCCACCACGACGAACGTGACACCCATGACGGTATCGGCGCGGGTCGTAAACACCTTGAGCGCGCCTTGCGCGCCCTGCAGTTGGTACGGAAAAGCGATGGTCACGCCTTCGCTACGACCGATCCAGTTCGCCTGCATCGTCCGCACGCGTTCCGGCCAGCCCTCCAGTTGCTGCACGTCGTCTAGCAGCTCCTGTGCGTAGCGCGTGATGGCGAGGTAATACATCGGAATCTCGCGCTTCTCGATCAGCGCGCCGGTGCGCCAACCGTGCCCATCGATCACCTGCTCGTTAGCCAGCACGGTCTTGTCGACCGGATCCCAGTTGACGGTACCGGTCTTCTGGTACGCCACCCCCGATTCGAGCATGCGCAGGAACAACCACTGATTCCAGCGGTAGTAGTCTGGCTTACAGGTCGTGACCTCGCGGTCCCAGTCCAGACCAAAGCCGAGCGCCTTCAACTGACGCTTCATGGTGGCGATGTTCTCGTACGTCCACTGCGCCGGCGGCAAATTGTTTGCGATCGCCGCATTCTCAGCCGGCAAACCAAAGGCATCCCAGCCCATGGGCTGCAGCACGTTGCGACCTTGCATGCGCATGTAGCGCGAGATCACATCGCCGATGGTGTAATTGCGCACATGTCCCATGTGCAGCCGCCCCGAGGGGTACGGGAACATCGACAGACAGTAGTACTTCGGCCGGCTCTCGTCCTCTACGGCGCGAAAGGTGCCAGTGTCGTCCCAGTAGCGCTGTGCAGCCGCTTCAACCAGCGCCGGTTCGTAAGTCTCATGCATGGGTTCAGGTCCTCGATGAAGCGCCAAGGATACCGGATCAGCCCCCCCCTTTTGGACAGGTCCGACCCTAAGGCGCCACGCGGCGGATCGCTGCGGCCACCCGGCCGGCAGCAGCCTCCGGCAGACCGGCAAGATTGATGCGCCCGTCCGGGGCGGTATACACGTGCGCATCGCGGGCGAGTCGGGCGACCGCGTCCAGGCCGAGGACGCCTAGAATCGAAAACATGCCCCGTTGCGTGGCGATGTGGTCGAAACGACGGTCGCCGTACTCGGATGCCAGCGCCGCCGCCAACAGGGTCCGCAGGGTATTCACACGGACCCTCATCCCGTCCAACTCCGCGCGCCAGATACCCAACAATGCCGGATCAGCGCCCAGTGTCGCCACAATCGCCGCCCCATGATCCGGGGGCATGGAATACATCCGTCGCGCCAGCATTTGCAGTGTTCCGAAGGTCGTCAAGGCCTGCGCCGGCGTGCGGGCCACTACGATGATCGCCCCGACCCGCTCCCGGTAAAGACCAAAATTCTTCGAGCAAGACACCGCAATCAGCACTTCTGGCAAGCGCGCGGCCAACATTCTAAGGGCCGCTGCATCCGCATCGAGTCCATTGCCGAGGCCTTGATAGGCCTGATCCACGAGCGGCACCAGACCCCGGCGCTCGAGTACGTCGGCGACCGCCGACCACTGCGCCAGACTGAGGTCTGCGCCGGTGGGGTTGTGACATGCGCCCTGCAGCAAGACCACACCCCCTTCGGGGGCAGCCTCTAGAGCCGCCACCATCCGATCAAACTGCAACTGCGCGGTGACGGTGTCGTAATACGCAAATCGGTGCGCGGTGAGCCCGGCGCTCGTCAGCAGGGGATGATGGTTCGTCCAGGTGGGATCCCCAATCAATAAATCGGTGGTCACGCCGGTCTTCACAATCAGATCCGCAATCAGGCGCAGCGCACCACAACCGCCCGGCGTCTGCAGCGTGGCGACCCGCCCCTCCCGCAGGGCCGGATGATCCGACCCTAGCGTCAGTTGTTCGACGAGCGTGGCAAACAACCGGTTACCAGCCGGCCCGACATAGCTCTTGGACCCTTGCTCGGCAATCAGGCGTGCTTCGGCCGCCTTGACCGCCGCCATCACCGGCGTTACCCCGGCGGCGTCCTTGTAGACCCCGACGCCGAGGTCGACCTTGTCCGGCGAGTGGTCGTTGGCGAAGGCCGTCATCACGGCAAGCAAGGCATCGGGTGGCTGGGGTGATAGTCGATCGAGCATGGCGAGACCCCGAAGCGGAGGAAAGGCTGCAGTTTAACCGAGCGCGCACCACGCGCCCCCGCGCATCTTCTCAGTGCGCCCGACGACGCCAAAAAGCGAGCAGCAGCAACAGCGCCGACAAAAGCAAGACCGGGGCGTTGCCAAAGCGCGCATAGGGGGTCAACCCCGTGCGGGCCTCCACCGTGCCCTCCAGAACCGTCGGCAGGAATTGCGGGCTACGCGCAACGATGCGCCCCTGCGGGTCAATAAAGGCAGTAATGCCCGTACTGGTCGCACGCATAAGCCAGCGGCCCGCTTCCAGCGCCCGCATCCGCGTGATTTCTAAATGTTGGTGCGGGGCTGACGACTCGCCAAACCACGCGTCATTGCTGACGTTGACCAACAGCGTCGCCTCCCGCAACACGGCCAACTGCTCAGCCGCATACGCATCCTCATAGCAAATCGTCGCCCCGATACGCTCACCCGCAGCCCTAAGTGCAGGCTGATCCGCATCGCCCGGGATGAAGTCGACATAAAAGAGGTCCAGCCCATGCATCCAGCCGCGCACGAATTCTGGTACGGGGAAAAACTCGCCAAAGGGAACCAAGCGCCGCTTGTAGTACCAGGTCTCCGACGCACTGAGCGCAACCAGTCCATTGCGGTAGCCGGCTCGCTCGGTGTCGTAGCGAATCAGCCCCAGCAACAAATCACTATGCCGTGCCTGCGCCTGCCGGTAGAGACCCTCCAAATACGGCACGGCCTCGTGATAGAGCACCGGCAACGCCGACTCCGGCCACACGATCAAATCATGTCCCAGCGCTTTTTCGGTCAGTGCGCGATACACCGCAAAGGTCCGCTCCCGGTGCTCAGCCTCCCACTTCTCATCTTGCGCGATTGCGCCCTGCACGAGCGCCACGCTGTGAAAGCGTCCTGTGGCAACGGTGAACTGCCGTGATGCCAGCCATGCGCCGAGGCCAAACACACCGGCTACCAACAGCACCAGACCCCAGCGCCGGGCACGCGCCCCATCAACCCACGCTAGCAGCGCAGCCGCCAAAAACGCCACGAGCAAACTCACGCCATACACACCAACCAGTGGCACGAACCCTGACAGCGGCGTATCCAGCGTCGCGTAGCCCAACCCGAGCCACGGAAACCCCGACAGAAACCACCCGCGCGCCCACTCCAGCAGAACCCAACCCGCGGGCAAGGCCAACCACTCCCGTCGTCGTCGCGACCGGGGCAGGAAGGTCATCGAAACCGCGCCCAGCAGTGCCGGATAGCAACCCATGATCGCGACCAGTCCGAGCAACAGGACCACCGCAATGGACGCAGGGGCATGCGCGACCGTATGCACGCTGTGATACACCCAATACGTCCCCGCCAAGAACAGGCCTGCACCAAAAGCAAAGCCAACCACTGCGGCACGCCGCGGCGACAGATCGCGCCACAACCAAAATAGGATTGCCAAAGTCACCGGCGCCAGCAATCGGATCATGCAGGGTGCATACGCCAAAGAGTGCAGCGCACCAGCCAAAAATGCGACCACTACTGCAAAGCGACGCATGAGCGCGGCGACGCGCTGCATCAATCGTCCGCTGGTGGCGGCGAGATCACTCTCGACGTCAACACCTTAAGAGACTCGATGCGCCGGTGCGAAACCCGCACCGCCTTGAATTCAAAATCGCCAATCTGAATCACGTCACCACGCCGCGGCAAGCGGCCGAAAGTCCGCGAAACCAGTCCGCCGATCGTGTCGCAATCATCATCTGCCAGCGTTGCACCAAAGTACTCATTGAAGTCCTCGATGCGGGTCAACGCCTGGACCGTGTACTCGCACTCCCGGTCGCAACGGATCGCCTGCTCGTCATCGGTATCATGTTCATCGGCAATATCACCAACGATCTGCTCGATCACATCTTCAATCGTGACGAGCCCAGCGACACCGCCATACTCATCCACAACGATCGCCATATGATTATGATTCTTACGAAATTCGCGCAGCAAGACATTGAGTCGCTTGCTCTCGGGCACAAAAATAGCCGGCCGAACAAACTCTCGTATCTCAAACTCTTGGCCGACATTCTCAACGAAGTGTCGGAGCAAATCCTTGGCCAAGAGGATACCCACGACCTCATCGCGATCCTCACCCAGCACCGGAAAGCGCGAGTGCCCGGACTCGACAACCGCCGCCAGCAAAGCCGCCGGCGCATCGTCGCGACCAACAACAGCCATCATCGAGCGCGCGACCATAATGTCGCGCACTTTCAATTCGCCGACCGCAAGCACCCCCTCGAGCATGTCAAACGAGTCCGCGTCAAAGAGACCCCGCTCGCTGGCCTCACGCAACTCTTCGACCACATCTTCACGATCCTGCGGCTCATCCGAAAACTGTTGCAACACACGCTGCAACCAACCGGGCCGCAATGGCCCGCGTGATTCACTCATCACTCTCACCCCGATACGGATCTTCGAATCCCAACACTTTTAGGACTCGCTTTTCACGGCGTTCCATCCGGACTGCCTCATCGTTCTGCTCATGGTCATACCCGAGCAGATGTAGTGTGCCATGCACAACCATGTGCGCCCAATGCGCTGCAAGGGTCTTGCTCTGCTCACGAGCCTCCCGTGCCACAACTCGCGCGCAGATCACAATGTCCCCTAAAAGCTTGGACTCCCCTTGCAACGCACCGGCAGGCACCTCCGCAGGGAAGCTCAACACATTGGTGGGCTTGGGTTTACCGCGATACTGCCGGTTCAATTTCTGGCTTTCGAGTGGCGTCACAATGCGCACCGACACGGTCGCGTCACGACCTTTAGCCCCCGCCGCAGCGTCCGCCCACGTCCGAATTAGACGCGCCGAAGGCACCCAGGGGTTGCGGGTGCCGTAGGCGACATCGGCGATGAGAGTCACTGCCCGTCCCCAGCGCGCTCGTAGGCCTGGACGATCCGCTGCACCAGCGGATGGCGCACAACATCCATCGAACTGAACCGAGTGAATGCAACACCGGCTACGCCATCAAGCACATCCATCACATGGCGCAGACCGGACATCCGGTGGTGCGGCAGATCGGTCTGGGTCACGTCCCCGGTGACGACTGCCTTGGAACCAAAGCCGATGCGAGTCAGGAACATTTTCATCTGCTCGACCGTGGTGTTTTGCGCCTCGTCGAGAATGATGAAGGCATCGTTCAGGGTGCGGCCACGCATAAACGCAAGCGGCGCAATCTCGATCACGTGACGCTCGATCAGACGCGACACTTTGTCGTAGCCGAGCATTTCGTACAGCGCGTCATACATGGGGCGCAGATACGGGTCGACTTTTTGGTTGAGATCACCCGGCAAAAAACCCAAGCGCTCACCCGCCTCGACCGCAGGCCGCACCAGAATGATGCGCCGCACTCGATCGGTCTGCAGCGCCTCCACTGCACAGGCGACGGCCAGGTAAGTCTTGCCCGTACCAGCCGGACCAATACCAAACGTGAGGTCCTCGGTACGAATGGCGGCGAGATAAGCGACTTGGTTGGCGCCACGGCCACGAATGTGCCCACGGTGGGTGGCGACTTTGACTTCACCGTGATCGGCGTCTTCGTCGGATATTTCCGTCGACATACCCCGTTCTTGGATGGCCAGATGCACGTCCTGTGGCGTCACGCGACGACCACGGCTCGCGTGCAGTTGCTCGAGAATCCGTCCTGCATCAACCGCACGCGCGCCGTCGATACGAAACACGTTACTACGACGGTGAATGGTGACCTCAAGCCTCGACTCGATCTGCCGCAGATGCTCATCGAGCGGGCCGCACAGCACCGCAAGTCGCTCATTGTCCGACGGCGTCAGTACGAGTTCGCAGGTCGTGGGCGCGTTCACAAAGGCGCCATGACAAGTCGCCCACGCAGTGAGTTTGGCATGGCTTCGGTGACCATCACGTTGGCAAATTGGTTCAAATATTCGCAGGGCGCATCGAAATTAACCCAACGATTGCACTCAGTCCGACCCGAAAGTTGGCTGGAATCCCGACGGGCATGCCGTTCCACCAGTACACGCACCACCTGACCCACCAAGGCGCGATTGCGCTCACGGGCAAACTCGTTGATGCGCGCTTGTAAGCGCTCAAGACGCGCTTGTTTAACCTCTGGAGAAACATCGTCAGGCAATGAGGCGGCTGGGGTTCCCGGGCGCCGGCTATAGATAAAGCTGAAACTTTGATCGAAGCGAATGTCCTCAATCAACTGCATGGTGGCCTCGAAGTCCCGTTCCGTTTCGCCGGGAAAGCCGACGATAAAATCAGAGGAGATGACGATGTCGGGCCGTACCGCACGTAAGCGACGGATTTTTTGCTTGAATTCCAGCGCGGTATACCGCCGTTTCATCGCCGTGAGTATCCGGTCTGAACCCGACTGCACGGGCAAGTGCAGGTGATCGACCAGCTTTGGAACCCGTCCGTAGACCTCGATTAATCGATCCGAGAAATCCATCGGGTGCGAGGTCGTGTAACGGATCCGCTCAATGCCCTCGATCTGCGCGACATGCTCAATTAGAAGGGCGAGATCCGCAGGCTCACCGTCATCCATCAAGCCGTCATAGCCGTTGACGTTTTGACCGAGGAGCGTGATTTCACGGACCTGTTGACGAGCAAGTGCGCCCACCTCGGCGAGGACCTGCGACAAGGGCCGGCTGATTTCCTCACCCCGCGTATAAGGCACGACACAAAAACTGCAGTACTTGCTACAGCCTTCCATAATCGATACGAATGCGGTGGCTGCCGTGCGCTCTGCCGGCACTGGTAACAGGTCGAACTTCTCGTTCTCTGGAAAGGAAACGTCCACCTGCGGCCGACCGGTCTGCCGCACCCGGGCCAGCAGCGCCGGCAGGCGATGCAGCGTCTGCGGGCCAAAGACCACATCCACAAAAGGGACCCGTTCGAGCATCGCTTCGCCTTCTTGGCTGGCGACACAGCCGCCCACGCCGATCAGCAATCCGGGCCGTCGTTGCTTGAGTTCGGCGTACACGCCAAGATGGGAATAGACCTTTTCTTCGGCTTTCTCGCGGATAGAACAGGTGTTCAGCAAGATGACGTCCGCCTGTGCGGGATCCTCAGTGATTTCCAGACCCTCAGCGGCCTTGAGCGCGTCCACCATTCGGGTGGAATCGTACTCGTTCATCTGGCAGCCGAAGGTCTTGAGGTAGAGGTAACCGGACATGGGATCGGGGTGACTCGGAAGAGAGTTCAGAATAAATCGGCAAGGCCCGGACGGACAGGCTCCCCCACCAAGGAGGCACCGTTTAGTGTTTAAACAGCCAGAACCAAGAACCGGTGATCAGAACGGGATGTCATCGTCGAATGGTTCCGGTGCTGGGCCTTGGTTGAAGGTATCGGGCGCACCGCCGCGCGGGCTGCCGCCGCCGCCGCCACCACCGCCCGCACCTCCAGCGCTGCCGCCGCCGGCACGACCACCCAACATCTGCAGCTCGTTCGCAACAATCTCCGTGGAATACCGGTCTGCGCCACTGGCCTTGTCCTGCCACTTGCGGGTGCGCAACTTACCCTCCACGTAGACCTGCGAGCCCTTGCGCAGGTATTCGGCGGCGATTTCGGCAAGCCGGTCGAAAAAAACAACCGTATGCCACTCGGTGGCCTCTTTCTGCTCACCGGTCTGCTTGTCGCGCCAACTGTCCGAGGTGGCGATCCGGACGTTGGTTACTGCCTTACCGCTCGGCATGGCCCGCGTCTCCGGATCCTGTCCGAGATTGCCCACCAAAATAACCTTGTTAATGCCCCGCGCCATGGACTGCTCCTTCGTTCGATTAGAGGGACGAACCGCCGCCCCACCACTGCATTTTGGGAGATTGTACAGCGCCCTCCGACACACCGTATGCTGACTATTTAGCCTCTTTGTCTAGAAAGTCGCGTCTCAGGCCCGCCCCGGACGGATCGCAAACAACCATGGCAGCGCTAGCAGCGCGGCACCGCCAAACACCGCGGGGAGGCCCCAAGGGCTGGCGTACAGCAGAGGCGCGGCTAGCCCCCCGGCAAAAGCACCCAGAAACTGCGCCGTCGCGAATACGCCTAAGGCCGCACCCCGCAATTCGGCCGGCGCCGACTGCGACAAGCGGGCGGGCACCCGGGCCTCCAGATAATTGAAGGCGGCAAAGAACACCACCATCGTCGCCGCCAGGCCCCAATAACCGTGATGAGTGACGACCAGTGCGGCTAGAGCCAGCCCAATTAAAACAACCCCAAGACGCATAACCGCCACGGGCGACCCGGAGCGCTCACTGGCAAGCACGAGGGGCACCGTCAGCGGTACGGAGCCGAGGAACACCCAAAGATACGTCTTCCAGTGCTGCGCCAAGGGAATCCCCAACCCGTCGGCCAGGGCATGCGGGACCCCCACGAAGGCGGACGTCAGCATAAAATTCAACACAAACATGCCCACGTAGTACGGCACCAGCGTGCGGGTGAACGCCATCGCAAAGGGCGGGCGCGCGACGCTACGCCGCACCTGCAGTGCATCGGCCGCCGCCTTCGGCACCACGGTATGCAACAAAAGCAGACAGAGGGTGGCCAACACGGCCATCGCCCAAAAAATACCGCGCACACCGATCGCCGCCTCCAGCGGCGGTGCCGCAACCAGGGAGACGACGAAAGAGCCGCCAATACTGATGCCAATCAGCGCCATCGCACGAGTCCGAATCTCGGGCCGGGTCAGATCGGCGAGCAAGGCCGAGACGGGACCTGAGATCGCCCCGGCGCCCTGCACCATCCGGGCGAGGATGATGCCCTCGATGCCCGTCGCGAAGCCACCGATCACGGAGCCGGCCGCGTACAGGACAAGGCCGACGGTAATGACACCGCGACGCCCATACCGATCTGACAGCAGACCAAAGGGAATCTGCAAAATCGCCTGCGTCAGTCCGTAAGCCCCCATCGCCAATCCAATTTTTGCGGGCGTCGCCCCGGCCAGGCCCGTGGTGTACAGCGCAAGCACCGGCAGCAACAGAAACAATCCCAACATACGTGCCGCGTAGATCGACGACAGCGATCCGAGCGCGCGCCGCTCTAGCGGCAGCAGAGCAAGGCGAGGGGGGCGGGTTTTCGGCAAGTCGTCCATGAGAATCCTGAATCGGCCGGGCGTCGACGAATGGTATTCTAGCGGATTGCGTAATTTTTCCCGAGTTTGAGCCATGGCAGACATTCGAATCCGCGGCGCGCGGACCCACAACCTCAAGAGCATTGACCTGGAGCTGCCGCGCGATCGGCTGATTGTGTTCACCGGTTTATCCGGTTCCGGCAAGTCCTCGCTCGCCTTCGACACCATCTATGCCGAGGGGCAGCGACGCTACGTCGAATCGCTGTCGGCCTACGCCCGGCAATTTCTGTCGATGATGGAGAAACCGGACGTCGATTCGATTGAGGGACTTTCCCCCGCTATTTCAATTGAGCAGAAGTCGACCTCACACAACCCACGCTCAACCGTCGCAACCGTCACCGAGATCTACGACTACTTGCGTCTACTGTATGCGCGGGCCGGCACCCCACGCTGCCCAGACCATCACCTCGATCTGGCAGCACAGACGGTCAGCCAGATGGTCGATCAGGTCATGGAACTTCCTGAAGGAACACCGCTGTTCCTGTTGGCCCCCGTGGTCAAAGATCGTAAGGGTGAACACGTCCAAGTGCTCGATGAACTGAAAGGCAAAGGCTTCGTTCGCGCGCGCGTGGATGGCAAGGTCATCGAACTCGACGATCCGCCGTCATTGGATCTGCGGCGCAAACATACCGTCGAGGCGGTGGTTGACCGCTTCAAAGTACGTCCAGACATCGGACAACGCCTTGCAGAGAGTTTTGAAACTGCGCTGCGCCTAGGCAGCGGCATGGCAAAGGTGTCTTTCTTGGAGCAGCCAGACCGCGAGGATCTGGTCTTCTCCGACAAGTTTGCTTGCAATGTATGCGGCTGGTCTCTGCCTGAACTGGAACCGAGGGTCTTCTCGTTCAACAACCCAGCGGGTGCCTGCCCGACCTGCGATGGGCTCGGCGTAAAGCAGTTCTTCGATCCCGCCCGAGTCGTGACGCAACCACACCTGTCACTGGCAGCGGGCGCCATACGCGGTTGGGATCGTCGGAACGCTTATTACTTCACGATGATTCACTCGCTCGCCAAACACTACAAATTCGATATTGAGGATACGTGGACCTCACTGCCCGAATCCGCTCAACAGGTTCTGCTGCACGGCAGTGGCACCGACGCAATCGAATTTCGCTATTACGATGGTCGCGGTGCGATGACCCGCAAACGGCATGTGTTCGAGGGCATTCTGCCCAACCTCGAGCGTCGCTATCGCGAGACCGATTCAATGATGGTAAGAGAGGAACTGTCCAAGTACCTCGGCAGCAAGCCATGCCCTGATTGTGGTGGCACTCGACTCAATGTGGCTGCCCGCAATGTATTCGTTGCCGGCAGCAATATCGCGACGGTCACCGGACTCTCCGTTGGCCGCGCACTGGCCTTCTTTCAGACTCTCACACTGCCCGGCTGGCGCGGCACCATCGCGGTAAAGATTGTCAAAGAGATTCACGACCGTCTAGGATTTTTGTCCAATGTCGGTCTCGACTATCTCACGCTAGACCGTAGTGCCGAGACGCTGTCCGGTGGTGAAGCCCAGCGCATTCGACTGGCCAGCCAAGTGGGGTCCGGACTGGTCGGCGTGATGTACATCCTCGACGAGCCCTCGATTGGTCTGCACCAGCGCGACAACCAACGGTTGCTCGATACGCTCGTACACCTGCGCGATCTGGGCAATACCGTAATTGTGGTCGAGCACGATGAAGATGCGATCCGACAGGCCGACTACGTCGTCGACCTCGGCCCAGGCGCCGGCGTGCACGG